>NZ_CVTN01000081.1:130329-179543 GCF_900004915.1 Pseudomonas sp. 31 R 17
GAGGTGCCGAGTGGTGGGGCAAGAGCGTTTTGCTTACTTTTGCGCTTTTCAAAAGTGAGCCGCCGTCAGGGCGGAACCCTAAGTGGCCGTTACCTAAATAATGGATATGTACTCGATCTGATCCAACATCCTGGTCGGCTCAGAGGCCGCCATCGGGGGCAAGCCCCCTCCCACATTTGATTTGTGAACACAGTCAAAACTGTGGGAGGGGGCTTGCCCCCGATGAGGCCCGCCCTGACAACGACTACCGCTCGGTCAACCCAAACTGCGTCAGGCAGAACGTGGGAATCCCCATATCCTCCAACCGCTGCGACCCACCCAGCTCCGGCAAATCAATAATCGCCGCCGCTTCAAAGATCTGCGCACCCATGCGCCGCACCAGGTTCGCCGCCGCAATCAGGGTGCCACCGGTGGCGATCAAGTCATCGAACATCAGCACCGAGTCGCCTTCGCACAGGCTGTCGGCATGCACCTCAAGCAGCGCTTCGCCATATTCGGTCTGGTAGGCCTCGGCCAACACGTCAGCCGGCAATTTGCCTTGCTTGCGAAACAGGATCAGTGGCTTGTTGAGCTGGTAGGCGACGATCGAGCCGATCAGGAAACCGCGGGCATCCATTGCGCCGATATGGCTGAAGTCGGCTTCGACATAACGCTGGGCAAAGCTGTCGGCGACCAGGCGCAGGGCGCGGGGCGACTGAAACAACGGCGTGATGTCACGGAAGATCACCCCAGGCTTGGGGAAGTCGATGACGGGGCGAATCAGGGATTTGATGTCGAACGAATCGAAAGTCATCGTCGAAGGGTCCTGGGCGGAAAACGGACCCGAAGTATACCTGCGGCCTTGCCGGTTCGCTCGGCCGCAGAGCGCGGATTACCCTTCCAGGGAACCACCGGCCAGTGCGCACAGTTGGATAGGGTCGAGGATATGCACTTCCTTGCCCTCGGCGGCAATCAATGCGTTCTGCTGGAAGCGGGTAAACACGCGGGACACGGTTTCCACCGCAAGGCCCAGGTAATTGCCGATTTCATTGCGCGACATGCTCAGGCGGAACTGGTTGGCCGAAAAACCACGGGCGCGAAAGCGCGCCGACAGGTTGACCAGGAAGGTCGCAATGCGCTCGTCGGCGGTTTTCTTCGACAACAGCAGCATCATCTGTTGATCGTCACGAATCTCGCGGCTCATGACGCGCATCAACTGACGGCGCAGCTGTGGCAGTTGCAGGGCCAGTTCATCAAGGCGCTCGAAAGGAATTTCGCACACCGATGTAGTCTCCAGCGCCTGCGCCGACACGGGATGCATTTCGGTGTCCATCCCCGACAAACCGACCAATTCACTGGGCAAGTGGAAGCCGGTGATTTGCTCTTCGCCGCCGTCGCTGAGGCTGAATGTCTTTAATGCGCCCGAGCGTACTGCATAGACGGAATCGAACTTGTCGCCCTGGCGAAACAGAAACTCGCCTTTTTTCAGCGGGCGGCCACGTTTAACGATGTCGTCCAGCGCTTCCATGTCTTCCAGATTCAGCGAAAGTGGCAGGCAGAGGGGAGCCAGGCTGCAATCCTTGCAGTGAGCCTGGCTGTGAGCGCGCAGTTTGACTGGCTCGGACATTTCTTAAATCCTTGTGGGAAAACACACATAAGACGTAAGGGTAACGCACTGGGGGTAGATGAGGCCAGCGTGGTACGAAAAGCCTCGGCGTTATAAAGGTCCGTGTGTCGTGGCCGATACAAAGTAACGATACCTTTTGAATTCGGAGCCAGACCCATGATTTCCATCGGTGCAAATACCCCGGCAAGCCTCAGCGCGCTGCCTTTGCCGGAGCCGAAAGACCAGGTGGCAGAAGCGAAGTCGGCGGCGGCTGGCAAAGAGCTGAAGGACGCCACTTCTTCGCCCCTCAGTACCAAGACGGACGAAGGTGTGAAGGTGACCCTTTCGGGCGCAGCCTTGCAGGCGGTCAGAGACACGAAAAAATCCAACAGCGATATCGAGGAAAGCGGCCTGCCCAACGAGGTCCAGCAGGTCTTGAAGATGATCCGCGAGATCAAGAAACAGATTGCAGAAAAACAGGCCGAACTGACCGCTGTCATGGCCGATAACACGCTTTCTGCGGAGCAGGCCAGGGTCAAGGTCAATAACCTGCAGGGTGCGATTGCCGTGCTGAACGCGAGCCTCATCACGGCGCAGACTGCGTTGGGCAAGGCCATGAAGGGGCTCAGTGGCCCCGATGCGATGAAGGCCGCCTCCCTGGCGATGGCGTAGGCAGTCTCAGATCACCCGCGAGAAACGCTGGCGATTCTGGTGCTCAAGGTAGGCATCGAACACCATGCACACCGAACGCACCAGCAAGCGCCCGGCCGGCATCACACGAAGGCCCTGGGCGTCCAGTTCGATCAGGCCGTCTGCGGCCATTATTTGCAACTGCGGCCATATATCGTCGAAATAGCCGCGAAAATCGATGTTGAATGCCTGCTCGATGTCCTCGAACACCAGGCTGAAATTGCAGATTAGCTGCTGAATCACCGCCCGTCGCAGACGGTCGTCCGTGGTGCAGATCAACCCACGGCTGGTGGCCAGTTGCGCGCCCGCCAAGGCATTCTGGTAGCCGTTGAGATCACTGCTGTTCTGGCAGTACAGGTCGCCGATCTGGCTGATCGCCGATACGCCCAATCCAATCAGATCGCAGTGCCCGTGGGTGGTATAGCCCTGGAAGTTGCGCTGCAGGGTGCCTTCTTCCTGGGCGATGGCCAGTTCGTCGTCCGGCAGGGCAAAGTGGTCCATGCCGATATAGCGGTAGCCGGCCTGGGTCAATTGTTCGATGGTGGTTTGCAGCATCAACAGTTTTTCTGCCGGCGAGGGCAGATCGTCGGTGTTGATCCGCCGCTGGGGCATGAAGCGCTCCGGCAGGTGTGCGTAGTTGAATACCGACAGGCGGTCGGGTTGCAGGCGGATGACTTCTTCTACGGTGCGCGCAAAATTCAGCGGCGACTGCTTGGGCAAGCCGTAGATCAGGTCGATATTGATCGAGCGAAATTGCAGGGTGCGCGCCGCGTCGATCACCGCGCGGGTTTCTTCCAGGCTTTGCAGGCGATTGACCGCCCGTTGCACCTCGGGGTCAAGGTCCTGCAACCCGATGCTGACGCGGTTGAAGCCCAGTTCGCGCAGCAGGCCCATGGTCGCCCAGTCGGCTTCGCGAGGGTCGATCTCGATGCCGTAGTCGCCCGAATCGTCCTCGAGCAAATTAAAGTGCTGGCGCAGGTGTGCCATCACCTGGCGCAATTCGTCATGGCTGAGAAAGGTCGGCGTGCCGCCGCCCAGATGCAGTTGTTCCACCGGCTGTTTCGGGTCGAGGTGGCAGGCGACCTGCTGGATCTCCTGCATCAGGCGTTGCAAATAGGCCTGGGCGCGACCACGGTCCTTGGTAATCACCTTGTTGCAGGCGCAGTAGTAACAAATATTGGCGCAGAACGGCACGTGTACATACAGCGACAACGGCCGGGTGGCTTTGCGACTGTCGCGCAGCGCATGGAGCAGGTCGAAAGTGCCGACCTGGCTGTCGAATTGTACGGCGGTGGGGTAGGACGTGTAGCGCGGCCCCGCCAGGTCGTAGCGATGAATCAGATCGGTGTCCCAACGAATGGCGTCGAGCATGCGGGCGGTCCCCCGGTTTGGCTGGTGGGCCGAGTCTAGGGGCTGGGTGGGGCGGGCATGTTGATTTGCATCAACGGGGAGCGGCGCTATGCCACAGGGCCGGTCAGTGCCCCATCAGCCAATGCTGGTGCGGCCCGGGCAGGGTCCAGAGCCCGAACAGCACCACCAGCAAACCACCGGCCATGCGCACGCTGCGCCTGCGCAACAGCGCGGTGACACGTTCGGCGGCCAGCCCGGTCGCCAGCAATACCGGCCAGGTGCCCAGGCCGAACGCGAGCATCAGCAGCGCGCTGTCCAGCGCATTGCCCTGGCTTGCGGCCCAAAGCAGGGTGCTGTAGACCAACCCGCACGGCAACCAGCCCCACAGCGCGCCCAGCAGTAAAGCGCGGGGCAGGCTGGACACCGGCAGCAGGCGGTTGGCCATCGGCTGGATATGTCGCCACAGGCCGCGCCCGAGGCTTTCGAGACGGGTCAGGCCGCTCCACCAGCCGGCCAGGTACAGGCCCATGCTGATCAGCAGCAGCCCGGCGAGCACCCGCATGAACATCGCCGCCGGGCTGTTGGCCACGGCCCACCCGGCCAGGCCGATCAGCAACCCCGCTGCGGCATAACTTAAGATGCGTCCCAGGTTGTACGCCAGCAGCAGGCGAAAACGGCGGCTGCGCTGTTCCCTGGGAATCGCCAGGGTCAGCGCGCCCATCAGCCCGCCGCACATGCCCAGGCAATGGCCACCGCCGAGCAGGCCGAGGATCAGCGCAGAGGCCAGCAAAGGCGCCAGCTCAAGCATGGGGCGGTTCCTTGGGCGGCTGTTCGGCGCGGTTGGCTTCGTCGATGGCGGCCAGGTGATTGGGGTCCTGGTCGTCGAACAGCACACTGTGGGCCGGGCCGTCGAGGTCTTCGTACTGGCCGCTGTCCACGGCCCAGAAGAAGATGTAGATGGCCACGCCCACTAACAGCAGCGCCGCCGGAATCATCACGTATAGAGCTGGCATCTGCACTCCATGCCCGCGCGGCTCACGCCGGCAGCGGGCGATTGATCAAGGGGGCGCCAACGGCCGGCGCGCTTGGCAGGCGCGTCAGGCGCAGGGCATTGAGCACCACCGTCAACGAACTGAGGGACATGCCGATTGCCGCCCAGATCGGGGTGATCCACCCCAGGGCCGCGAACGGCAGCATCAGGCCATTGTACAGACCGGCCCACAGCAGGTTTTCGATGATGACTCGACGTGTGCGTCGCGCCAGGGAGAACGCCTGCACCAGCGCCTCCAGGCGGTTGGACAACAGCACCGCATCGGCGCTGGTCTTTGCCAGGTCGGTGGCCGAGCCCATTGCCACGCTGATATCCGCGGCGGCCAGTACGGGCACATCGTTGACGCCGTCGCCGAGCATCAGCACTGTGCGGCCCTCTTGATGCAGGCGCTGCAGCACCTGCAGCTTGTCGTCGGGACGCAGGCCGCCATGGGCTTCATCGATGCCCAGTTCGGCAGCGACACTGGCGACCATCGGCGAGCTGTCTCCCGACAGCAGCAAGGTGCGCCAGCCGCGCGCCTTGCACGCCGCCAGCAGCGCAGGCGCGTCGCTGCGCAGGCGGTCGTCGAGCACGAACCAGGCGAGCGCGCCGCGTTGATCGCCCAGCAGCAGCCATTGCCCGGCTTCGTCCGGTGACGCCGGGATCGGGCCGGCGCTGAGTTCACAGACAAACCCGGGTTGGCCGATGCGCAACAGGCGTTCGCCCACACGTCCTTGCAGGCCCAGGCCGGGGCTGCTGGATACGTCATGGGCCGCCAGGGGCGCACGGCCAAAGGCGCGGGCAATCGGGTGTTCGGAGCGGTTTTCCAGTGCGGCGGCGAGGCTCAGGCACTGGTCGCTGTCCAGTTCGCCCAGAGGCCGGATGGCGCGTAACGCCAGGCGTCCTTCGGTGAGCGTACCGGTCTTGTCGAAAATCACCGTGTCGATCTGGTTCAGACCCTCCAGCACATGGCCGCGGGTCAGCAGCAACCCAAGGCTGTGCAGGGTGCCGGTGGCGGCGGTGAGGGCAGTGGGTGTCGCCAGGGACAGCGCGCACGGGCAGGTGGCGACCAGCATGGCCAATACGATCCAGAACGCCCGTGATGCATCCAGCTGCCACCACACCAGGCCGATCACTGCAGCCGCAATCAGGGACGCCAGCAAAAACCACTGTGCGGCGCGGTCGGCGATCTGCGCCAGGCGCGGTTTCTCGGCCTGGGCGCGCTCCAGCAGGCGCACGATGGCGGACAGGCGCGTGTCGTGGCCGAGGGCGCGCACCTCGACGGTCAGCACGCCTTCCACGTTGAGGGTGCCGGCGGTGACCGCATCGCTGACATGCCTAGGCTGCGGCAGGTATTCGCCGGTGAGCAGGGATTCATCGACGCTGGACTGGCCTTCGACAATCACCCCGTCCGCCGGCAGCACCGCGCCAGGATGCACCAGCACCCGGTCACCCACGGCCAACTCGCCCAGCAGGATGCGTTCGCTCTGGCCGTCCGCGCCCAGGCGCAGGCACGAGGCCGGCAGCAGGTTGACCAACTGCGCGGTGGCGGCGGCGGTGCGCTCGCGAGCGCGCCGTTCCAGGTAGCGTCCGGCCAGCAGGAACAGCGCGAACATGCCGACCGCGTCGAAGTACAGCTCACCCACGCCGGTGATCGCCGTCCAGATCCCCGCCAGATAAGCCCCGCCAATGGCCAGGGACACCGACACGTCCATGGTCAGGTGACGCGTGCGCAGATCGCGCAGCGCGCCTTTGAAAAACGGTGCGCAGCTGTAGAACACGATGGGAGTTGTCAGAAACATCGCAACCCAGCGCAGGATCACATGCAGTTCGGGGCTGAGGTCGATATTGAATTCCGGCCAGGTGGCCATGGTCGCCATCATGGCCTGGAACCACAACAGCCCGGCAACACCCAGCTGGCGCAGGGCCAGGCGATTCTCGCCGGCCAGTTGTTCGGCGGCACGGTCCGCTTGATAGGGGTGGGCGGCATAACCGATATGGCGCAGTTCACTGAGCACTTGGCTCAACGGTAACTGCCCGTCGGCCCAGCGCACATGCAGGCGGTGGTTGGACAGGTTCAGCCGTGCTTCGGCCACGGCGGGCAGGCCGCGCAGGTGTTTCTCGATCAACCAGCCACAGGCCGCGCAACTGATGCCTTCCATGAGCAGGGTGATTTCAGCGAGTTCGCCTGTGTGGCGCACGAAGGGCTTTTGCACGTCGGCGCGGTCGTACAGCGCCAATTCATCGAGCAGTTGCACCGGCAAGGCCTCGGGGTTGGCCGAGGCTTCGCTGCGGTGCCGGTAGTAGCTTTCCAGCCCGCCCGCCACAATCGCCTCGGCCACCGCCTGGCACCCCGGGCAGCAAAGCTCGCGACGCTCGCCGAGGATGTCGGTGGTGAACCGGCTGCCGGCGGGGACGGGCAGCGCGCAGTGGTAGCAGGGGGTGGTCATGGTCGGGATCTTTGGTGGCTGGAAGGGCCTCATCGCGGGCAAGCCCACTCCCACAGGGGTACGCGTTCCAATGTGGGAGTGGGCTTGCCCGCGAAGCGCGATCTTTTACTTTTTCAGGTCTTCGGCACCCTGCAACGGTTCGTCTCCGAGCAGCAAGTCCTTGTCGTGGCTGACCTCTTCTTCTTCGAACAGACGCCAGGTCTTGTCGCCTTCCACGCCGAGCAATTCCACGAAGCGCCGGCCTTCGACCTTCTCGGTGACCTGGCCGATATAGCGGCCGGGCTCGCTGTCGCTGCGGGTCAGGTTGATCTTGCGATCCTTCTCTGGCTGGGTCGGGGAAATCAGGTTCAGTTCCAGCGTGTTCGGGTTGCTGTAGCCGGTCAGGCGCAGTTCGACTTCACCGGTCAGTTCGTCCAGGTGCAGCTTGCCGCGCAACTGGAGGGTCTGGGCCAGGCGTTCGCGGTCCAGGGAGCGGTTGATGCCTTTGCCGGCCTCGTAATAATTGTCGTTGACCAGGTTGTCCGGGTTATTCACCGCGATGGTCACCATGGACAGGGTCAGGGTCACCGAGCAGGCAAGGATGCCGATGATGATCCAGGGCCAGAGGTGCTTGTACCAAGGGCTTGCGGCAGTGGCTGCGGGCATTCTTGTATTCCCTGTCTAACGAACTTGTGGGCCGATGAATCGGCTCTTGGCTTCAATGTGAACGCGGGTGTCGTCGGCATCCTCGAGGATGAACGTCACTTCGTTGGTGCTCGACGGCAATTGCTCGGGGGCGCTCGACAATTCCACCGGCATGCTGACGATGTCGCCGGCGGCCACCTTGATTTCGCGTCGGCCTTGCAGCTTGAGGTCGGGCAGGCCGGCGGCGTCGAGCACATAGGTGTGGTCGCGCTGGTCCTTGTTCATGATCTTCAGGCTGTAGACGTTCTCGATGCGGCCTTCGGCGTTTTCGCGGTACAGCACCCGGTCCTTGCTCACGTCGAAGCCCACCAGCGAACGCATGAAGAAGGCGGCCACCAGCAGGCTGATCATCGCCAGCAACACCAGGGCGTAACCGATCAGGCGCGGACGCAATTTATGGGTTTTCTGCCCGGACAGATTGTGCTCGGTGGTGTAGCTGATCAGGCCGCGCGGGTAGTCCATCTTGTCCATGATCGTGTCGCACGCGTCGATACAGGCGGCGCAGCCGATGCACTCGATCTGCAGGCCGTCGCGGATGTCGATACCGGTGGGGCACACTTGCACGCACATCGTGCAGTCGATGCAATCGCCCAGGCCCTGGGCCTTGTAGTCGACCCCCTTCTTGCGCGGACCGCGCACTTCGCCACGGCGTGGGTCGTAGGACACGATCAGCGTGTCCTTGTCGAACATCACGCTCTGGAAACGCGCATACGGGCACATGTAGATGCACACCTGTTCGCGCAGCCAGCCGGCGTTGCCGTAGGTGGCGAGGGTGAAGAAACCGACCCAGAAGTACGACCAGCCGTCGGCCTGGCCGGTGAAGAAGTCCAGTACCAGTTCGCGGATCGGCGAGAAGTAGCCGACGAAGGTCATACCGGTGACAAAGCCGATCAGCAGCCACAGCGTGTGCTTGCTGAACTTGCGCAGGAATTTGCCGGCGCCCATGGGCGCCTTGTCGAGCTTGATACGCTGGTTGCGGTCGCCTTCGGTGACCTTTTCGCACCACATGAAGATCCACGTCCACACGCTTTGCGGGCAGGTGTAACCGCACCACACGCGCCCGGCGTACACGGTGATAAAGAACAGGCCGAACGCCGCGACGATAAGGATGCCCGAGAGCAGGATGAAATCCTGGGGCCAGAAGGTGGCGCCAAAAATGAAGAACTTACGCTCCGGCAGGTTCCACCACACCGCCTGGTGACCGCCCCAGTTCAGCCACACGGTGCCGAAGTAGAGCAGGAACAGTGCGGCACCGCCGAGCATGCGCAGATTGCGAAACAGGCCGGTGAAGGCACGGGTATAAATCTTCTCTCGCGAAGCGTAGAGGTCGACGCTTTTGGCAGGCGGGGTAACGTCGTGTACCGGTATCTGGTCGCTCATCATTGCATCCCACGGCGGTGGAGATTTGCCTCGGCCAGTACGTGCCAACCGCGGTCAAATTGGGGGTGTTGCAGTGGCCTAATGATACGCCCCCGACGGTGCGTAAAGGGTGCGACCTTTGGTCGCGTTGGGGCAAATCAATTGATGGTGTAAGTGACCTGGATCAATTGACTTGTTGAGTATGGACGGTTTTTGCTCGCAGGACGGTCATTCGTCCCATGGGTTAATCAGCGCAACGCCGCTGGATTTGAAATCGCTGACGTTACGTGTGACGACAGTAAGCCCATGAACCAGAGCGGTTGCGGCGATCAACGAGTCACTCTCGTTGGACTTGTCTGGAACATGCAAGTGCGCACAACGCAACGCGACGGCCGCGTCGACGGGCAGGATTCTCGCATCAAAAGCTGGCATCACATGACGCCTGAGCCAGGTCCTCAATACCTTCCCCTGAGCCGGGTCTCGCCGTTCAATGCGCAGGACGCCGGTTTCCAGTTCCTTCAGCGTGATCGCCGAGATAAACATACGCGGCGCTATCACGCTTTTGGCCCAGGCAACGACTTTTGCATCAGCCTGAGGTTTACGCAGTTCAGAGATTACGTTGGTGTCGAGTAGATACATCAAGAAAAGTCCACGGGTCGATGAATGATCACGGCACGTTCGGTTTCGAAGTCGATATCGGCCGCTTCCGGCATCACTAGCAGCTCAACGATATCGGCATTCAGGCCTGTGAGTTTCTGGTAGTCCTCAATGCTTAGCAGTACATGGGCGGGCTTGCCGCGATCGGTGATAAAAACCGGGCCCTTGCGCGCGGCTTTTTTGGCACCACTTGTGTCCTGATTGAATTCGCGGCTGGAAATGGTCGTGATGGTCATGGGGTATCCCCCTTCGTTAGACTTGATGTAGTTACGTTACTACTTGATGGTTGCGCGTGGCAAGTCATGAGGCCCTGGCAGCGAGAAACAAAAAAGCCCCGTCAGTTTTCGCTGAGCGGGGCTTTTTGTGTTCGAGGACTTACTGCTCTTCAGCCTTCTTGTCCCCGTGGGACAAGCTGTACACATACGCCGCCAGCAAGTGCACCTTGTCATTGCCCTGCAGTTGCTCCTGCGCGGGCATCTGACCCTGGCGACCATAGCGGATGGTCTGCTGCAACTGGGCGAAGCTTGAGCCGTAGATGAACGCACCCGGGTGCGTCAGGTCCGGCGCGCCCATGGCGGGGGTGCCTTTACCGGCCGGGCCGTGGCAGGCCACGCAGTTGGCGGCGAAGAGTTTCTCGCCGTTGGCCACGTCGGCCTTGGCGCCTTCCGGCAGTTTGCGGCCGTCGAGGTTGGTCACCACGAAGGCCGCTACGTCCGCCACGCCTTGTTCGCCGATCACTTCAGCCCAGCCTGGCATCACTGCGTGGCGGCCTTGCATGATGGTTTGCTTGATGGTTGCCGGGTCGCCGCCCCAGCGCCAGTCGGCGTCGGTGAGGTTGGGGAAACCGTAGGCGCCCTTGGCGTCGGAACCGTGGCACACCGAGCAGTTGGAGGCAAACAGCCGACCGCCCATCTTCAGGGCTTGCGGGTCCCTGGCGACTTCTTCAATCGGCATCGAGGCGAATTTGGCGAAAATCGGCCCGAACCTGGCCTCCGACCTGGCCATTTCCTTTTCCCATTCGTGCACGCCGGTCCAGCCGGTCTGGCCGTTGGCAAACGGGGTTTGCTTGTCGTTGTCGAGGTAGTTGTAGCCTGGCAGCAGGCCTTTCCAGTTGCCCAGGCCGGGGTAGAGCGCAAGGTAACCGAGGGCGAAGATGATGGTGCCGACAAACAGCATGAACCACCATTTGGGCAGCGGGTTGTCGTATTCCTCGATACCGTCGAACGAGTGGCCGACGGTCTCGTCCGTCTGCTCGGCGCGCTGGCCCTTGCGGGTCGACAGCAGCAGCCAGGTCAGGGCGAAGATGGTACCCAGACTGAGGACTGTGACATACAGGCTCCAGAACGTAGTCATTCTTTGTTACTCCTAGACGCTTTCTCGACGTGCTTGATGGCTTCGGGATCATCTGCAAAGGGCAGCATGGTCGCGTCGTCGAATTCCGATTTGCGCCGGGGGCTGAACACCCACAGCGCCAGGCCGATAAAGGCCACCATCACCACAACGGTGCCCAGGCCACGAATCATGCCGATATCCATGCCAGTCACCGTTTGCTTTTGATGAGGGTGCCAAGGCCTTGCAGGTAGGCCACCAATGCGTCCATTTCGGTCTTGCCCTTTACGGCTGCGGCCGCACCGGCGATGTCTTCGTCGGTGTAGGGCACGCCCAGGGTGCGCAAGACTTCCATCTTCTTCGCGGTGTCCTTGCCGTCGAGCTTGTTTTCCACCAGGAACGGGTACGCCGGCATTTTCGACTCGGGCACCACGTTGCGCGGGTTGTACAGGTGCGCACGCTGCCAGTCATCGGAGTAACGCCCGCCGACACGGGCCAGGTCCGGGCCGGTACGCTTGGAGCCCCACAGGAACGGATGGTCCCACACGCTTTCACCGGCCACCGAGTAGTGGCCGTAGCGTTCGGTTTCGGCGCGGAACGGGCGAATCATCTGTGAGTGGCAGCCCACGCAGCCGTTGGCGATGTAGACGTCGCGGCCTTCCAGTTCGAGGGCGGTGCGCGGCTTCATGCCTTCGACCGGCTTGTTGGTCACGTCCTGGAAAAACAGCGGGACGATCTGGGTCAGGCCACCGATGCTCACAGCGATGACCATGAAGAAGGCCAGCAGGCCGATATTCTTCTCGACGACTTCATGCTTCATCAGTGGGCTCCCACAACGGCGATCTTGGCGGCGGCTTCAGCTTGCGCCGGGTCGGAGGCACGCACGGTGCGCCAGACGTTGTAGGCCATGAACAGCATGCCGGCGGCAAAGAACGCACCGCCCAGGGCGCGGACGATATAGCCCGGGTGGCTGGCTTGCAGCGCTTCGACGAAGGAATACGTGAGGGTGCCGTCATCATTGATCGCACGCCACATCAGGCCCTGGGTGATGCCGTTGACCCACATCGAGGCGATGTAGAGCACGGTGCCGATCGTGGCCAGCCAGAAGTGCGTGTTGATCAGCCCGACGCTGTGCATCTGTGCGCGGCCGAACAGCTTGGGGATCATGTGATACAGCGCGCCGATGGAAATCATCGCCACCCAGCCGAGTGCCCCGGCGTGTACGTGGCCGATGGTCCAGTCGGTGTAGTGGGAAAGCGAGTTGACGGTCTTGATCGCCATCATCGGCCCTTCGAAGGTCGACATGCCGTAGAACGCCAGGGACACCACCAGAAAGCGCAGGATCGGGTCGGTGCGCAGCTTATGCCAGGCGCCCGAGAGGGTCATCATGCCGTTGATCATGCCGCCCCAGCTTGGCGCCAGCAGGATGATCGACATCGCCATGCCCAGGGACTGTGCCCAGTCCGGCAACGCGGTGTAGTGCAGGTGGTGCGGACCTGCCCAGATATACAGGGTGATCAGCGCCCAGAAATGCACGATGGACAGGCGATAGGAATAGATGGGGCGTTCGGCCTGTTTCGGCACGAAGTAATACATCATTCCGAGGAACCCGGTGGTCAGGAAAAAGCCGACGGCGTTATGCCCGTACCACCACTGGATCATCGCATCCGTCGCGCCGGAGTAGGCCGAGTAGGACTTGAACAGGCTCACCGGCAAGGACGCGTGGTTGACGATATGCAGCATCGCCGTGACCAGGATGAACGCCCCGTAGAACCAGTTGCCGACATAGATGTGCTTGGTCTTGCGCTTGACGATGGTGCCGAAGAACACCACGGCATAGGTCACCCACACGATGGCGAGCAAAATGGCGATCGGCCATTCCAGCTCGGCGTATTCCTTGGTGGTGGTGTAGCCCAGGGGCAGGCTGATGATGGCGCCGACGATGACCGCCTGCCAGCCCCAGAAGGTGAAGGCGGCGAGGCCATCGGAGATCAAGCGCGTCTGGCAGGTGCGCTGCACGACGTAATAGGAGGTGGCAAATAATGCACAGCCACCGAAGGCGAAGATCACCAGGTTGGTGTGCAGCGGTCGCAGGCGGCCGAAGGTCGTCCAGGGCAGGTCGAAATTCAATTGCGGCCAGACCAGTTGCGAGGCGATGAACACCCCGAGCCCCATGCCAAGAATTCCCCAGACCACCGTCATGATGGCGAACTGGCGAACCACCTTATAGTTATAAGCAGTCGGACTGATTGCTGTGCTCATTCTAAGGTTCCACGGTTTAAGTATTTTTATAGGTAAAATCGGCCGCAAGTATGTAGAAAGCGAGGGGCCATTGCAACGCAATGACTGACCTGTATCAAGGCGTTCCACGCCAGATTCTGCGCACTTTCCCTGTTTTGTGTAAGGACAAAGTCAGAAATCTAAAGCTGATCGAGTGGACAGGAATTTTCGAGGGCGCAACGGCTACCGTCGCGTACGCCAGGATTGGCCCACTGCAGGAACAAGCGTAGACCCGAAAGCGAGGAGGGGACAGTTGGGTTTTGAAGGGGTGTGACACTTGGTCGCAAATGTCGCCACACGGTAGGAGCGAGCTTGCTCGCGAAAAACGTAAAGGCAACGCGATAGACCAGACTGACCGCATTATCGTTGACGTTCTTCGCGAGCAAGCTCGCTCCTACAGGTGCTAGTGGGTCAGGCTATACACATAGGCCGCCAGCAAATGCACCTTGTCATTGCCCTGCAGCACTTCCTGCGCCGGCATCTGGCCCTGGCGACCATGGCGGATGGTCTGCTGCAATTGCGCCAGGCTGGTGCCGTAGATAAAGCCGCCTGGCTCGGTCAGGTTCGGCGCGCCCATGGCTTCCACGCCGTGGCCTTGTGGGCCGTGGCAGGCGACGCACGTGGTGCTGAATGCGGCTTGGCCGGCGGCCAAATCGGCATTGTTGTTCGCCGGCAAGGGCAACTTGGCCAGGTCGTGACGCACATACGCGGCGACATTTTTCACCCCATCCTCGCCCAGCACTTCGCCCCAGGCCGGCATCGCCGCATGGCGACCGTTCATGATGGTGGCCTTGATCGCTTCGGCCGAACCGCCCCAGCGCCAGTTGTTGTCCGCAAGATTCGGGAAGCCATACGCGCCCTTGGCATCCGAGCCGTGGCACACCGCGCAGTTGGACGCGAACAGGCGACCGCCCATCTTCAAGGCCTGCGGGTCTTTGGCCACTTCTTCCACGGGCATGGCCGCGAATTTGGCGAAGATCGGCCCGAACTTAGTGTCGGCCCTGGCCATTTCCTTGTCCCACTCCTTGGCCGACGTCCAGCCGTCTTCATAGCCCGGCAGTACGCCTTTCCAGTTGCCCAGGCCCGGATAGAGGATCAGGTAGCCGACGGCAAATATCAGGGTGCCGACGAACAGCATGAACCACCATTGAGGCAGTGGGTTGTCGTATTCCTCGATCCCATCGAAGGCGTGGCCCATGGTCTGGTCGACGCTGCCGCGGGTTTCGCCCTTGCGGGTGCCGATCAGCAGCCAGGTCAGGCCGATCAAGCTGCCCAGGGTCAATACGCAGATCCATGTACTCCAGAAGATCGTCATGGCCGAGTGCTCCTTGTTGCAGGCTCATCTTGAGCGTCGGATGGAGAAGGCTCATCGGCGAACGGCAGCAGGCGCGCCTGCTCGAACTCCGCGTTGCGCCGGTTGTTGAACACCCACAGCGACAGGCCGATAAAGGCGATGGCCACCACCAGCGTGCCGAGGCCGCGAATGGTGCCCGCATCGAATTCAAATCCCATGGCTCACCTCTTGCTCTTGATGGCAGTGCCGAGCACTTGCAGGTAGGAAACCAGCGCGTCCATCTCGGTCTTGCCCTTGAGGCTGGCAACCGCGCCCGCGATGTCGTCATCGGTGTAGGGCACGCCGAGGGTGCGCATCACGCTCAACTTGGTCTCGGTGTGGCTGCTGTCGACGGCGGCGGTGACCAGCCACGGATAAGCCGGCATTTTCGACTCCGGCACCACGTTGCGCGGGTTGTACAGGTGCGCGCGGTGCCAGTCGTCCGAGTAGCGTGCGCCGACGCGGGCCAGGTCCGGGCCGGTGCGCTTGGAACCCCACAGGAACGGGTGGTCCCACACGCTTTCGCCGGCCACCGAATAGTGACCGTAGCGCTCGGTCTCGGCGCGGAACGGGCGGATCATCTGCGAGTGACACTGCACACAACCTTCGCGGATGTAGATGTCGCGGCCTTCCAGTTGCAACGCGGTGTAGGGCTTCATGCCTTCGACCGGCTTGTTGGTCACGTCCTGGAAGAACAGCGGGACGATCTGGGTCAGGCCACCAATGCTCACGGCGAGCACCATCAGCAGCATCAACAGGCCGACGTTCTTTTCAATCGTTTCGTGTTTCATCACAGACTCCTCAGGCCAGCTGCGCGACAGGGACGGCTTCGACAGGCTGCACCGAGCGCACGGTGCGCCAGGTGTTGTAAGCCATCAGCAGCATGCCGCTGAGGAACACCGCGCCGCCCACCAGTCGCACGATGAAGCCAGGGTGACTGGCCACCAGGGTTTCGACGAAGGAGTAGGTCAAGGTGCCGTCTTCGTTGACCGCACGCCACATCAGGCCCTGGGCGATGCCGTTGACCCACATCGAGGCGATGTAGAGCACGGTGCCGATGGTGGCCAGCCAGAAATGCGCGTTGATCAGGCCGAGGCTGTACATCTGCTCGCGACCGAAGACTTTCGGGATCATGTGGTACAGCGCGCCGATGGAAATCATCGCCACCCAACCCAGTGCCCCGGCGTGTACGTGGCCGATGGTCCAGTCGGTGTAGTGAGAGAGAGCGTTGACGGTCTTGATCGCCATCATCGGGCCCTCAAAGGTCGACATGCCGTAGAACGCCAGGGACACCACGAGAAAGCGCAGGATCGGGTCGCTGCGCAGCTTATGCCAGGCGCCGGACAGCGTCATCATGCCGTTGATCATGCCGCCCCAGCTCGGGGCCAGCAGCACCAGCGACATCACCATGCCCAGCGACTGCGCCCAATCCGGCAGCGCGGTGTAGTGCAGGTGGTGGGGGCCGGCCCAGATATACAGGGTGATCAGCGCCCAGAAGTGCACGATGGACAAGCGATAGGAATACACCGGGCGTTCGGCCTGCTTGGGCACGAAGTAGTACATCATCCCGAGAAAGCCTGCGGTGAGGAAGAAGCCCACAGCGTTATGGCCGTACCACCACTGCACCATGGCATCCGTCGCACCGCCGTACAGCGAGTAGGACTTGGTCAGGCTGACCGGGATTTCCAGGTTGTTGACGATATGCAGAATGGCCACGGTGATGATGAACGCGCCAAAAAACCAGTTACCGACGTAGATGTGTTTGGTGTTGCGCTTCATGATCGTGCCGAAGAACACGATGGCATAGGCGACCCAGACGATGGTGATCAGGATGTCGATCGGCCATTCCAGCTCGGCGTATTCCTTGGAACTGGTGTAGCCCAGCGGCAGGGTGATTGCAGCCAGCAGGATGACCAGTTGCCAGCCCCAGAAGCAAAACGCAGCGATTTTCGGTGCGAACAGCGTTGTCTGGCAGGTGCGCTGCACCGAGTAGAAGGAGCTGGCGAACAGCGCGCAGCCGCCGAAGGCGAAAATGACCGCGTTGGTGTGCAGCGGGCGCAGGCGACCGAAGCTGGTCCAGGGCAAATCGAAGTTGAGCGCAGGCCAAACCAATTGGGCCGCGAGAAAAACCCCGAGCCCCATGCCGACGATGCCCCACACCACCGTCATAATGGCGAATTGGCGGACCACCTTGTAGTTATAGGCGGTACTTAAAGTAGTGTTCATGGTTCCCCATCCACGGTTCAACCCAAGCAGATGCGGCACTTGGGCTGGAGTTATAGGCAGACTAAAAAGCGAGGCAAGCATGGGCAAAGAGCACAAGGCCAGTATTGACGGGGATCAATGGGCGCACTGTGTGCGTGAACGCGGCTGGCTGTGGGATGTCGCCACGGGCACCCGCTCGGGCCAGCCTGGCACCTTGATCCTGGCCCACGGCGCCGGTGCGCCGATGGACTCGGCCTTCATGAACGACATGGCTGCGCGCCTTGCCGGGCATGGCGTCAATGTATTGCGCTTCGAATTTCCCTACATGGCCCAGCGCCGTGCGGACGGCGGCAAGCGCCCGCCGAATCCGGCGCCGAAACTGTTGGAATGCTGGCGTGAGGTGTATGCGCAGGTGCGACGTCATGTCGCTGGGAAACTGGCGATTGGCGGTAAATCCATGGGCGGGCGCATGGCCAGTCTATTGGCCGATGAACTGGGCGCCGCTGGGTTGGTGTGCCTGGGGTATCCGTTCTATGCGGTGGGCAAGCCGGAGAAGCCCAGGGTCGAGCATTTGGCTGTGCTCAAGACGCCGACGCTGATTGTGCAGGGCGAGCGGGATGCATTGGGTAATCGGGCGGCGGTGGAGGGGTATACGTTGTCGCCGAGCATCGAGGTGATGTGGTTGGTGGCGGGGGATCATGACTTGAAGCCGCTGAAGGCGTCGGGGTTTACCCATGAGCAGCATCTGGAGGCGGCTGCGGTGCGCGTGGCTGAGTTTGTGGGTGCCTGTTAGGGACCTATCGGGGCATAGGTATCTACACAACTCTGTAGCGCTCAACCGTAACCACAATGCGAAGCGAGTCGCTCTTGATCTTGATCTGCTTTTGATCTTGATCTCAGGCGCCCCGTTAAACCACGCTGGCCGAACGCAGGCTTGAATCCGTGGGCAACCCGGCAGGACGCCGGGTTAGCCGCACTGGGCCATGGATGGCCCATTGCGGCGGCCCACGGATTCAAGCCTGCGTTCGGGCACACCGAGCCTGGGCGAGGTGCCGAGTGGTGGGGCAAGAGCGTTTTGCTTACTTTTGCGCTTTTCAAAAGTGAGCCGCCGTCAGGGCGGAACCCTAAGTGGCCGTTACCGCAGAAACGGATATGTACTCGACTTGCCCCCGATAGCGGTCTACCGGTTAAAACGCTCCACCAGCGAGTACTGGGTATTGGCGGTATGCGTCAGCTCTTCACTCAACTGCGCCGAGTTCATCGCCTGTTCCGAGGTCTGGTCCGCCAACAGCGCAATGGTGCTGATATTGCGGCTGATCTCTTCAGCAACCGCGCTTTGCTCTTCGGTCGCAGCGGCGATCTGAGTGGTCATGTCGGTAATATTGGCCACCGCCTCACTGATGCCCACCAGCGCCTGATCCGCTTCCATCACCCGTGCCACACCTTCTTCGGCCTGGCGATGCCCGGCGTCCATGGTTTGCACGGCAGCGCTGGCGGTGTGCTGCAGCTTGGCGATCAGGGCATGGATCTGCCCGGTCGACTCGGTGGTGCGTTGCGCCAACTGGCGCACTTCATCCGCCACCACCGCAAACCCACGGCCCATCTCGCCGGCACGCGCCGCTTCGATGGCGGCGTTCAACGCCAGCAGGTTGGTCTGGTCGGCGATACCTTTGATCACATCCACCACACCGCCGATTTCGTCGCTGTCCTTGGCCAGTTGCGTGACGGTGACGCCCGTCTCGCCTACGGCCACCGACAGGCGCTGGATCGCCTCGCGGGTTTCCCCGGCGATATCGCGGCCACGGCCGGTCAGGCGATTGGCTTCCTGGGTGGCATCCGCCGTGCGCTGCACATGGCTGGCGACTTCCTGGGTGGTCGCCGCCATCTGGTTGACCGCCGTGGCGACTTGTTCGGTCTCCACGCGTTGACGCTCCAGGCCGCTGGAGCTGTTGTGCGCCAGGGTGTTGGACTGCGCCGCCTGATCGTTGAGGTGCTCGGCGGTGTCCTGCAGGCGGGTGAGGCAGGTCTTCAGGCGCGCTTCCTGGCTGAGGATCGACATCTCCAGGCGCGCCTGGGCGCCACGGCTGTCGGTGTACATCTGCGCGATCAACGGGTCGGAGGTGGTCTGCTCGGCCAGGCGCAGCAAACGCTTGAGGCCGCGCTGCTGCCAGCTCAGGCCGAGCAGGCCCAGCGGCACCGACAGCAATGCAGCCAAGGCAAAGCCCCACTGGGAGGTGAGGGTGGCGCCGATCATGAAGCTCAACTGGCTGACCAGGATAAACGGCAGCCAGTCCTGCAGCACCGGCAGCCACTTGTCCCGCCGGGGAACGGCCGACTTGCCCTGGTTGATGCGTTGATAGAGCGCTTCGGCCCGGCGGATCTGCTCGGCGGTGGGCTTGATGCGCACCGATTCGTAGCCGATTACCTGGTTGCCGTCGAAAATCGGCGTCACATAGGCGTTAACCCAGTAGTGATCACCGGTCTTGCAGCGATTCTTGACAATGCCCATCCATGGCAAGCCTTGTTTGAGCGTCGACCACATGTGTGCGAACACCGCCGCCGGAACATCCGGGTGACGTACCAGATTGTGCGGGGCACGGACCAGTTCGTCGCGGCTGAACCCACTGATTTCGACAAAGGCGTCGTTGCAGTAGGTAATCACACCCTTGGCGTCTGTGGTGGAGATCAACCGTTGCTGGGCGGGGAAGGTACGTTCGCGCTGGGTAACGGGTTGGTTATTACGCATGATTGTTCAATCCGCAAGGCTTTCAGGGGTTATCGGCCATTGCGGGCGTTTATTTAACTTATTTTTGTAATAATCCCGCGGCCAGTGCCGCGGGAGATCAGGAATGCTCGCGGCTCGCGCCTGCTTTTTGTGGTCGCAACACCAGCCACAACGCCCCTGCAATCAACACCCCGCCATACACGTGGGCCATCGACAGCGGCTCGTCCAGCAGCAACGCGCCCCACAGTACGCCGAATGGCGGGATCATGAAGGTCACGGTCATCGACTTGACCGGGCCGATGGATGACAGCAGGCGAAAATACAGAATGTAGGCGAAGGCCGTACACACCAGGCCCAACCCCAGCAACGACATCCACACCTGCCAGCCACCCCAGCTCGCCGGCGGCTGACTGATGGCGCTGTAAGCGAACAGCGGCAGCAAAAACAACGTTGCGCCGAGCATGCTGCCCAAGGCTGACAGGCGACTGTCCAACCCACCGCGCTGATCCAGCCAGCGCCGTGCGAGAAACCCGGCAAAGCCATAGCAGGTGGTGGCCAGCAAGCACGCCAGCGCCCCCGTCAACAAATCCAGGTCAAATGCCACCGGGCCCGCCCGGGTCAGCACGCCCACGCCGAACAGGCCCAGGCACACCCCGGCGATTTTCGACGGCGTCAGGCGTTCACTGAAAAACATCCCGCCAATCAGTACGCCCATCAATGGCGTAGTGGCGTTGAAAATGGCCGAGTAACCCGCCGGCAATACCTGCGCGGCTACCGAGTACAGCGTGGCCGGAATCCCTGAGTTGATCACGCCCAACAGCAGCACGGTCTTGAACTTGCCCTGGAAGTCCCAGCTCACACGCATCATCGAAAGGATCACCAACAAGCCGGCGGCAGCGATCGATACGCGGAAAAACGCAGTCGGCACGCTGCCGATTTCCGGCGCAATGATGCGCATGAACAGGAAACTCGCACCCCAGATGGCGGCCAGTCCCAGCAAGTACAGGGTGTCGACAGGTTTCACGGAAAACTCCTACGCAATCAGGCGGCGGAGTGTTGCCCAGCGTTACGGTTGGCACAATCGCTAAGTAGCGTCGCCAATGAAAATCGGCCTTCTCCTGCCTCGGTTCACTGGCTAAGCTCAGGGCTTCCCGCAACCCGTTCGAGGTTTTCCGCATGTCGCAGCCCGCCCTCGCTATCGCCCGGATGATCCTCGACGGTTTCGACGACTACCGTGAGCACTTTCGCCAGATCACCGATGGCGCGCGCGAACGTTTCGAAAAGGCCCAGTGGCAGCAAGGGCAGGCCGCTTCGGCGGCGCGCATCAACCTCTACGAAGAGAAGGTGGGGGAGGTCACGGCGCGTTTGCGCGCCGCGTTCGAGGCGGGCGTGTTGCAGGACATCGAACGCTGGCCGCTGGTAAAGAGTGCCTACATCGGCCTGATCGACCTGCGCTTTGACGACGAGCTGTCCGAGACCTGGTACAACTCGGTGTTTTGCAGCCTGTTCAGCCATGACCTGATCAGCGATGGCTGCATGTTCATTCATACCACGCGGCCCAGCCAGCAGCGGGCGCGGGCTGCGCAAACCCGCACCTACACGCCTGCGGGCAAGATGGCGGACATGCTCGCGCAGATTTTCGCCGACTACCGCTTCAGTGAGCCTTACGCCGACTTGCCTGCCGACCTGCGACGCCTGGAAGCGCAACTGCGGGAAAACCTGCCGGACTGGGTGTGCAAAGACCCGGACCTGCACGTCGAGCTGTTTTGCTCGGTGCTTTACCGCAATAAAGGCGCCTACCTCGTCGGACGTATCTACACCCGCGACGAACAATGGCCGTTGGTGATCCCGTTGCTGCACCGCGAAGGGCGGGGAATCCAGATCGATGCGTTGATCACTGATGAGGCCGACGTGTCGATCATCTTTTCCTTCACCCGGTCGTACTTCATGGTCGATGTGCCGGTACCTGCGGAATTCATCGGCTTTCTCAAACGCATCCTGCCCGGCAAGCACATTGCCGAGCTGTACACCTCCATCGGCTTTTACAAGCACGGCAAGTCGGAGTTCTACCGCGCACTGATCAACCACCTGGCGACCACCGATGATCAATTCATCATGGCGCCGGGCGTGCGTGGCATGGTCATGAGCGTGTTTACCCTGCCGGGTTTCAACACGGTGTTCAAGATCATCAAGGACCGTTTCTCACCGTCGAAAAACGTCAACCGCGCCACGGTGATCGAGAAGTACCGGCTGGTCAAAAGTGTCGACCGGGTAGGGCGCATGGCCGATACCCAGGAGTTCGCCGACTTCCGCTTTCCCTTGAGCAAGTTCGAGCCCGAGTGCCTCGCCGAGTTGCTGGAAGTGGCCGCCGGCACCGTCGAAGTGGAGGGCGACAGCGTCCTGATCCGCCACTGCTGGACCGAACGGCGCATGACCCCGCTCAACCTCTACCTCGACAACGCCAACCCCGCCCAGGTGCGCGAAGCCCTGGAAGACTACGGCCTGGCGATCAAGCAGCTGGCGGCAGCGAATATCTTCCCTGGCGATATGCTGCTCAAGAACTTCGGCGTCACCCGTCACGGCCGGGTGGTGTTCTACGACTACGATGAAATCTGTTTTCTCACCGAAGCCAACTTCCGCCACATTCCCACGCCGCGCACTCCCGAGGATGAAATGGCATCGGAACCCTGGTACTCCATCGGTCCGCTGGATGTGTTCCCCGAGGAGTTTCCACCGTTCCTGTTTGCCGACGCCGGCCAGCGCAGGTTGTTCGATGAGTTGCATGGCGAGTTGTATGACGCCGATTACTGGAAGGGCCTGCAGGAGGCGATACGTGCCGGTAAGGTCATTGATGTTTTCCCTTACCGGCGCAAGCAATGCGATGAATCATAAGAACCAGCGGTGTTTGAACCGCGTGGCGTCAGACATCTTGTTGGCGTATCGATGAAAGAGGTGAGACAGATGTCCCGGCACGATCGCAGTGTCAAACCCCGCTCATGAAGTTCATCCCGCGTACTGCCTGGCTGGTTGTGTGGTAATTCGCAATTCTTTGGGCTGTCAGGCTGGTGACTGGCGCCGACGTGGTTCGAGGGCTTGATGTAGAAGACGCCTTTTCTGTGTAGGCGGGGGGGAATTCATATTGGGGTGGTGGCAGCGACTCTTTTGAGCGCGGTTGAGCCTGCATGGACTGTGTGTAGCTTGGCGGGCGTGGGGTGACGGAATCGATTGGCATTTTAAACTCCAGTTTCAACAGGGGACGCGTTAATTTTCTAGACCTGGCCAGGTTTTCGCTAGCTTGGGCATGGGAATGTATCGTTCGACAGGATTGTTGGTCTGGACCGCTTTACTGCATGGCTACGAATGGGCTGTCTTTATTGGTCTCCAATATTTTATTGCTCCAGTTGCTCGTGCGGTTGCGGTCCATCTCGTCCGGAGCATGCTTCTGCGCTGTCGCTGTCTCTTTATAGAGATCATGCATTGACTCTTTATAGGCTGCATCGATGTTTTCCGTCGGGAGGCCTTTGTTCTGCAGTTCTATTTTTCGTTGCAACAGACCGATAGGTTTATCAAGGTGACCTTGGCTGACGGCGGAAGTCGGGAAGGTTTTGGGAAGACTTCTCAGCGTTTCAATGGTTTTCCATGAGCTGTCTGAGGAACTTGATGCACCTTGGGACGTATATTCCGGAGTGCGTTGATGCTTTTGCGCAAAGGAATGGCCGTAACCGCCAGCTCGCGAGTAAGACATACGATCTATCGGCATAAAGACTCCTGACTGTGTTGTGGGAAGTTAAAGGTCGAGCGCTCAATCCCGTGTAGAGACAGGCGTCAAATCCTCGATCTGTGCATCCTCATTGAGCCGGTTGCATCGCGTTCATCCAATCGGATTTCTGCTATTGAATAGTCGGAATCGTTTATCGATTCATGTAGTCAATTTCGCCAAAGCGCCTAAGCCCGCGCGTTCATTTTTGATTGACCGTCTCAAGCCCGGAAGAAATCTGCGACAATCTTTCCCCCATGCAATCGATCCACGCTGTGCAGGGCAGACCTGCCTTACCAAAAGACCCTTGCCACCCAGATGACTGACCAAGCCCCCACCCTCGACCAACTGCTCAACACCCTCGATCACGCCATGCTCGCCGACCGCCACCGCTTGCGTCGGCAGTTGCTTGAGCTGCGCAAGAAGCCTGACGAGGAAAAGCTGGCGCAGTGGGTGGCGCGCATGCAGGCGTCCTGCGCCCAGGTCACGGCGCGGCGTGCGAGCCTGCCGGTGATTCGTTACGACGACAGCCTGCCGATTGCAGCCAAGCGTGACGAGATCAAAGCTGCGCTGAACAAGCACCAGGTGCTGATCATTGCCGGCGAAACCGGTTCGGGTAAAACCACCCAGTTGCCGAAGATCTGCCTGGAAATCGGCCGTGGCCAATACGGCCTGATCGGCCATACCCAGCCACGCCGGATCGCCGCGCGCAGCGTTGCCAGCCGTGTCGCCGAAGAACTGGCCACCCCGCTCGGCGCGTTGGTCGGCTATCAGGTGCGCTTCGAGGACCAGAGCGACTCCAATACGCTGATCAAGCTGATGACCGACGGTATCCTGCTGGCGGAAACCCAGAACGACCGCTATCTGGAGCGCTATGACACGATCATCGTCGACGAAGCTCACGAGCGCAGCCTGAACATCGACTTTCTGCTCGGTTACCTCAAGACGCTGTTGCCGCGCCGACCCGACCTGAAAGTCATCATCACCTCGGCCACCATCGACCTTGAACGTTTCTCCAAGCACTTCGACGATGCGCCGATTGTCGAAGTCTCGGGCCGCACGTTCCCGGTCGACACCTGGTACCGCCCGCTGACCCTGGAACAGGACGAGGAGGGCAACCGCGTCGAGGACGACCTCACCGTCGACCAGGCGATCCTCGCCACCCTCGATGAAATCGCCGCCTATGAGC
The DNA here is from genome assembly GCF_900004915.1 of Pseudomonas sp. 31 R 17. Taxonomy (NCBI): domain Bacteria; kingdom Pseudomonadati; phylum Pseudomonadota; class Gammaproteobacteria; order Pseudomonadales; family Pseudomonadaceae; genus Pseudomonas; species Pseudomonas sp. 31 R 17. The sequence continues at coordinate 154,953 of NZ_CVTN01000081.1, forward strand.
GCAGCGAACGGCGCAGCCCCGGCGATGTGCTGGTGTTCCTGCCCGGCGAACGCGAGATTCGCGACGCCGCTGAGATGCTGCGCAAGGCCCAGCTCAAGCACACAGAGATCCTGCCGTTGTATGCGCGCCTGTCACCGGCCGAGCAACAGCGTATTTTCCAATCCCACCCGGGCCGCCGCGTGGTACTGGCGACCAACGTCGCGGAAACCTCGTTGACCGTGCCGGGCATTCGTTATGTGATCGACAGCGGCACCGCGCGCATCAGCCGCTACAGCTACCGCGCCAAGGTGCAGCGCCTGCCGATCGAGGCGATCTCCCAGGCCAGCGCCAACCAGCGTAAAGGCCGTTGCGGCCGGGTCGAGCCGGGCATCTGCATCCGGTTGTACAGCGAAGAAGACTTTATCGGGCGCCCGGAATTTACCGACCCGGAAATCCTGCGCACCAACCTCGCCGCAGTGATCCTGCAGATGCTGCACCTGCGCCTGGGTGAAATCACCGACTTCCCGTTTATCGAACCGCCGGATGGCAAGGCCATCAGCGACGGTTTCAACCTGCTGCAAGAGCTGTCGGCGGTGGACCGCAACAGCCAGCTCACGCCGTTGGGCCGCCAACTGGCGCGCCTGCCGGTGGACCCGCGCATGGGCCGCATGCTGCTCGAAGCCGCCAAGCTGGGCAGCTTGCAGGAAGTGCTGATCGTCGCCAGCGCCATGTCGATCCAGGACCCGCGCGAGCGTCCGCCGGAGCGCCAGCAAGCCGCCGACCAGGCCCATGCGCAGTGGAAAGACGCGGATTCGGACTTCGCCGGGCTGGTCAATCTGTGGCGCGGCTTCGAAGAACAGCGCCAGGCACTGACCGCCAGCCCGCTGCGCAACTGGTGTCGGAAGAATTTCCTCAACTACCTGCGCCTGCGCGAATGGCGCGATTCCCATCGCCAGTTGAGCCTGATCTGCCGCGACATGCAGCTGACGATCAACAAGGAACCGGCGGATTTCCCGAAATTGCACAAGGCGGTGCTGTCCGGCTTGCTCAGCCAGATCGGCCAGAAGACCGAGGACGGCGACTACCTGGGCGCACGTCAGCGGCGCTTCTGGATTCACCCTTCTTCGGGCATCGGCAAGAAACGTCCGCAATGGCTGATGACCGCCGAACTGGTGGAAACCACCAAGCTGTATGCGCGCATGGTGGCCAAGATCGACGCCGACTGGATCGAACCGCTGGCCGGGCACTTGATCAAGAAAAACCATTTCGAACCGCATTGGGAGAAAAAGCGCGGCCAGGTGGTGGCGTTTGAACAGATCACCTTGTTCGGGCTGATCGTGGTCGGACGCCGGCCGGTGCATTACGGGCCGATCGATCCGGTGGTGTCGCGCGAGCTGTTTATCCGCGAAGGCCTGGTGCGTGGGGAAATCCAGTCGCGAGCCAAGTGCCTTGCGGCCAACCAGCAACTGCTGGAGCAGCTCGACGAACTGGAAGCCAAGGCGCGCCGACGCGACATCCTGGCCGACGAAGAAACCCTCTACGCCTTCTACGATGCGCGCCTGCCGGCAGAGATCCACCAGACGGCGACCTTCGACAGCTGGTACAAGGTCAACAGCCAGAAAGACCCGCAACTGCTGATCATGCGCGAGGAAGATGTGCTGGCCCGCGAAGCCAGTGAAGTCACCGCCGCGCATTACCCGGACACCTTGCACCTGGGCGACCTGGCCCTGGCCTTGAGTTACCACTTCGAGCCCAACCACCCGCGTGACGGCGTCACCCTGCGCGTGCCGGCGCCATTGCTGCCGGCATTGCCGGCCGAGCGCCTGGAATGGCTGGTGCCGGGGGTGATCGAAGCCAAGTGCATCGCTCTGGTGCGCAACCTGCCCAAGGCGCTGCGCAAAAACTTCGTGCCGGTGCCGGATTTCGTCAAGGCGGCGCTGCAGCGCATCGAGTTTGGCCAGGGCTCGCTGCCCCAGGCGCTGGGCCGTGAATTGCTGCGCATGACCGGCGCGCGGGTCAGCGACGAAGCCTGGGCCGAGGCGGCGCAACAGGTAGAAAACCACCTGAAGATGAACCTGGAAGTGGTTGACGGCCAGGGCAAGTTCCTTGGCGAAGGCCGTGATTTGGCAGAGCTGACGGCACGTTTCGCCGAGGCCAGCCAGGCGGCGCTGGCGGTACCGCAAACTGCGAAAAGCCAGCAGCCGGTGGAGGCCAAGGTGTTTGCGGCGGTCGCTGAGAAGACCCAGCAGAACATCGCCGGCCTGTCGATGACGGTATACCCGGCGCTGGTGGAGGAAAACGGCACGGTCAAGGAAGGGCGTTTCTCCACGGCCGCCGAGGCCGAATTCCAGCACCGCCGTGCCTTGCAGCGCCTGTTGATGCAGCAACTGGCGGAACCGGCGAAATTCCTGCGCGGCAAATTGCCGGGGCTGACCGAATTGGGCCTGATGTATCGCGAACTGGGGCGCATTGATGCGCTGGTGGAAGATATCCTGCTCGCCAGTCTCGACTCCTGCGTACTGGAAGGCGAAGCCAATCTGCCGCGTGATGGTGCCGGGCTGGCCGCGCTGGCCGAGCGCAAGCGTGGCGGCTGGACCGAACACGCCGAGCGCCTGGCGCGCCTGACCCTGGACGTGCTGAAACTCTGGCATGGCCTGCAAAAGCGCTTCAAGGGCAAGATCGACCTGGCCCAGGCGGTCGCCTTGAACGATATCAAGCAGCAACTGAGTCATCTGGTGTACCCAGGGTTTGTGCGCGAGACCCCGGCGCAGTGGTTCAAGGAACTGCCGCGTTACCTCAAGGCCATCGAGCTGCGCCTGGAAAAACTGCCGAGCCAGGTGCAGAAGGACCGTGTGTGGAGCACTGAACTGAGCGGCCTGTGGGCCCAATACCAGAACCGCCTGAACAAACACACCCAGGAAGGCAAGCGCGATCCGCAGCTGGAGCTTTATCGCTGGTGGCTGGAGGAATATCGGGTGTCGTTGTTCGGCCAGCAGTTGGGGACCAAGGTGCCCATATCCGACAAGCGACTGAGCAAGCAATGGAGCCAGGTAGAGCCTTGAGGTCTTCCCGGTTGCCCAAGTGAGCAGGGGTCAACTGTGGGAGGGGGCTTGCCCCCGATGACTGAGTGTCAGCCACTGATGTCTTGACTGATACACCGCCATCGGGGGCAAGCCCCCTCCCACATTGTGAGCTGTGTGCAGCCGGACTATCGAGGACATTTCCGACAAGGATTTGGGTTCAGTACCGCCGCAAGCAACTGATAACAGGGTCCAACTGTGGGAGGGGGCTTGCCCCCGATGACTGGGTGTCAGCCACTGATGCCTTGGCTGATACACCGCCATCGGGAGCAAGCCTCCTCCCACATTTAACGGTGTCTGTCCGGGAAGTGGCGCCAAACCCCGGTGTTTGTGGCAAACTTCGCGCCCATAAATGCCGGGATCGTCGTAGCAGCGACGCGATGGAATAAAGCGTTGCCAGTTTGATGCCCGCTGGACGGAATCAAACGACCTAAAGTTTGGTACGACGGTACCAATATCTTCTGCCTGACAGATTTAGAGGAACGACCGTGCATAACGTCGTCATCAGCGGCACTGGCCTGTACACCCCGGCCAACAGCATCTCCAACGAAGAGCTGGTGCAGTCTTTCAATACCTATGTGCAGCAGTTCAACAGCGAAAACGCTGCGGCCATCGAGCGCGGCGACGTGCAGGCGTTGACTGAGTCCAGTGCGGCGTTCATTGAAAAGGCCTCGGGCATCAAGAGCCGCTTCGTCATGGACAAGGACGGCATTCTTGACCCTCGGCGCATGGCCCCACGCTTGCCCGAGCGCAGCAACGACGAATGGTCGGTGCTCTGCCAGATGGCCGTCGGCGCTGCCGAGCAGGCCCTGCAACGCGCCGGCAAGACCGCCGCCGATATCGATGGCGTGATCGTCGCCTGTTCCAACCTGCAGCGTGCCTACCCGGCCATCGCCATCGAGGTGCAGGAAGCCCTGGGTATTGAGGGCTTCGGTTTTGATATGAACGTGGCGTGTTCCTCGGCCACCTTCGGGATCCAGAATGCCGCCAACAGCATCCAGTTGGGCCAGGCCCGGGCGATCCTGATGGTCAACCCGGAAGTCTGCACCGGTCACCTGAATTTCCGTGACCGCGACAGCCACTTCATCTTTGGCGATGCCGCCACGGCGGTGATCCTCGAGCGGGCCGACCTGGCGACCTCCGAGCACCAGTTCGACGTGGTGAGCACCAAGCTGCTGACCAAGTTCTCCAACAACATCCGCAACAACTTCGGCTTTCTCAATCGCACCGCGGAAGAGGGCGTCGGCGCGCCGGACAAACTGTTCGTACAGGAAGGCCGCAAAGTGTTCCGCGATGTCTGCCCGATGGTGGCCGAGTTGATTGGCGAGCACCTGGCGGAAAACCAGCTGGGCGTCACCGATGTGAAGCGCTTCTGGCTGCACCAGGCCAACCTGAGCATGAACCACTTGATCGTGAAGAAACTGCTGGGCCGCGAGGCGTCGGTGGAAGAGGCGCCGGTGATCCTCGATACCTACGCCAATACCAGTTCGGCAGGCTCGGTGATTGCGTTCCACACGTATCAGGACGACTTGCCCAAAGGCGCCGTGGCGGTGCTCAGCTCGTTCGGGGCGGGCTACTCCATCGGCAGCGTGATCCTGCGCAAACGCTGATGGCGGATCGGGTCTGCGCGTTTACAGTGAGGTGTTGAATGGCAGCAGCGGACGACACGCATCTGCTTGAACGCCTGCTCAAGGGCGAGCAGCGGGCCTACAAGGAGTTGGTCACCACGTACCAGAGTGCGATGCGCGCGGTGGCCTATGCCATCGTCGGCCAGCGGCATGCCGATGAGGTGGTGCAGGATGCCTGGCTGTCAGTGGTCCGCAACCTCGCCAGGTTCGAAGGGCGTTCCAGCCTGAAAACCTGGCTGTTGACGATCACCGCGAACGCCGCCAAGGGCCGCTACAAGCAAAATCGTCGGGAGGTGTTGCTTGACGACCTGCCTTCTCCCCATGGAACCATCGGTGATGAACGCTTTACGCCTGACGATGGGCACTGGGCCGTAGCCCCGTATGCCTGGCACCAGGACACGCCGGAAGCCTTGCTCACCGAAGAGGAATTACGCAACTGCCTGGAGCACACCCTGCTGAGCCTGTCCGAATTGCAAAGCAGCGTGCTGGTGCTGCGTGAACGCCAGGGCCTGGAGCTGGAGCAAATCTGTAATCTTCTGACACTCTCACTCTCCAATGTGCGTGTGCTGCTGCATCGGGCACGGCTTAAAGTCTTTGCCACAGTGGAGCATTTTGAGGAAACGGGCGAATGTTGACGTGTAAGGAGCAAGTGGCGCGTTCCAGTGACTACCTCGATGGGCAATTGACCTTTCGTGAGCGTCTGCTGGTGCGTCATCACTTGATGTTCTGTCCGAACTGCCGGCGCTTTATCCGTCAGATGCGCCTGATGCAGGCGACGTTGCGGATCATGCCGGACGAGCCGGTGAAGGATGCGGATGCGCTGGCCGAGCGGCTCGCGGCCGAGCGGCGTAAAGATGTATAGGAGCGAGCTCGCTCGCGAAAAACGTCAACGATAACGCGGGTATCCTGGATAAACGCGCTGCCTGTTCGTTCTTCGCGAGCATGCTCGCTCCTACAGGGTGAGGTTAGAACTTGGCTTCAGCATCCAGCTGAAGGGTGTTGGTGTTGGCATCACGCTGAGTCCGGCTGGCGTAGTCAGCCTTGGTCAGGAAGTACGTGGCGCCCAGGGCGAAGTTCTTGTCGATGTCGTAGCTGACCTTCATCTTGTGACCGCGCGAACCGGTGGTGCCGTTGGCGAAGTCAGAATCGGTGAAGGCGCCTACCACTGCGTCACGTTGCGTATCGCGGTAGTTGTAGTCGAGGTTGAAACCGAACACCTTGGACTTGGCACCCACCAACCAGGCGGTGTCCTGATCGGTCACGGCATCGTTGTTTTTCACGTATTGGCCGTAGAAGGCCAGCGGCACTGCCAGGCCGCCGATGTCGGCCTGGGCAAAGCCTTCATACAAGCGGAATTCGTTATTGGCCGAGTTGCCGTTGACCGCCAGTGCGCAAGGCGTGGTGGTGGTCGTGCAGCGGCTGTCCTTATCGTTCTGGTAGGCGTAGACACTGCCGCCCAGGGTCATTTTCAGGTTGTCGGTCAGCGAGAAACGCGTGCCCAACTGGCCGGATGTCAGGCGCAGGTCGTGGCGAAATTGCACGCCGTCGCCGTCGACGTTGTCCTTGAGGTTGTAGTTGCCCAGGCTGCCGAACAGTTCGGCGCTGCCGCCCAGCGGGTATTTGTAGGTGACGGCCAGGCCTTCGGGGTTGATATCGCTGTCCCAGATCACATCGCCCATGCTCACCCACGGTTGCATCATCTTGCCGCCGATCACGTGCAGATTCTTGATCTGGTCCGGGTGGTAGTCGATGTAGCCGAGGTCCAGCCAGATCGATTTCTTATCGAAGTAACCATCCTGGTCCTGGTTGGTGGAACGCGCATCGTCGCCGCCGCCCGTGGCGATACGGATACCGGTGTCCACCTGCGGGTTGATCTCGGTGTAGGCACCCAGGCGCGCGCGGATACGTTGACGGTCCTTGTCACGCCCACCGTTGTTGGGCTCACCGTCGATCTTGATGGTTTCCTGGCGAAAACGCACATCGCCCTTGAACTGAGTCTTGGCGGCCCAGGCCAGCTTCTGGTCGAAGCTGCTCAGCTCGTTGGTCTTTTTCGCAGTGGCGGCGATCTGTTCGTTGGTTTCCTGTTGAGCCTGGCGTGCGATCTGCTGTTCTTTCTGGTCCTTGGCCAACTCGTTCTGCAATTCGGTGTACTGCGAAGCAGTGATCTGGCCGTTGGCCTTGAGCATGTCGAGCAACTTAGCGTCGACTGCAGCGCTGGCCGGAACGCTCAGGGCCAGTAACAGGCCGCCGCACAGGACCGCCGCAGTTTTAGTGGAAGCAAGACGCATATCAATCTCCGAAAGTGAGGAGGGGTAACAAACCCTCCAGGACACAACCGACCGATGACGGACGGAAAAAAGGCCACCTGGCAAACCCGGGTGCTCTAAAAACAGGCGTCAGTATCGCGACGGTTTATGACGGAGTAGTGGCTAAGTGATTTCATCTCCATGACAATTGGTTTGCCCACGGAACTATTGATTTGGAGTTGTGTCCCGGGTTTTTTCCGGGTGTGCACACGGCTGTGATAGGCGATACTCGCCAGGCTTTCACGCCCAAGACACAGAGAAGATGCCGATGCCGCTGCAACGCCTGGACAGCCTGTCCGACATCACCCCGCAGGCCTGGGATGCCCTGGCGCCGCAGGCCCAGCCATTCGTGCGGCATGCGTTCCTGAGCGCGCTGGAAGACAGTGGCAGCCTGGGGCCCCATTCGGGCTGGCAACCGGAGCATTTGCTGCATTGGGAAGGCGAGCGGCTGGTGGCGGCATTGCCCGGTTATCGCAAATGGCATTCCTATGGCGAGTACGTGTTCGATCATGGGTGGGCCGACGCCTGCGCACGCGCCGGCATCGACTACTACCCCAAGCTGCTGACGGCCGTGCCGTTCAGTCCGGTCAGCGGCCCGCGTTTGCTTGCAGCCAATGCCGAGGACGGCTTCGAACTGCTGAACAGCCTGCCCGGTTACCTGGAAATCGAAGGGCTATCCAGTGCCCATGTCAATTTCACCGACGCGCTGGCCGATGACGCATTGGCCCGGCAACCCGGCTGGTTGCAGCGCCTGGGCTGCCAGTTCCACTGGCAGAACCGTGGCTACCGCGACTTCCAGGATTTTCTCGACGCCCTGAGTTCACGCAAGCGCAAACAGATGCGCAAAGAGCGCGAACAGGTGGCGGGGCAGGGTATCGAGTTCGAGTGGTTGCAGGGCCATGAACTGAGCGAAGCCCAGTGGGATTTTGTCTACGCCTGTTACGCCAACACCTATGCGGTACGCCGCCAGTCGCCCTACCTGACCCGGGCGTTTTTCAGCCTGCTGGCCGAGCGCATGCCCGAGGCGATTCGCGTGGTCCTGGCCAAACAGGGCTCACGCCCGGTGGCCATGGCGTTCAGCCTGATCGGCGGTGACAGCTTCTACGGCCGCTATTGGGGCTGCCTGGCGGAGTTCGACCGGCTGCATTTCGAGACCTGTTTCTACCAGGGCATGGACTACGCCATCGCCCACGGCCTGCAACGCTTCGATGCCGGCGCTCAAGGCGAGCACAAATTGATTCGTGGCTTTGAACCGGTGATTACCCGCTCGTGGCATTACCTGCGCCATCCGGGACTGAAAAACGCCGTGGAGGATTTCCTCGAGCGCGAGCGTGTGGGCATTCTGGCGTATGCCGAAGAGGCGAGGTCGGCGCTGCCTTATCGGCAGGCCTGAGCCACTGGTCTGGCAGAACTGGTCAAAGAAGCCGAAATCGCTATTCTGTATGTACAAAAGTACATACATGGCGTGCCATGTATTTTGAGTGGGATGATTCAAAAAACAAGGCCAACATTGCTAAGCACGGTATCGATTTCAACGACGTTCCGGATATCTTTCGCCATCCAATGCTGGCCTTGCGCGATTATCGAGCGGATTATGGCGAAGAGCGTTGGATCAGTATTGGCTGGATCAAATTATTGATTGATAGGTGTGGTCGTATACACCGAACGGCGTGGCGATGTGATCCGTATCATTTCCGCCCGAAAAGCAACCAAGAAGGAGGCCAAATATTATGACGCAAACATCGAAAACTGATTGGGAGCGCCTGGCCAAGATGAGTGACAAAGACATTGATACCAGTGAAATTCCTGAACTGGATGCTGAGTTTTTTCGACGTGCTGAACTGCGTGTTCCTGTGAAGCAAGCGGTTACCATTCGACTTGATGCGGATGTTCTAGAGTGGTTCAAAGGTCAAGGCACTGGCTACCAGACTCGTATTAACCAGCTTTTGCGCCAATACATGCAGGCTCATCAAGGTTGATCAACACGTTAAAAGTTCCGCCCTGCCTTACCGGCAGGCCTGACCGTAAGATCGTTCTCACGCTCTGCGTGGGAATGCCGCCTTGGACGCTCTGCGTCCGCGCTTGAAGTCGTGACGCAGAGCGTCACAGGATGCATTCCCACGCGGAGCGTGGGAACGATCAAGGCCGGCTCTCATTAATCGATGCCAACGAACCCACCCGTCTGGTGCTGCCACAACCGCGCATACAGCCCGCCATGGGCCAGCAATTGGGCGTGGCTGCCGCTTTCGGCGATCCGGCCTTTTTCCAGTACGACCAGTCGGTCCATGCGCGCGATGGTCGAGAGTCGATGCGCGATTGCAATCACGGTCTTGCCCTGCATCAGGGTTTCCAGGCTTTCCTGGATCGCGGCTTCCACTTCGGAGTCCAGTGCCGAGGTGGCTTCGTCCATGATCAGGATCGGTGCATCCTTGAGCAGCACGCGGGCGATGGCGATCCGTTGACGCTGGCCGCCGGAGAGTTTCACCCCACGCTCGCCCACATGGGCATCCAACCCGGTACGGCCCTCGGAATCCGACAGCAGCGGGATGAACTCGTCGGCGCGCGCCTTGTGCACGGCGGCCCAGAGTTCTTCGTCGGTGGCCTGCGGCTTGCCGTACAGCAGGTTGTCGCGGATCGAGCGGTGCAGCAGCGAGGTGTCCTGGGTGATCATGCCGATCTGCGCGCGCAGGCTTTCCTGGGCGACTTCGGCGATGTCCTGGCCGTCGATCAGGATACGGCCGCCCTGCAGGTCGTAGAGGCGCAGCAGCAGGTTGACCAGGGTCGACTTGCCCGCGCCGGACGGGCCGATCAGGCCGATCTTCTCCCCGGCCTTGATCTCAAGGTTCAGGCCGCCAATGATCCCGCTCTGCTTGCCGTAGTGGAAATCCACCTGCTCGAAGCGCACCAGGCCGCGGGGCACTTCCAGGCGCGGGGCGTCGGCGCGGTCGACCACCGCGAGCGGCTGGGCGATGGTCTTGAGGCCATCCTGCACGATGCCGATGTTTTCGAAAATGCCGTTGACCACCCACATGATCCAGCCGGACATATTGACGATGCGAATCACCAGGCCGGTGGCCAGGGCAATGGCGCCGACGGAAATCAGCGACTGCGTCCACAGCCACAGGGCCAGGCCTGTGGTGGTGACGATCAGCAGGCCGTTCAGGACGGTGATGACCGCGTCCATGCTGGTGAGCACGCGCGCCGCCAGTTGGGTTTTTTCGGTTTGCTCGACAATCGCTTCCTTGGCGTATTCCTGCTCATTCTGCGTATGGGCAAACAGCTTCAGGGTGGTGATGTTGGTGTAGCCGTCGACGATGCGCCCCATGAGTTTGGAGCGCGCTTCGGAAGAGATCACCGAACGCTCCTTGACCCGCGGTACGAAGTAACGCAATGCCAGGCAGTAGCAGACGATCCAGATGATCAACGGAATCATCAGTCGCCAGTCGGCCTCGGCAAACAACACCAGCGAGGTGATGGCATAGATCGACACGTGCCAGATGGCTTCGGCCGTTGCCACCGCAGAGTCACGCAACGAGTTGCCGGTCTGCATGATGCGTTGGGCAATGCGCCCGGCGAAATCATTCTGGAAGAAATTCAGGCTCTGCTTGAGCACGTAGCTGTGGTTCTGCCAGCGGATCAGGCTGGTCATGCCGGGGTTGATGGTCTGGTGCACGAGCAAGTCATGCAGGCTGTTGAAAATCGGCCGCAGCAGCAGGGCGACCACGGCCATCCAGATCAGCTCGGTGCTGTGCACCTGGAAGAAATTCGCGGGCGGCGTGCCCTGGGCCAGGTCGATGATGCGGCTCAGGTAGCTGAACAGCGCGACCTCGATCAGCGCACCGACCAGGCCCACCACCAACAGCGCGGCAAAACACGGCCACACCTGGCGCAGGTAGTAGAGGTAGAAGGGCAGGACTTTATCGGGCGGGGCCGCGCTGGGAGCATCGCGGAAGATGTCGATCAGTTGTTCAAAACGACGATAGAGCATTAGGCTTGACGCCCGCCGTGCGGGCTCTCCTTTCAAATGCGCACGTCGCCTTGTGGGCAACGTGCGGAAGTTCCTGCAGACCTCAGTCGATGCGCTTGGCCGACTTGATCAGGACAGGATCGATTGGCACGTTCTGCATGCCTTGCTTGGTGGTGGTCTGCGAGTTGACGATCACATCCACCACATCCATGCCCTTGACCACCTTGGCGAATACCGCGTAACCGGCATCGCGACCCGGGTCGAGGAAGGCATTGTCGGCCACGTTGATGAAGAATTGGCTGGTGGCCGAGTTCGGGTCATTGGTGCGGGCCATGGACAAGGTGCCGCGCACGTTATGCAGGCCGTTGCTGGCTTCGTTCTTGATCGGTGCTTCGGTCGGCTTTTGCGACATTTGCTGGGTAAAACCGCCGCCCTGGACCATGAAACCCGGGATCACACGGTGAAAAATCGTGTTGGTGTAGAAGCCTTTGTCGACATAGGCGAGGAAATTCTTGGTGCTGATCGGCGCCTTGACCGGGTCGAGTTCGATTTCAATGTCGCCATTGGTGGTGGAAATCAGTACGTGGGGCGCCTTGGCCGGTTCGGCCGCCATCAGGTTGGCAGCGAACAGAACGGAACCGGCAAGGAAGGCAATTTTTTTCAGCATGGGTCAGTGATCCTGGGTAATGGTGTCGAGTTTGATCCAAGGGCGTGGCGGGAATCTTCAATCACCACCGGTCGCGCGTTGGGCAGCAGTTTTACATAGATTTCTTTCCGGACCATGGGTTCACTGCGTTTCAGGCTTGCCGAGGGGCCGCGAAGGGCGCGTCCAGCGGAGCGGTATCAAAAGTGCGTAGCAGTTCCACGAGAATCTGCGTCGCCGGCCCCAGGGGTTTGTCCTTGTTCGAATACAAATAGAACGTGGGATGGCGGCTGACGCCCTGTTCCAACGGCAGTTGCTTGAGCAGGCCTTCGGCGAGTTCGCGCTCGATCATGTGCCGGGGCAACCACGCAAACCCCAGGCCGCTGCCCACGAACGCGGCGGCGGTGGCCAGGCTGCCGACGGTCCAGCGCTGTTCAGCGCCGAGCCAACCCACATCCCGCGGTTGCTGGCGACCGGAGTCGCGGATGACCACCTGCATATGGCTTTCCAGGTCCTGGAAGCTCAACTCGCGGTGCATGCGGTGCAACCCGTGCTCGGGATGGGCCACGGCGACGAATTCCACATCGCTCATTTCGGTGCCCAGGTAACCGGGAATGCTGAAGCCGCAGATCGCCAGGTCAGCCACGCCTTCTATCAAAAGCTCTTCGACGCCGGACAATACCTCCTCACGCAAGCGCACCCGGCAGCCTCGGCTCTGCGGCATAAAGGCGGTCAGGGCGCGTACCAGGCGCGCGTTGGGATAGGCCGCATCCACGACCAGCCGTACTTCGGCCTCCCAGCCTTGTTCCATATGGTGGGCAAGATCTTCCAGTTGGCTGGCATTCTTCACCAGTTGCCGGGAGCGGCGCAGCAACACTTCACCCGCATCGGTGAGTACCGCCTTGCGCCCGTCGATGCGCAGCAGCGGCACGCCGAGCTGGTCCTGCATGCGCGCCACGGTGTAGCTCACCGAGGACTGCGAACGGTGCAGCGCTTCGGCCGCCTGGGCGAAGCCGCCATGGTCGACCACAGCCTGCAATGTGCGCCATTGATCAAGGGTCACGCGGGGCGCTTTCAAGATGAGCTCCTCTTGTCCTAAGCTGGCGGTCCTTATTGGAGACTGCCGAATGAGAAAATTCTGTTGTGTGTTGCTGGCGCTGCTGCCGATGATCGCGTTTGCCTACCCGATCGACGTGACTAAAAAGATCGACGGCGTAAGCATCGACTACACCGCGTCCGATGTGGACGGCGATATCAGCTCGATTCAGCTCAATAACTACGGCACCCAGGATGCCCTGTGTTCTGTAATCTTTACCAATGGCCCGGAAGCGCCGCGTCGTCGCACCGTCACCGTGCCCGCAGGCAAAAGCACCCACACCACGGTCAAGTTCAACCGCGCGATCATCAAGATGCGAATCGCCCTGGCGTGTGCGCCGAAATAAAGCAAGCGCGGAGCACGGCGACAGGCAGACTCCGCTTATAAACAAATTTATAGATGGGTTATAGCAGTTTTTTGCGCTTTTTAATCGAAGCGGCCACGGTTAATCTTTTCTGCATCGACTCACAGCATTTACCGATAGAGCCTACATGGCCCTGTCCGCCAACGCCCTGCTCGTGCAGGTGGCGTGATCCTTTAATCGCCAGATAATCCCCCGGTGTTTATCTGGCCCCAAGCAATCCCTTCAAGTACGCGTACCGAACCTCCCTTTGCACTGTTTGCTCCTGAGTGCTCCTGCCCGACTGCCGCTTCAGCGAGGTCGGGTTTTTTTTGCCTCGAGTTTCTTCGAGCATCGAAAAGCTTTAATGTCGCGCCCATTCGAAACGAGGCGCACATGGGCTATCTACTGGTTGTCACCCTGATTCAGGCATTTTCCTTCAGCTTGATCGGCGAATACCTCGCCGGTCACGTCGACAGCTACTTCGCAGTGCTGGTGCGCGTGGTACTGGCCGGGCTGATCTTTATCCCACTGACCCGCTGGCGCTCGGTGGCACCGGCCTTCATGCGCGGCATGCTGGTCATCGGTGCGCTGCAGTTCGGCGTGACCTACGTGTGCCTGTATCTGAGCTTTCGCGTACTGACGGTGCCGGAGGTGTTGCTGTTCACGATCCTCACACCGTTGCACGTGACCCTGATCGAAGACGCGCTCAACCGGCGGTTCAATCCCTGGGCACTGGTCGCCGCACTGGTGGCGGTGGCGGGTGCGGCGGTGATTCGCTTCGACCAGATCACGCCGAATTTCCTGATGGGCTTCCTGCTGCTGCAACTGGCCAATTTCACCTACGCCGCCGGGCAAGTCATGTACAAGCATCTGGTGGCACGCTATCCGAGCGATCAGCCGCATTACCGACGCTTCGGTTATTTCTACCTGGGTGCCTTGCTGGTGGTGCTGCCCGCGTTCCTGCTGTTCGGCAAGGCAGACTTTCTGCCACAGGCGCCGCTGCAATGGGGTGTGCTGGTGTTCCTGGGGTTGATCAGTACCGCGCTGGGCATGTACTGGTGGAACAAGGGGGCGTGCCTGGTCAATGGTGGCACCCTGGCGGTGATGAATAACCTGCATGTGCCGGTGGGGCTGCTGCTGAACCTGCTGATCTGGAACCAGCATGAACCGCTGGGAAGGCTGGCCCTGGGCGGCCTGGTGATTCTGGCGGCGGTTTGGGTGAGTCGATTGGGTATCAAGCCCGCCGCTGGCGTAAAGTCTGCGACCTGAAGGTGCCAGCGATGTGTGAGCGGCAATGAGAGTGTGTTATCGAAAGGAACGGTGTGGGGGTGGCAGAGTGGACAAGGTCGATGAACTGATAATTGCTGCCTTGAAGGATGACTCCCGCGTCAGCCTGGCCGAACTGGCGCGCCAGGTTCACAAGTCTCGAACCGCCGTGGAGTCGCGGGTTCAAAAACTGATCGAAAAGGGCATTATCCTGGGCTTCACCATCAGCGTCGCTGAGGGTGATGAGGCCCGGCAATCGGCATTTTTGATGCTCAAGCTCAACGGGAGCACCTGCCACCTGGTGTTCCCGAAAATCCACCAGTATCGCGAGGTGGTGCAGGCCTATTCATTGTTTGGCGACGTGGACATGATGCTCGACGTGCGCTACCGCCATTTTGAAGAGTTGATGGTATTGAAGGAAAACCTGCTCAAGATCGAGCACGTGAATGAGGTGGTGGTCAATCCGGTGCTCAAGGCCTGGCGCTAGCCGCTGCCGTCCGGGACGGCAGCGGCTGGTGCCCGATCAGGCCGGTGCGTGGTCGTGGAAGGTTTCGAGAAAGTAGTGATTCAGGGCCGGCATTGTCTGGCGCAGGGTGTCCACGAATTCTGCGATGACCGTCTGGTTGAATGCCAGCGTGGTGTGGTCATGCCCCAGTACCACCACCAGCAGGCTGGACGATGCGTTCGTCAGTCTGAAGTCATGGGCATCGGCGTCGACTTTGCCGATGCTCGCCAAAGGCACGTCGCCGCAGGTATAGACGATGTCGCCCGCGGGGATCATGACGTCCTTCTTGGCAAACAACGGGCGGAAGGCCCTCGGCGCCGGCGAGCGCATGACGTGGATATCGTCCCGCTGATGATAGCTGTGTACGCCGATACTGACGCCGTGTCGGATCGCCACGGCGTTATAGGCATCGACGACGTTATTGATCGGGCGCACACCGTTGGCGATGAACCGCCGCAGCAGTTTTTCGTTGGCGCTGACCGTGTTGGTATAGCCGAGCTTTTCAAGCTGGCGGGCAAACCCTTCGTAAACGGGATTGGCATCCAGTTCGTTGAGGTGCGAGGCCACATGATTCAGGTTGCTCTGCAAGAGACTGACGAAACTCTGGTCGTCAGACACCCGGATGTTTTCGACAACGGCGGCGCACGCATTATTGAGGCCCAGGTCAAGGGCTGACTGTTGAATGATCAAACGACTTTTCATGCCCTTAGCTCCATAGCTTGTTGCGCAGCAGTTCGGTGCTGGCATCGAGCTGTTGCAGGCTGGGGTGCTGCAACCAGAACAGCCCTGGGCAGGTGGCGAAGTCGATCGTGACCGGCGTGGTGTCGCCCGGGCTGAGAAAGAAGCGATGGCCGCAATAGGCTTCATCGAGCATTGCGCTCTGCAGCGCCTGGGGTGAAGGCGCGGTAAAGGTGCGGCGCTCGTCGGAACAGAAAAAGCCGATACGACCATGGCTGATCTCACGTGCAACTCCGGCCGGCGGGCGAGGCCGGCCGAGGTAGCTGTCGATGGCCAGCGATAACAGGTCCGGCTGGTACACCTGTTGAAACAGCAGCGGGGCGATACCGCCATGCAAGCGGCCGCCCGCTTCAATCATCACCGGGCCCGCATCGGACCAGATGATTTCCATATGAATCGGCCCGATCTCGATGCTCAGGGCCGCCGCTGCCTGGCGCGCGTAGTCGATCAAGGGTTGCAGCTCTTGTGCCTGGGGGTCGAGGGTGTCCAGGCTTTCATAGACAAACTTGCTGCCGTTTCTGTGGATCTTGGTGTATTTGCACACCGTGGCGATGGTGTACTCGCCATCAAAGGCGACCATGTCCACCACGTACTCCGGCCCCGCCACGAATGGCTGCACGATAAACCCGAGGTTGAATTCCCCAAGGTCGTTTTTCTGCCGCCAGGCCGCATTGTTCAGGGCGGTTTGCACTCCGTGCTTGCCCCGGGCGAATACCACGCCTTCGGTGGCGGCCGAATTCAGCGGCTTGACCACGTAGGTGGCCGCTTCGTCCAACGAGTCGACGACTTCCCGGATGCGGGTTTGCGAACTCAACAGTTGCGACGCAATGTTCGCCAATCCGTGTTTCTTGAGCGCTTGCTGCATGGAAAACTTGTTGCGCCGCAGGTCGCTGGTGATGCGGCTGTTGCCCGCAATACGCAGCACTTCGGTGAGGTAATCGGTGAGATAGATCGCGGTCTCGCAGCCTGCGATCACCGCGCTCAATGACAGCTTCTCGAGGGTTTCCAGCAGGCTCTCTTCCCAGTGGTAGACCTCTTCGAAATCTTCCCGGATCAGGTCATCGGTGAAGTGCCTGGGCAAGGTGTTGGTGGAGATCACCGCGATGCACTTCACGCCCTGGGCCTTGAACAACGGGGCGTAGAGTTTGCCGGTGGAAAACGGGTCGACGATCAGTACGGTTTGCAATTGAGGCATTCCTTATTCAAGGGTCGCGGTGGCCGGGACCGCCGGTGTGAGGTTCCACGCCAGCACGGCGGCGGCCAACAGGCCGGCGGAGACGATCATCAACAGGCGCGCACCTTCCAGCCCGAGGAATCCTGCGGTGGTGAAAAACGTCAGGATCATGGGCGCCGAACCGCTGACCAGCAGGTAGTAGAGCGAACTCTTTGCAGCGATCACGTCGGCCACCCGAGCGTTGGGCGCCGACTCGATCAGGTTCTTGCGCAATTGGATGCGCAGGCTGTTGATGCAAAAGCCCAGCAGGAACGCGGCCACCATCATCACGTAGAGGTTCTGGAAATACACGATTGCCACGTCGGCCAGCAGCACCAGGAGGATGGCGCTGTAGCTGTTTAGCTTGATACGTGGCAGCACCGCCGCACTGAAGGCACCCAGGCCCGCCAGGCCGCTGGCCACGCCGAACAGGGTGGCGTTCCACTCATTGAGCTTTTGAAACACGATCGGCACCAGGCTGTTGAAGGCGCCGATATGGAACCCGATCATGCTTAACACAATGATCAGCACGTAGAGGTTTCGCGGCAGGTTCAGCGCCTGGGCCACGGGGCTGTCACCGGCCTGCTCGGTGTTGTCGGCGCCGGGCGTGGCCTGTACGAACAGGATCGCCGCCAGCGAGACAATCGCCGCCAGGCTGATGATCTGGAGAGTCTGGCTGACCGAGAACACGTCCACGATCACCCCGCCCAGCAGCGCGCCGCCGAAGGCGCCGATCTGGATTGACGTTTGCATCAGCCGCGCCGAGGTGTCGCTGTCGGTCGCGCCGGCCAATACCAGCTTGGTATTTTTCGACTCGAGGGTGCTGATGGTGAAATAGTCGGTGACACCGACCACGAACGCGATTGCCAGGAAGCCGATGGGCAACACGGCGGCGTTCGTGAACGACAGGCCAAGCACGGCGGCGAACGCGGTCAGGCGGATGTACAGCAGGCGTTTCATGCTCAGTTCAATGGTGAAAAACTTGCCGATGTATTGTTCGCACACATACGGCACCACCGTCGCTACGCACAGCGTGGCGCCCACCAGGAATGTCGAGCCGGTGGTTTCCAGGCCGAACCAGACCATGGCAATCACAATCGCCATGTCCAGGCCGGTAAACAGGGTCACGATCGAGTAGAACGCTGTCAGTGTTGATTTAGTGGTCATAGGGCTCAGTCGTAACGAGAAAGTTTGAGTAAAGGCACGCACCGTTGGGTGTCACCGACGACGGTACTGAACTGGTTTCTGACGCGAACGGTGGGTGGCGACTTCTTTTCCAGGTTGCACACCTTGTAAGCGTTGTCGTGCCAGGGGCAGATCACACTCTGCCCGTCGCCGCTGGTTTCACCCATGTGCAACGGGCCGCCGCGATGGGGGCAAGTGGTCGGCAGCAACTGCGTCGAATAGGTGTGGCGCTTGAGAAAATAAGTGGTGTCTTCCACGGCCACGTAGTTGGCGTCGGTCAGGTTCAGGCGGATAGCTTTCATGGGGTGCCTACTCAAAGTGCCGTGACGGTATAGGTGCAGGAGGGGCTGACGACGCGGGTGCCATGCAGCATGCCCTTGGGAATCACCACGCCTTCCCCGGCCTTCAGGCGCACGCTGAGTTCGGGGCTTGCGACAAAATCCAGCTCGCCGGTTTCAACCCAGAACAGCTCGTCATTGGGGTGGGTGTGCGGCACCGAGAGTTCGTGCTCGGCCTCGGTAATGCGCTGGTCCACCGGCTTCTGGCCGTGGTGGGCGGCAGCCAGTGCACGGTGTTCATCCAGCTCGTCATGCCATTTGATATGGGCGTAGAGCTCTTCATCGGCGATGTCCTGCAGCAACCTGAACTCTTCGAAACCGCGGACCAGGTCGGGAATGATCTTGCTGCCAAATTGCTTGATCATCGGCAGGATGAGGCGCTGCAGGGCCATTCTTCCGTGATGGACATCGATGTGTGAATGTTCATCGAAATAGTCGGTGGAGACGCTGTCGCCGAAAATCGCCTTGATGGCGCTCGACTGATGCTTGGTGGTGAGGGCCAGGGTGGCCTCGGTGTAATACATCGCGCCAATGTAGCGGAACAGCTCGCCGTGGTTGGCGGACACATAATGGAAGTAGTTGGTCAGCGACAAGGAACCTGCGGTGTAGAACTGCCAGTAATGGTGCACGTGGTGCGACATGCCCATGTCTTTGAGCATGTCTTCAAAAATGGTGCTGTGCTTCTTTTTATCGACGCCGTAGCCATATTCATCGATCAGGATCTTGAACAGCTCGCTGGTGTACACACCGCAGTTGCCCAGCACGTTACGCGCCATCGCCGAGGCTTCACTGAGGAAGTCGCCGGCGCATTGGGTCATGAAAAAACGCGCGGCCCGTTCAGGGTTGCGGCTGGTGGTCAGTACCTGGTGCAACCTGGACTCGGACTGTGCGACTTCCTCCAGGACTTTGTCGGTGTGGGCGACAAACGAATCCAGGCACCACGAACCGTTGATATGCACTTCCTGCTTGAGCCAGTCGTACAGGTACTGCTCAAGCAACGGCCGGATCTTCTTGCCGCTGGCGGCGTGCTCGGGGTCGTAGAATTGTTTGAACGCCTTGAGATCGAGTTCCATGGGCGGCTTTGGCAGGAATACCAAGTCCTGCTCATAGATATTCAATAACAAGCGTTGCGCCAATAAATGCTGGCTGTCTGAAAGTTGGTCGCTGGTCAGGCGGGTGCTGATAATGACATCTGAAATATCCTGCGGCCGAGAAGGGCGCTGGAAGGGGCTGTTGGTATAAAAACTGCGCGGTTGGGCAAAAGCCTGGGCATCACCGTAGTGCGTAAGCGCCTCGGCATCCGAACTGAGTGCGAAGTGGGGCGCGTCATCTGACAGCTTAGTTGTCCATAACATAAGAAGTGCCTTCTGGCTGATTTGTTCGATGGCCAGATGCTATAGATTTGGTTTTTCTAAAAACAGATTGAAAATTGGGCGCGTAGATAGTGAATTTCACTAAATCAATAGGTGGAGTCTGCTTTGTGATTTGGGTGAGTTGATTTATTTTAGGGCGACGACTAGACATGTTCGCCGGCTTTTTCCGGCATGCGGGCTAATAAAGTCTTGAGGAAGAAGGAAGATGACAGTCAGCGTTTTGATCCTGCCGGGCCTGTTCAACTCCGGTGAAGCCCATTGGCAATCGCAATGGGAGCGTCAGTTCCACGGGTTGCAGAGGGTCGAGCAGCAGGACTGGCAAACGCCGGTCGCTGCCGATTGGGTGGCGCGCCTGAATCAGGCGATAGAGGCGGCTGACAGCGAGGTTGTGCTGGTCGCGCACAGCCTGGCGATTACCCTGATCACACGCTGGGCGGCGCAGTATCCGCAGTCGAACAAGGTAAAGGGCGCCTTGCTGGTGGCGCCAAGCGATACCGAGGCGGAATCGTATGCGTCGGGCACCACTGGTTTTACGCCGATGTCGATGCAGCGCCTGCCGTTTCGCACGATCCTGGTGGCGAGCACCAACGATCCCTACGTCACCCCGGAACGGGCGAAAGCATTCGGCGAGGCATGGGGCAGTGAACTGGTGTGGGTGCATGGCGCCGGCCATATCAACGGCGACTCGGGGTACGGGCCTTGGCCGAAGGGTGTGGAATACCTTTACCAATTGACCGGTGACCCGCAGTTCCAACTGAAGTAGCGGCCACTGCGAGGGACCGGCCAGGCCCCTCGCAGCTCAGGTTGTCAGTGTTCCAGGGTTTCCACGGCCTTGGCATTCTGCGTCATCGCAAACAGCCCGCCGCGCAGGTCCGTGCCGCTCGGCTGCTGATACAGGCTCAAGCCGAACTCCGGCAACACCGCCAATAAATAATCGAAAATATCCCCCTGGATGCGCTCGTAGTCCGCCCACGCCGTGGTGCGGGTGAAGCAGTAGATTTCCAGCGGCACGCCCTGGGCGGTGGTCTGCATCTGGCGCACCATGCAGGTCATGTTGGGCTGGATGTCCGGGTGGCTTTGCAGGTACGCCAGGGCGTAGGCGCGAAAGGTCCCCAGGTTGGTCATGCGGCGGCGGTTGGCCGACAGTTGCGCACTGTGGCCCTGGGCCTCGTTCCAGGCCTTGAGTTCGGCCTGCTTGCGCCCGATGTAGCCGGTGAGCAGGTGCACCTGGGTCATGCGTTCTTCTTCGTCATCGCGCAGAAAACGCACGCCGCTGGCGTCGATGAACAGGCTGCGCTTGATGCGCCGGCCGCCGGAGGCCTGCATGCCGCGCCAGTTCTTGAATGACTCGGACATCAGGCGCCAGGTGGGAATGGAGACGATGGTCTTGTCGAAGTTCTGCACCTTGACCGTGTGCAGGGTGATATCCACCACGTCCCCGTCGGCACCGACCTGGGGCATTTCGATCCAGTCGCCGACCCGCAGCATGTCGTTGCTGGTCAATTGCACGCTGGCGACGAACGACAGCAGCGTGTCCTTGTACACCAACAGGATCACCGCCGACATGGCACCCAGGCCCGACAGCAGCAACAGCGGCGAGCGGTCGATCAGGGTGGCGACGATGATGATCGCGCCAAACACGAACAGCACCATCTTCGCCAGCTGCACATAGCCCTTGATCGAGCGGGTGCGCGCATGTTCGGTGCGCGCGTAGATATCCAGCAGCGCGTTGAGCAGGGCACTTATCGCCAGCACCATGAACAGAATGGTGATCGCCAGGGCCACGTTGCCGATGAACAGGATGGCGGTCTTGCTCAGGTCCGGCACCAGGTACAGGCCGAACTGGATCACCAGGGACGGCGTCATCTGCGCCAGGCGATGGAAGACTTTGTTATGCCGCAGATCGTTGAGCCAATGCAGCGCCGGTTGCCGGCCGAGTAATTTGACCGCGTGCAGGATGAGGTAACGCGCCACACGCCCCACGACGAAGGCCACCACCAGCAATACCAGCAAGCCGAGGCTGGAATGCAGGACCGGGTGTTCATCGAGGGCGCCCCAGAGGTCTTGGACGTTGAGCCAGAGCTGTTTGATATCCATGGATTAACCGATTCTTCTGTAAGACAACACGGGCCGATTAGAGCATTTAAGTGCAACAAAGTTGACGCCACGGACAAAATCGCTGACAAAAAACCAGCTGATTAGCACCGTTCGCGTAAAGAAACTCGGTTTGGACGCCCGAAACCGGTAACCTATGCAGCTGATATTTTGTATTTCTTCGAGGTAGCACCCGTGTTTTCCCAATTCGCCCTGCACGAACGCCTGCTCAAAGCCGTGGCCGAGCTTAAATTTGTCGAGCCTACGCCTGTGCAGGCAGCGGCCATCCCGCTCGCGCTCCAGGGGCGTGACCTGCGGGTGACGGCGCAGACCGGTAGCGGCAAGACCGCTGCTTTCGTCCTGCCGGTTCTCAACCGCCTGATCGGCCCGGCCAAGGTCCGCGTCAGCATCAAGACCCTGATCCTGCTGCCGACCCGCGAGCTGGCCCAGCAGACCCTGAAGGAAGTGGAGCGCTTCTCGCAGTTCACCTTCATCAAGTCCGGCATCATTACCGGTGGCGAAGACTTCAAGGTCCAGGCCGCCATGCTGCGCAAGGTCCCGGATATCCTGATCGGCACCCCGGGCCGCATGATCGAGCAACTCAATGCCGGCAACCTCGACCTCAAGGAAGTCGAAGTGCTGGTGCTTGACGAAGCCGACCGCATGCTCGACATGGGCTTTGCCGACGACGTGCAGCGCCTGGTGGCCGAATGCGTCAACCGCCAGCAGACCATGCTGTTCTCCGCCACCACCGGTGGCTCGACCCTGCGCGACATGGTCGCCAAGGTGCTGAACGACCCCGAGCACCTGCAGGTCAACAACGTCAGCGACCTGAACGCGACCACGCGTCAGCAGATCGTCACCGCTGACCACAACGTGCATAAAGAACAGATCCTCAATTGGCTGCTGGCCAACGAGACCTATCAGAAGGCGATCGTCTTCACCAATACCCGCGCCGCTGCCGACCGGATCTACGGGCGCCTCGTGGCGCAGGAATACAAGGCGTTCGTGCTGCACGGCGAAAAGGACCAGAAGGATCGCAAACTGGCCATCGACCGCCTCAAGGCGGGCGGCGTGAAGATCCTGGTCGCCACCGACGTCGCCGCGCGCGGCCTTGACGTGGATGGCCTGGACCTGGTGATCAACTTCGACATGCCGCGCAGTGGCGACGAATACGTGCACCGTATAGGCCGTACCGGGCGCGCCGGCAACGATGGCCTGGCCATCTCGCTGATCTGTCACGGCGACTGGAACCTGATGTCGAGCATCGAGCGCTACCTCAAGCAATCGTTCGAGCGCCGCACCATCAAGGAAGTCAAAGGCACCTACACCGGGCCGAAGAAGGTCAAGGCCTCGGGCAAGGCCGTTGGGGTGAAGAAGAAAAAGACCGACGCCAAGGGCGAAAAGAAGAAGGCCGGCGCCAAGTCGCCGACCAAGCGCAAGATCGCCAACCGGCCGAAGACCGACAACCTGTCGCTCGTCAGCAAGGACGGCATGGCCCCGCTCAAGCGTCGCAAGCCAGAAGCGCCGGCTGCCGAGTAACATCCGTCTGACCGATCGTTCCCACGCTCCGCGTGGGAACGCCTCCCGGGACGCTCCGCGTCCACGCCTGCATTCAGCTTTTGGCTTTAGCCGCCGCTTCCTTGAGTTCCTTGAGGCGCGCATCAATCAACTGGCACTTGTCGGGAAATTCCGCGCTTTCGGTGTCCAGGTCCATTTTCTGCAGCTCGTCATTCATCTCTTTGGCCTTGGTCGGGTTCTGCTCGGTGAGCTGGGTGACTTCCCGCGCCAGTTGCTCGCGCTTGGCGGTGGCTTCTTCCGGCGTGCAGGCCCAAGCGGGCACGCTGCTCAGCAGCGTGGCGACGACGGCCAGGTTCATCAGGGTTTTCATGGGCGACCTCCTTGGCGATTGTGTACGGTTGAGGGGGCGAACGTCGGGAAAGTTCAGCGAAATGACGTCCGTCGATCAGGCTGAACGGCGGCTGAGCTGGCGTGTCACACCCCTGGACGGGCTACTTTTCCGTGGGCCTGCAGGAGGAATCAGGATGACGACTTACAACTGGGATCTGATCGAACGTCTGCTGCATGAAGTGCAAAACGGTGAGGGCAGCTTCGCTCCGCGCAAGTACGCCGAGCAGGAAGCCGCCGAGAAGGCCACGGCGGGCGAGCCCGTGGGCAACCTGGATACGCTTAAAAAGACGGCTGCGGATTACGAAGCACTGTTGCTCAAGCGCGGGTTTATCGAATCGCGTCCGCAGGAAGAGGGCGGCAATGGCGAGAATTTTATTTTGACCCCGCGCGGTTCAAGCCTGCTTTCCCTGATCGACAGCTCAATTCCAGGCGAACACCATCCACGTCATGTGCTGGATCAACAGGAAGATGCGCTGGACGAAGCCACCTTCGATCACGTGGCCTCCAAGGCCGCAATTGCCGGCGGCGCCATCTGAAGACCCCGCATAACCCTGTAGGAGCGAGCTTGCTCGCGAAAAACGTCAACGATAACGCGTACTTTCTGAATGAGCGCGGTGCCTGTGAGTTTTTCGCGAGCAAGCTCGCTCCTACAGACGGCGGTAGGGCTTGTCCCCGATAGCCATAGGTCTCTACACAACCCATCTGATACACCTCGGTCCAAATGTGGGAGGGGCGGTGCGACGATTCGACTTGCCCCCGATGGCGGCCTCATGGCCGACTGGGGTGTTGGATTGGACCGAGTACATATCCGTTTCTGCGGTAACGGCTGCTGATGGTTCCGCTTTTACAGCGGCTCACTTTTGAAAAGCGCAAAAGTAAGCAAAACGCTCTTGCCCCACCACTCGGCACCTCGCCCAGGCTCGGTG
>NZ_CVTN01000080.1:0-9040 GCF_900004915.1 Pseudomonas sp. 31 R 17
AAGATCGGCTTCCTGGTCAAACAGGCCGAAGAACCCTGGTTCCAGACCGAATGGGCCTTCGCCGAAAAAGCCGGCAAGGAGCACGGTTTCACCGTGATCAAGATCGCCGTGCCGGATGGCGAGAAAACCCTGTCGGCCATCGACAGCCTGGCCGCCAACGGCGCCAAGGGCTTTGTGATCTGCCCGCCGGATGTGTCCCTCGGCCCGGCGATTGTCGCCAAGGCCAAGGTCAACGGCCTCAAAGTGATGGCCGTGGACGACCGCTTCGTCGACGCCAAGGGCAACTTCATGGAGGACGTGCCGTACCTGGGCATGGCCGCGTTTGAAGTGGGCCAGAAACAGGGCGCCGCCATGGCCGCCGAAGCGAAAAAACGCGGCTGGGACTGGAAGGACACCTACGCGGTGATCAACACCTTCAACGAACTCGACACCGGCAAGAAACGCACCGACGGTTCGATCAAATCCCTGGAAGAAGCCGGCATTCCCAAGGACCACATCCTCACCGCCGCGCTTAAAACCCTCGACGTGCCCGGCAGCATGGACGCCACCAACTCGGCCCTGGTCAAGCTGCCCAGCGGCGCGAAAAACCTGATCATCGGCGGCATGAACGACAACACCGTGCTCGGTGGCGTACGTGCCACTGAAAGCGCCGGCTTCAAGGCCGCCAACGTGATCGGCATCGGCATCAATGGCACCGACGCCATCGGCGAATTGAAGAAAGCCGACAGCGGCTTCTTCGGCTCGATGCTGCCAAGCCCGCATATCGAGGGCTACAACACCGCGCTGGCGATGTACGAGTGGGTCACCACCGGTAAAGAGCCCGCCAAATACACCGCCATGGACGAAGTGACCCTGATCACCCGCGCCAACTTCCAGGAAGAACTGACCAAGATCGGGCTGTGGAAATGACCGCTGCGGCCCTGCGTTTTGACGGTATCGGCAAAACCTTCCCTGGGGTCAAGGCGCTCGATGGCATCAGCTTCACCGCGCACCCGGGGCAAGTGCACGCCCTGATGGGCGAGAACGGTGCGGGTAAATCGACGCTGCTGAAGATCCTCGGCGGCGCCTATATTCCCAGCAGCGGCACGGTGCAGATCGGCGAGCGGGTCATGGCCTTCAAGAACGCCGCCGACAGCATTGCCAGCGGCGTGGCGGTGATCCACCAGGAGCTGCACCTAGTGCCGGAAATGACCGTGGCCGAAAACCTGTTCCTCGGGCATCTGCCGTCGCGTTTTGGCGTGGTCAACCGCAGCGTGCTGCGCCAGCAGGCGCTGGCGTGCCTCAAGGGCCTGGCCGATGAAATCGATCCCCAGGAAAAGCTCGGCCGCCTGTCCCTGGGCCAGCGCCAATTGGTGGAAATCGCCAAGGCGCTGTCCCGTGGCGCCCACGTGATTGCCTTCGATGAGCCGACCAGCAGCCTCTCTGCGCGTGAGATTGATCGCTTGATGGCGATCATTGCGCGCCTGCGCGATGAGGGCAAAGTGGTGCTCTATGTCTCGCACCGCATGGAAGAAGTGTTCCGTATCTGCACTGCGGTGACGGTGTTCAAGGACGGGCGCTTCGTGCGCACCTTCGAGGACATGAGCGCGCTGAGCCACGATCAGTTGGTGACCTGCATGGTCGGCCGCGATATCCAGGACATCTACGACTATCGCCCGCGCGAGCACGGCGAAGTGGCCCTGAAGGTCGACGGCCTGCTCGGCCCCGGCCTGCGCGAGCCGATCAGTTTCAACGTGCGCAAAGGCGAAATCCTCGGCCTGTTCGGCTTGGTGGGGGCAGGGCGCACGGAACTGTTCCGCCTGCTCAGCGGCCTGGAACGCGCCAGTGCCGGCAGCCTGGAGTTGTGCGGTGAGCCGCTGCAATTGCGTTCACCCCGCGATGCCATCGCGGCCGGCGTGCTGCTGTGTCCGGAAGACCGCAAGAAGGAGGGCATCATTCCGCTGTCCAGCGTTGCTGAAAACATCAACATCAGTGCCCGTGGCGCGCATTCGGCGTTCGGCTGGCTGCTGCGTGATGGCTGGGAAAAGGGCAACGCCGACGGGCAAATCAAGGCGATGAAGGTCAAGACGCCCAGCGCCGAACAGAAAATCATGTACCTGTCCGGCGGCAACCAGCAGAAGGCCATTCTCGGCCGCTGGCTGTCGATGCCGATGAAAGTGCTGCTGCTGGATGAACCCACGCGCGGTATCGATATCGGCGCCAAATCGGAGATCTATCAGATCATCCACAACCTGGCGGCCCAGGGTATCGCGGTGATCGTGGTGTCCAGCGACCTGATGGAGGTCATGGGCATTTCCGACCGCATCCTGGTGCTGTGCGAAGGCGCCATGCGCGGTGAACAACTGCGCGAAAACGCGACTGAATCCAACCTGCTGCAGCTGGCCTTGCCGCGCGGCCTGGCGAACTGAGAGACGACCATGACCCTTCAAAACAACGCGTTGCCGTCGGCACGCAAACCCCTCGATCTGCGCGCACTGCTCGACAACTGGGCCATGCTGCTGGCGGCGATAGGCATCTTTGTGCTGTGTGCCTTGTTGATCGATAACTTCCTCTCGCCGCTGAATATGCGCGGGCTGGGCCTGGCGATTTCCACGGTGGGCATTGCCGCGTGCACCATGCTGTTCTGCCTGGCTTCCGGGCACTTCGACTTGTCGGTGGGCTCGGTGATTGCCTGCGCCGGCGTGGTGGCGGCGATTGTGATGCGCGACACCGACAGCGTGATGCTGGGCATCGGCGCAGCGCTGTTGATGGGCCTGATGGTGGGCTTGATCAACGGCATCGTCATCGCCAAGCTGCGGGTCAACGCGTTGATCACCACCCTGGCGACCATGCAGATCGTGCGTGGCCTGGCCTATATCTTTGCCGACGGCAAAGCGGTGGGCGTGTCCCAGGATCAGTTCTTCGTGTTCGGCAACGGCCAGTTGTTCGGCGTGCCGGTGCCGATCCTGATCACCATCGTGTGCTTTCTGTTCTTCGGCTGGTTGCTCAATTACACCACCTACGGGCGCAACACCATGGCCATCGGCGGCAACCCGGAAGCGGCGTTGCTGGCCGGCGTGAACGTTGATCGCACCAAGATCCTGATCTTCGCCGTGCACGGTTTGATCGGCGCGTTGGCCGGGGTGATCCTGGCCTCGCGCATGACCTCCGGCCAACCGATGATCGGCCAGGGCTTCGAGCTGACGGTGATTTCGGCCTGTGTGCTGGGCGGGGTGTCATTGAGTGGCGGTATCGGCATGATTCGCCATGTGATTGCCGGGGTGTTGATTCTGGCGATCATCGAGAATGCGATGAACCTGAAGAACATCGACACGTTTTATCAGTATGTGATCCGTGGCTCGATCCTGCTGCTGGCCGTGGTCATCGACCGCATGAAGCAACGCTGAATCCAAGTCATCAGGAGATCAAATGTGGGAGGGGGCTTGCCCCCGATAGCGGTGAGTCAGTTGATGCATCTGTAGCTGACCCACCGCAATCGGGGGCAAGCCCCCTCCCACAGTTTTAATCGGCAGTGAATTTAAAAATGGTGTTCTGGGTGTAGGTTTGCCCTGGGTTCAAGCGAGTCGAGGCAAAACCAGGCTGGTTAGGCGCATCCGGAAAGTGCTGGGTCTCCAGGGTGAATCCGCTCCAATGCTGATAGGCCTTGCCGCCCTTGCCCTTCATCGAACCGTCCAGGAAGTTGCTGGTATAGAACTGCACCCCAGGCTCGCTGGTGTAGAGCTGCAAACGCCGACCCGACTCGGGATCATGCACCTCGGCCGCCAGCTGCTTGACGTCACCCTTGGTATCCAGCGCCCAGTTGAAGTCGAACCCGCCCTGTTTCGGTTCGGCAAACTTGAGCTGCGGGTGGTCGTCCTTGATGTGCTGGCCGATAGGCGTGGGCTTGAGGAAGTCCATCGGCGTGCCCTTGACCGGCGCCAGTTCGCCGGTGGGGATCAGGGTGGCGTTCACCGGTGTGTAATGGCTGGCGTGCAGGGTGGCGACCTGCTTGAGGATGTCGCCATTGCCCGCGCCGGCCAGGTTGAAGTAGCTGTGGTTGGTGAGGTTGAGCACGGTTGGTTTGTCGGTGGTGGCGGTGTAATCGATGTGCAGTTCGTTCTTGTCGTTCAGGCGATAGGTGACTTCGGTTTTCAGGTTGCCGGGGAAGCCCATTTCACCGTCCCTGGACAGGTAGGTGAGGGTGACCCCGACCGAATCCTTGTCCTTGAGCGGCTTGGCTTGCCACACCTGCTTGTCGAAGCCCTGGGCGCCGCCATGCAGCGAGTTGGGGCCGTCGTTGAGCGGCACCTGGTAGCGTTTGCCGTCGAGTTCAAAGGCACCGCCGGCCAGGCGATTGCCGAAGCGGCCAATGGTCGCGCCGAAAAACGCGGTGCCGGCCTGGTAGCCCTGCACGTCGTCAAAACCCAGCACCACGTCGTCGACCTTGCCGTGTTTGTCCGGCACCTTCAGCGACTGCAGCACACCGCCGTAGGTAATCACCGTGGCTTGCATGCCATGGCTGTTGCGCAGCACGTATTGTTCGACGGCGGTGCCGTCGTTGGTTTTGCCGAAGGGTTTGTGTTCGCTGCTCAAGCCGGCGGCATGTGCGCCGCCGCTGGCGATCAGCATGGACAGCGCCAGGCCGGACAGCAGGTATCGAGGGTGCTTCATGGTCGAACTTCCTTTTGTTGTTTTAGGATTGAATAGTTCTACTAATGTGCGATATTTCGTCACTTGGACAGCGAATTTATAGCCTTTAACGCCGATTTCGTAAAATAAAATAAGACTAATTGATCGAGGCATCACGTTATGAGTACTGAGCACGCCCTGTATCCCGACCTCAAGGGCAAGACCGTAATGATCTCCGGCGGGGCTTCCGGCATCGGCGAATTCATGGTGCGGGCCTTCGCGGCCCAGGGCGCCAAGGTGGCCTTCGTGGACCGCGCACAAAGCCAGGGCGAACGCCTGGCGGCACTGTTGAACTCCAAGGGGCATACCGTCGAGTTCGAATGCTGCGATATCACCGACGAGATTGGCTACCGTGCAGCGATCGGGCGTTTCGAGCACTCCCTGGGCCCGATCACGGTACTGGTCAACAACGCCGCGAACGATGTGCGCCATACCTTGGAGGAAATCGACTCGGAGATGTTCGACCGCCTGATTGCGGTCAACCTCAAGCACGCGTTCTTTGCCGCCAAGGCCGTGGCACCGATGATGAAACACGCCGGTGGCGGTTCGATCATCAACCTCGGCTCCGTCGGCTGGATGATGGCCTCCGCCGGCTACCCGGTGTACGCCGCCAGCAAGGCCGCCGCCCACGGCATGACCCGCGGCCTGGCTCGGGAGCTGGGGCCGCACCACATCCGCGTCAACACGCTGGTGCCAGGCTGGGTGATGACGGAAAAACAACTGGCCCTGTGGGTAGACGACGCCGCCCGCGAGCTGATCGCCCGCAGCCAGTGCCTGCCGGGCAGTGTGATGCCCGAGCATATCGCCAATATGGCGCTGTTCCTCGCCTCGGACGCTTCGGCGATGTGTTCGGCGCAGAACTTTATCGTGGATGGTGGTTGGGTGTAGGGCCCACGCCGCGGTCCAACTGTGGGAGGGGGCTTGCCCCCGATGGCGATGTGTCAGCCAGCTTATATGTTGACTGGTACACCGCCATCGGGGGCAAGCCCCCTCCCACATTTGAATAGTGGTGTGCATTCGATGGTGTCGCGCTTGAAGAGCGGGTGCGTCAGTCGTTCATGTCGAACGCCTTGCAGCGCCGGGCGGCTGTCCGGTAATGCGCTTGAAGGCCCGGCTGAACGCCGCCTGGGAGGTGTAGCCGAGGCGTTGCGCCACGGTGTCGATGGGCATGCGCTCCAGGGTCAGCCATTGGCTGGCCAGGCGCATACGCAGTTCCGTGGCATAGCGCAGCGGCGGTACGCCGAGGGCGGCCTGGAAGCGATCGGCGAACACCGAGCGCGAGGTGTGACACTGGGTGGCAAGCTGCGCCACGCTCCAGTCGTGGCCCGGTTGCTGATGCAGGGCGAGCAGGGCGGGGGCCAGGCGCGGGTCGCGTAACGCCGCCACCAGTCCCGAGGCGTTGCCACAGGCGCACTCGACCCAACCCCGTACGATCATCGCCGCCACCACATCGGCGAGGCGCGCGAGGATACCGGCATAACCCACGCGCGCCGCGGACACTTCGCGTTCCATGACCGCCAGAATCGGCATCAGTCCCGGGTAACGCTGGCCTGCGGCATCGATCAGCATCAGGGCCGGCATCAGGTTGCCGAGCCCGTGGAGGCTGCCGAGCTCGAACTCCATGCATGCACTGAACAACAGCCTGTCGGGGACGGTATCGGGTGAGGCGTTCACGGCGCAGACGGTATCCCCCAGCGGAGCGCTGGCGAAATCACTGATGTCCTGCACAGCCGCATCCGGCGCGGATAACAGCGCGTGCGCGCCGCCGTGGGAGACGAACACCGCGTTGCCGGCCGACAGGGCGAAAAGGCTGCCGTCCTCGGCACGCAGCGTGGCGCGACCGGTCGCGAGAAAGTGAAAATAGGCATGGCCCGGCTTGGCATCAAAGGCCATGCCGAACGTAGGCCCGGCCTGGATGCGCCGGTACTGCACACCCCGCAGGCGCATGCCGCGCAGCAATTCATTGATCAGGTCGGAGGAAGCGGTGAAAGCGTCCACTGAAGTCATATTCGGGGTTTCAGTCAAATAATCGAGGTTCTGCATCATAGATCATCCTGGCCGGCCTACCTAGACTGAGCGCCACGTTAATGACTGTAGGAAGACTTGTTATGACTGATTGTGCAGCCCATGCGCCTGCAGGCGTTGTGGCAGAGCCGGCCTGGCTGGCGGTATTTTCCCTGGCGATGGGGGTGTTCGGCTTGCTCACGGCTGAGTATTTGCCGGCCAGCCTGTTGACGCCGATGGCCCTGGACCTGGGCGTTACAGAGGCACTGGCCGGGCAAGCGGTCACGGTGACGGCGGTAGTGGCGCTGTTCGCCGGTTTGCTGGTGCCCGGCCTGACCCGTGGTATCGACCGGCGCATCGTGCTGCTGGGCTTTTCCACGCTGATGATTGCCTCCAACCTGCTGGTGGCGCTGTCCTCCAGCCTGACGGTGCTGTTGCTGATGCGCATCCTGCTGGGCATTGCCCTCGGCGGTTTCTGGAGCATGGCGGCGGCGGTGGCAATGCGCCTGGTGCCTGCGGCGTCCTTGCCCCGGGCGCTGTCGATCATTTTCAGCGGGATCGCATTGGGTACCGTGGTCGCCGTGCCGCTGGGCAGCTACCTGGGTGGCCTGTACGGCTGGCGCAGTGCATTTATCGCGGCGGCCGCCGTCGGCGTGGTGACCCTGGCCTTCCAGGCATTCACGCTGCCGCGCCTGGCGCCCAATGGCACCGCGCGCCTGCGCACCGTGCTGCACGTGTTGCTGCGCCCCGGCATCGCCATGGGCATGTTCGGCTGCGTCTTGGTGCACACCGCGCATTTCGCGCTGTTCACTTATATCCGGCCGTTCCTGGAAAGCACCACCGGCGTCGGCACCGAAGGGCTGGCGCTGATGCTGCTGGGTTTCGGCGTGGCGAACTTCGCCGGCACGCTGTTCGCCGGTTGGTTGCTGGTGCGCCACCCACGGGCAACGCTGGTGTTGATGCCGGTGCTGGTGGGCGTTGCGGCACTGGCGTTGGTCTGGCTGCCTACGTCACTGCCGACCCAGGCGCTGCTCCTGGCGCTCTGGGGCATGGCGTTTGGCGGCGTGCCCGTGGCGTGGTCGAACTGGGTCGCGCGTGCGGTGCCGGACCAGGCCGAAAGTGCCGGAGGCATGGTGGTGGCGTCGGTGCAGTCGGCCATCGCTGCGGGCGCTGCCGGTGGCGGGTTGATGTTCAGCGTCAGCGGCATTGGCGGGGTGTTTGTCGGGGCGGGTGTGTTGATGCTGCTCGCGGCGTTGCTCATCGCACTGCGTGTGCAGGTACCAGGGCAGGACGGTGACCTGAGTGTGACGCACCACCCGTCTTTGGTTTAGTCTGAAACCCTTCGTTGATCGCAAGCGCTCCAGGAGCATTGAACATGGCTGACTACGTACCCCCCAAGGTCTGGACCTGGGACGCCGAGAGCGGCGGCACCTTCGCCAGCATCAACCGGCCCATCGCCGGCGCCACCCATGAGCAAGCGCTGCCGGTGGGCAAGCATCCCTTGCAACTGTATTCCCTGGCCACGCCCAACGGGCAGAAGGTCTCCATCCTGCTCGAAGAGTTGCTGGCCCTCGGGCACACCGGCGCCGAATACGACGCCTGGCTGATCAAGATCGGCGACGGCGACCAGTTCGGCAGCGGCTTCGTGGGGGTCAACCCGAATTCGAAGATTCCGGCGTTGATGGATCACAGCGGCGCGGCGCCGATTCGCGTGTTCGAGTCGGGCGCGATCCTGCAATACCTGGCCGAAAAATTCGCGGCGTTCTTCCCCGCCGAACCTGCGGCGCGTGCCGAGTGCCTGTCGTGGCTGTTCTGGCAGATGGGCAGCGCACCGTATCTGGGCGGCGGCTTCGGGCATTTCTATGCGTATGCGCCAAGCAAGATGGAGTACCCGATCAATCGCTTTGCCATGGAGGCCAAGCGTCAGCTGGATGTGCTGGACAAGCGCCTGGCGGTGAGCAAGTACATTGCCGGGGATGAGTACACCATTGCCGATATCGCTATCTGGCCCTGGTACGGCGGGTTGGTGAAAGGGCGCTTGTATGGGGCGGCGGAGTTTCTGTCGGTGCATGAGTACAAGCATGTGTTGCGCTGGGCCGATGCGATCGATGCGCGGCCGGCGGTGCAGCGTGGGCGGCGGGTGAATCGGGTGTCGGGCGACGATCAGTTGGCTGAGCGCCATGATGCACGTGATCTGGACTGAGTGAAATCCAATGTGGGAGGGGGGCTCCCGATGGCGGCCTCTGGGCCGACCAGGATGTTGGATTGGACCGAGTACATATCCGTTTCTGCGGTCACGGCTGCTATGGGTTCCGCCCTTACGGCGGCTCACTTTTGAAAAGCGCAAAAGTAAGCAAAACGCTCTTGC
>NZ_CVTN01000080.1:9292-17343 GCF_900004915.1 Pseudomonas sp. 31 R 17
GCCCCCGATGCGGTGTGTCAGCCAGCGCTGTTGTCGCTGACCCACCGCTATCGGGGGCAAGCCCCCTCCCACATTTGGATCTCCAGTGTTTTGGGGATTTTATACGCTCCAGATTTACGTGGCTGGGCAGGCCTCATCCAGCACCTTGTCCACCATTAGCTGCACGCCTTCAAGCATCCGGCAGATGCCCAGCGCTACATTGCGATGGGTTCCGTCGATTTCGAAAGCGAGGTGGGTGGCGATGTCGGTGATGGATGCCAGGTCCTGGGAGGCGTTGACCAGCAAGATTTCCGTGCCCAGGTTGGGGCGTACGGTAAAGAGTTGTTCTGGAGGATTGGGGGTGTCTTTGATCATGGTGAAACTCCTTTAAGAATGGAGCTGCCACGATTCGCGGTCAATCGAAGAGGGTGGCAGCAATACGCGGGTTGACCGACCGGTCAAAAGGAGCAAAACCGGCATACCCGAAGGTATCCCGCGTACAGCTGCCGCGACACGATACATCAGACGTAAAAAAACGCCCAGATTGGTGTTGGCGCAGTTGCTCTTTTGAAATCGGACGGTCAAATCCGGTCGCTGAATTGGCAGCGACGGCGAGGAGTTTAGCCAGCGAAGTTCCGAGGGACAACCTGAAACGGTTGTGGGATATATCTGAGTGGGCGCCATCCTGTGGGAGGGGGCTTGCCCCCGATGCGGTGTGTCAGCCAGCGCTGTTGTCGCTGACCCACCGCTATCGGGGGCAAGCCCCCTCCCACATTTGGATCTCCAGTGTTTTGGAGGATTGATCGTTTTACTTGGGATAGAGCGGCGGCAGGCTGGTGGTGTCCAGGGCCGGGTCTTGTTCGCGCTCGGCCACGGGGATGGCCTTGATCGCGCGCCACAGGTCTTCGCCCAGCCAATACTGGCCGCTCTCGCTGTACAGCGCGCCATTGAGCCCATCCAGGGCATCCGACAGCGGCACGAAGCGCGCCGCCATGTCGGCCAGGGTTTCCGGTTGTTGGCGCGCCCAGGCGTCGAGGGCCTGGCGGGTGGCCTGGGGGTCGTTGGCCTGGGTGGCGCGCTTGAGGTCCTCGAGCAGGGTGCGCGGGCTGGGGCCGGTTTGCGCGGCGCGTTGCACGGCGGGCTGGCGGCGGGCGCGCCACCACAGGCCGAAGCCCAGCAAGGTGGTGCAGGCCAGCAGCACGGTGCTCAGTTGCCACAGCCACAGGCGCTCGTCGTCCGGCGCGGTGATGACGGTCGGCATGGCGGGGGTGTCCACCACCAGGCTCGGGTTGATCGCCACTTGCAGGGTGCGGGCCGGCAGGGTGGTGCGTTCAAGGTGGTCTTCGTGGGTGTTCCACCACACCACTTCCACGGCGGGCAGTTCCAGCGCTCCGGCACGGGTGGGCACCAGGGCTTCGCGGTCTTCACGGCTGCCGACCAGGCCGCGGTCGCGGGTCTCGTTGCCCAATACCGGTTGATCCGGGTAGCGCCGCAGGCCGTTGACTTCGGTGCTGGGCAGCGCCGGCAGTTGCGCGCTGGACAGGCCCTCGACCTTGACCGTGAGGCTGCGCGTCAGCGAGTCACCGACCTGCACATGCTCCGGCGCAGGGTTCCAGGCTTCGTTCAGGCTCAGGCTGCGCGCCGGCAACCACGGCGCGTCGGCGGGGTAGAACTCGGGCTTGGGCTTGACCGTCAGCGCCAGGGGGGCCGAGCTTGCGTGGATCAGCTTGCCCGGCTTGGTGCCCTGCAGGGTGTTCTCCTGCGGCGGGCGTGACTCCACCAACGTGGCGCTGAATGTCTGCGCCGCAATTGCCAACGGCCCGCTGCGCTGGGGGTAGATCGCGTAGCGGGTTTCGATCACGCCATGGCGAATGCTGTTGATGACTTTTTCATAGGTGCGCGACTCGCCCAGTTGCTCCACGCGTGCATCGGGGATTTGCAGGGGCGTCAGGCTGCTGTCGTCATACAGCGACACCGAGTGATACACGCGCACGGTCAACAGGGCCTGGGCCTGCACGTAGACGCTGGTCTGGTCGAGGCTGGCTTCGACAAACACCGGCGCCAGTTCGGCGCTGGTGTTCTGGCTGGCGGTTTCCACCACCTGCAGGGTAATCGGCTGGGTCTTGAGCTCGCCCACCTGCAGAGGCGGGATCACCACCGTGCCGTTTTCCCGGGGCAGCAGGGTGATGATCCAGCGCGTGGTCGCGTGGTTATCGCCGCCCAGGGTAGTGAGTTGGTTGATCTGGCGCGTGCCGCTGACTTCGAACTGCGCATCCAGGGGCGACAGGTCGGGTTTGCCGAACTGGGTCACGTCGCTGGACTCCACCGTCAGTTCCACCGTTTCCCCGGAATTGAGGCGGCTGCGGTCCACGCTGGCGACCAGGTTAGCCGCCTGGGCGTGGCCTGCCGACAAGGCGAGCAGGAGCAGAAGGGTGGTGCGGCGGCTCATCGAGTCTTGTCCTGATGCTGTTGCTGTTCGTACCAGAATTTGCGCCGCAGCAGCTCCCCGGGGTTGTCCGGGATCTGCTGCAGCCATTGCTCCAGCGCCTGGCGGTGTTCGCCGTCAAGGCTGGCATCGGTTGGGCGCAGCGGCGGCGTGGTGGTGTGCTCATCGCCCAGTTCGCTGCCGGGCACTTCGTTGCTGCCGGTGGGCGGCGCGGTAGCCGTGTCGGTAGTGCCGTTGCCGGTCTGGCCCTGGCCCTGGGTGGATTGCTCGCCACCCTCGGCCTTTTGCCCGTCGGCGCCCGGTTGCGCAGTTTGGCCGGGTTGGGTGGTTTCGTCATCCTGGTTTTTTTCCGGCTCGTCTGGCTCGGGCTGCGCGTGTTGCTGCAGCAGGCTTTCCACCAGCGCCTTGTTTTTCAAGGCCGGTTGCAGATCGGGCTGGGCTTCCAGCGCCTGTTCGTAGGCGTCGACTGCAGCTTCCAGCGCACCGGACCGGGCCAGGGCGTTACCCCGATTGTAGTGGGCGTAGGCGGTGTCAGCTTCGGCAAAACGCTTGATGGCCTCGGCGTAGTTGCCCGCTTCGTACAGGGCCACGCCTTGCCATTGCGGGTCCTGGAAGCGTTCGGCGGCCTCGGCGGGGCGTTTTTTCTTCAGCAGGTACTGGCCCTGCTGGTCGGGGCGCAGCCACAGGTCCTGGAATTCGAAGGCGTAGCTGGGCTGCGGTGCGGCCATCAAGAGCAGCGGCAGGCAAAACAGCCAGCCGCGCCGTCCCGCGCAGGCGGCCAACAGCAGCAGCGGCAGGAGCAGCCAGTAACCCTGGTCGGCCCAGGTGTCCAGGCGCAGTCGCTGGCCGTCGTCGCGCAGGGTTTGGGGCGGGTCGAGTACGCCCAGTTGCCGCAGGTCTTTGTCGTCCAGGCGCGCCGCTCGGTAGCGGCCGCCCATTTCGCTGGCGAACGCCTTGAGGGTCGGGCTGTCCAGGCGCGGGATCAGAATCGCACCCTGTTCGTCCTTGAGGAATTCGCCGCTTTCCTGGGTGACCGGCGTGCCTTCACGGCTGCCGATGCCGAGGATCGTCAGGCTTGGCGTCTGGTTACCTTGCAGCAGCAGACGAATGCCCTGGCGTTCTTGCTTGGACAGCGACGAGCCGATCAGCAGCAGGCGCCCCTGGCCGAGGCCGCCGTGCTTGAGCAGGGCCAGGGCCTTGTCCACCGCCAGGTCGGCGCGGTGGCCGGGCTCGGGCATGATCGAGGGGCGCAGCGCTTCAAGCAGGTTACGGCTGGTGGCCAGGTCGTCGGACAGCGGCACCAGGGTGTGGGCGCTGCCGGCATACACGACGATGGCGGTTTGCGCATCAGTGCGCGCTTGCAGCAAGTCGTACAGCTTGCGCCGCGCCTGTTCCAGGCGGTTGGGCGGGCTGTCGGTGGCGAGCATTTCGGGGGTCAGTTCCAGCAGTACGACCAGCGGGTCGGAAGGCTTTTGGCTCTGTTGTTCAACCCGCTGCCAACTGGGGCCCAGCAGCGCCAGCACGGCCAGCAGCCAGGCGATGCCCAGCACGACCCAGGGGGATTTGCTTTCGCGACCGTTGCCGCCGCTGAGCAGCACGGCGTGGAAGGCCGGCGGCAGGATGATCTGCCAGCGTCCGGCGCGCTTTTGCCGGTGCCACAGTTGCCACAGCAACCAGCCGAGCAGCGGCAGCAGCAACAGCCACCAGGGACGCAGCCAGTGCGGCCACAAGGCGATCATCGACGCCTCCGCAAGCGCAGGCGCTTGAGGCGCTGGCGCCATTCAGGGCTTTGTGGCAGGAACAGGCCCTTGCTCGACAGTTTGTCGTACAGCCGCTGCAAGGCGTTGTTCGGCCAGCGCTCCTGCACCACCAGCAACAGGCTCAGCAGCAACGCCAGGGCCAAAGGGCCGCTGTACAGCGCGTGAGCGGGGCGGGCCCGGGTGGGTTGCTGTTCGACGGGTTCCAGGGTGTCGAGGGTGGCCTTGATCTGTTCCAGTTCCTTGCCATCACGGGCGCGGAAATACTGGCCGCCGGTCGCCTCGGCGATGGCCTTGAGCGCCGGTTCGTCGAGGTCCAGGCTCGGGTTTACGCCCAGAATGCCCAGGGAGCCGGTTTGCTCGGGGTCGGCGCCGATGCCGATCGGATAGATTTTCACGCCTTCTTCAGCGGCCAGGCGCGCGGCGGTGAGCGGGTCGATTTGCCCGGCGTTATTGGCGCCGTCGGTCACCAGGATCAGCACGCGGCTTTGCGCCGGGCGCTGACGCAAGCGTTTCAAGGCCAGGCCGATGGCGTCGCCGATCGCGGTGTTCTTGCCGGCAATGCCGATGCGCGCTTCGTCCAGCCAGGTGCGCACGGTGCGCCGGTCGAAGGTCAGCGGCGCTTGCAGGTAGGCCTGGCTGCCGAACAGGATCAGGCCCACGCGGTCGCCCTCACGCTCTTCAAGAAAGTCACCGAGCAGGTGCTTGACCAGGGCCAGGCGGCTGACGTCCTCGTCCTGCCAATGCATGTCGGGAAAGTCCATGGAACCGGAGACATCCACGGCCACCAGCAGGTCGCGGCCACTGGCGGCAATCGGCAGCGGCTCGCCAAGCCATTCCGGGCGCGCGGCGGCGGTCAACAGCAGCAGCCACAGCACCACGTACGGTGCCTGCTGGCGCCAGCCCGGCAGATTGATCCGGGCGCGGCGCCGGGCCAGGCTTTGGAGATCGGTGAGGTAGCTGACCTTCAAGGCCGGTTCGCCGCTGTCGGCCACCGGCAGGATAAGGCGCATCAGCCACGGCAACGGCAACAGGGCGAAGATCCACGGCCAGGCGAACTCAAACATGTTTGCGAATCCAGGTGTCGACGGCTTGAGTCAGGCCGGCGATGGCCTTGTCGTCGAGTTTGCATTCGGGCTTGTAGGCGCCTTCGACCAGCACCATCCAGCGCGTAAGGCCGGCGGCGGGGCAGCGGTTATCCAGGAACGCCAGCCATTTGCGGCCGTTGAGGGTGTGGCTTTGGCTGTAGGGGTAGTCGTTGCGGCACAGGCGCTTGAGCAAGCCATTGAGTTGTTGCAGCCAGGCACCGGCGGGCGCGCCGTCATAGGGCTTGGGCATCAGCGCCAGCTCCGCCAGGGCCGCGATGCGCAGCGGGTCCAGGGGGTGTTCGGCGCGGGCGATAGGTTGGCGGGCGGGCAGCCAGCGCCGCAGCCGCCAGGCGCCCCAGCCGAGCAACGGGATCACCAGCAACAGCAGCCACCAGCCCGGCGCAGGCGGCCAGAAGCCGATGGCCGGCGGGGCGATCAGCGGTTGCAGTTGGTCGAGGCTGCTCATTGTTTTTTGACCGGGCGTTGCGGGTTGAGGTATTCGCGCAGTTGCTCGACCATTTCACTCTGGGTGCTCAATGGCATCAATAGCACCCGTAGCTTCTGCGCGAGCAATTCCCAGCGGGCGATGCGCGCTTCGGCCTGGGCCTTGTAGGCCTGGCGCAAATCGAAATTGAGCGTGTCCAGTTCCAGTTGCGCGCCTCGTTGCGCAAAGCGCAGCAAGCCGGCGGCGGGCAGGGCGTGATCCAGCGGGTCGGAGATGGGCAACAGCAGCAGGTCGCAGTGGCGCGACAGCAGGCTCAACTGTTGCTCGGCGCCCTCGGTGAGCGCCCGTTCATCACAGATCACAATGCCCAGGCTGCCCGGGCGCAGCACTTCGCGGCCACGGCGCAGGGCCATGCCCAGCGCGTCGGCTTCAGGAAGGCTCTCGGTGGTGAGGCTCTGGTTGACCCGCA
The DNA here is from genome assembly GCF_900004915.1 of Pseudomonas sp. 31 R 17. Taxonomy (NCBI): domain Bacteria; kingdom Pseudomonadati; phylum Pseudomonadota; class Gammaproteobacteria; order Pseudomonadales; family Pseudomonadaceae; genus Pseudomonas; species Pseudomonas sp. 31 R 17. Next base: position 15,477 of record NZ_CVTN01000080.1, read on the forward strand.
CCAGGCGGTTGAGCAATTGCAGCAGGCTTTGCTTGCTGCGCCGGGGTTTGATTTCGTAGTGCTCGCTGTCGCCGAACACCAGGCCGCCCACGCGGTCGTTATGCCCCAGCGCCGCCCAGCCGATCAGGCTGGCGGCTTGTGCGGCGAGTACCGACTTGAACATCTGCCCCGAGCCGAAAAACAGCCGGCAGCTTTGCTCGACCATGATGAAAATCGGCCGTTCGCGCTCTTCGTGGAACAGCTTGGTGTGGGGCTCCTGGGTACGCGCCGTCACGCGCCAGTCGATGGTGCGCACGTCGTCCCCGGCCTGATACACGCGCACCTGGTCGAAATCCACACCGCGCCCGCGCAGCTTGGAGTGATGCAGGCCGATCAACGGGCTGCGCTGGCCGGGGGTGGAAAACAATTGCACTTCCCGTACGCGATGGCGCATCTCGATCAATTCACTGAGCGTGACGTGGATACCCGCGCTCGCGTTCATCGACTTCAAGCGACGGCAACGACGTCAAGGATGCGTTGCACCACGCGGTCCTGGTCTACACCCGCGGCCTCGGCTTCGAACGACAGGATGATGCGGTGGCGCAACACGTCGAACAATACCGCCTGGATATCCTCGGGGCTGACGAAGTCGCGACCGGCCAGCCAGGCATGGGCACGCGCGCAGCGGTCCAGGGCGATGGAGCCGCGCGGGCTGGCGCCATAGGCAATCCACTCGGCCATCTCCGGGTCGAACTTGGCCGGGGTGCGCGTCGCCATGACCAGTTGCACCAGGTATTCCTCCACCGCATCGGCCATGTACAGGCCGAGGATTTCCTTGCGCGCGGCAAAGATCGCCTGCTGACTGACGCGGCGCTCGGGCTTGGTTTCGCCGTTAAGCGCTTCGCCACGGGCCTGTTGCAGGATGCGCCGTTCGACGGCGGCATCCGGGAAGCCGATCTTGACGTGCATCAGGAACCGGTCGAGCTGGGCCTCAGGCAACGGGTAGGTGCCTTCCTGCTCGATGGGGTTCTGCGTGGCCATGACCAGAAACAGTGGCGACAGCTCGTAGGTGCTGCGCCCCACGCTGACCTGGCGCTCGGCCATGGCCTCGAGCAACGCCGACTGGACCTTGGCCGGCGCACGGTTGATTTCGTCCGCCAGCACCAGGTTGTGAAAGATCGGGCCTTGCTGGAACACGAAGCTGCCGGTTTCCGGACGATAGATTTCGGTGCCGGTGATGTCGGCGGGCAACAGGTCGGGGGTGAACTGGATACGATGGAACTGCGCTTCGATGCCTTCGGCCAGCTCTTTGATGGCCTTGGTCTTGGCCAGGCCCGGTGCGCCTTCGACCAGCATATGGCCGTCGGCGAGCAGGGCGATCAGCAGGCGATCGATGAGTTTTTCCTGGCCGAGAATCTGCGTAGAAAGAAAGGTTCGCAGCGCTAGCAGCGCTTCACGATGTTCCATCGATGACGGTTCCTGGAAAAGATGAGCCTGAGTGTCAGGAAAAAAACACCGGCCTGGGGGGCTTACTTTAATGCATCGCGGGGTGTGGCGACTAACGGCGTGACGGGTATTTTTGGCAAAACTTGTAGGAATTTTGTGTAGGGGGGCTTGCTGGGGTGAGCACAGTCGAGGTGGGAGGGGGCTTGCTCCGGTGACGGCCGCACAGCCAACGCGTATCTACCTGACGCTCCGAGGTCCAAATGTGGGAGGGGGCTTGCCCCCGATGGCGGCCTCAGGGCCGACTAGGATGTTTGATCAGACTAGGTACATATCCGTTTCTGCGGTCAAGGCTGCTATGGGTTCCGCTTTTACAGCGGCTCACTTTTGAAAAGCGCAAAAGTAAGCAAAACGCTCTTGCCCCACCACTCGGCACCTCGCTAAT
>NZ_CVTN01000078.1:0-31914 GCF_900004915.1 Pseudomonas sp. 31 R 17
AGCCGTTACCGCAGAAACGGATATGTACTCGATCTGATCCAGCATCCTGGTCGGCCCTGAGGCCGCCATCGGGGGCAAGCCCCCTCCCACATTTTCACCGGGATCGGCACAAGATACCGGTCGGCTCTAAGGCCGCCGAGCTTTTGCTCTTGATCTCAGGCGCCCCGTTAAACCACGCTGGCCGAACGCAGGCTTGAATCCGTGGGCAACCCGGCAGGACGCCGGGTTAGCCGCACTGGGCCAGGGATGGCCCATTGCGGCGGCCCACGGATTCAAGCCTTCGTTCGGGCACACCGAGCCTGGGCGAGGTGCCGAGTCGTGGGGCAAGAGCGTTTTGCTTACTTTTGCGCTTTTCAAAAGTGAGCCGCTGTAAAAGCGGAACCATTAGCAGCCGTTACCGCAGAAACGGATATGTACTCGGTCTGATCCAACATCCTGGTCGGCTCTGAGGCCGCCATCGGGAGCAAGCCCCCTCCCACATTTGAGCCGGGATCGACACAAAATCCTGGTCGGCCCCGAGGCCGCCATCGGGGGCAAGCCCCCTCCCACATTTGAGCCGGGATCGACACAAAATCCTAGTCGGTCCTGAGGCCGCCATCGGGAGCAAGCCCCCTCCCACATTTTTAACCGCGTTTAGTCAGTGATATAGCGCACCCCAGGCTTGGCGCGCTCGTCCACCGTCAGCTCAAAAACATCCGACCTGGCGTAGTGCCCCACCACGTCATAGTCATAGCGTGCCCGCACCAACTCATCGGTATCGATCCGCGCCGTCAACAGCCCCGCTCCACCCACCAGCGGCCCGGCAAGGATGTCGCCCATCGGCCCGACGATCACGCTGCCACCGGCAATCAACGGACGATCCGCCGGCCAGTTGGCAACCTCCACGCCCAACGCCTCGGGCGAGGCCTGCACCTGGCAGGCGCTTACTACAAAGCAGCGCCCCTCATGGGCCACGTGGCGCATGCTCACCTGCCACATCTCGCGCTCATCCACGGTGGGCGCGCACCACACCTGTACACCCTTGGCGTACATCGCGGTGCGCAACAGCGGCATCATGTTTTCCCAGCACACCGCGCCGCCAATGCGCCCTACTGCAGTGTCGACTACCGGTAAGGTGGAGCCATCGCCCTTGCCCCAGATCAGTCGTTCGGTGCCGGTGGGCATCAGCTTGCGGTGCTTGGCAACGAGGCCGCCGGACGGCTCGAAATACAACACGGTGCAATACAAGGTGCTGCCACTGCGTTCGATCACGCCGAGCACCAGGCTGGCACCGGTGCGCGCCGATAACCCGGCCAAGACATCGGTCTCGACACCCGGCACATCGATGGCATTGGCAAAATACCGCGCAAAGGCTTCACGGCCCTCGGGCAGGCGGTAACCCAGTTGCGTGCCAAACCCTTCGCCTTTGGGATAGCCGCCGAGCAAGGCCTCGGGCATTACCACCAGGTGCGCGCCGCTGCGCTGAATCTGCTCTTCATAGCTCAGTATTTGTTCGAGGGTTTCGGACTTGCCGCCCGGCAGCGAGCCAATTTGTAAAGCAGCCACGGTAGAAACAGGCATCACAGTCACTCCAAGTCGATGGGGGTTGCCCATTCTCCGGCCAGGCTTGATCATGAATAAAGTCCACCTCAGTGCTAAATGATATGAGCCAGATAAATATCGCAGACGTCGACTTGAACCTGCTCAAGACCTTTGAAGCCCTGCATGACGAGTCCAGCGCCAGCCGCGCTGCGTTGCGCCTGGGGGTCACCCAGTCGGCCATCAGCGCCGGCCTGCGGCGTTTGCGCGAGTTGTACGGCGATCAGTTATTTGTGCGCACAGGACGTGGACTGGCACCCACGACACGCGCCAATCAGTTGAAACCGGTGATCAGCGAAGCGTTGGACCGCTGCCGGCAAAGCCTGGCGATGACCAACCCGCAGAGCCCGAACTATCAGGGCCGCTCCGTGGTGCTGGGGCTGTCGGACGACTTCGAGATTGCCTACGGCCGTCGACTGATGGACAGCGTCGCACAGCGCCTGCCGAAACTGCGGGTCATTTTCCGCCAGACCCACAGCCAGATTGTCGCCGACGCCCTGCTCGACCGCAGCCTGGACTTGGCCATCACCGCCGGCGGTTTTGCCGAGCGGCGCCTGAGTCGGCAAGTGCTCGGCGAAGGTGACTATCGCTGCCTGGTGGACCCGGACAGCCTGGCGCCCGGCCAGCAACAGATCGACCTGACGGAGTTCGTCGCGCGTGAGCATGTGCTGGTGTCGTCGGGCGGCTTTATCGGCATTACCGATGAGGGTTTGGCGGCGCACGGCTTGCGCCGCCAGGTGTGTGCGTCCACCAGCCACTTTGCCGCGCTGGCGTTTCTGCTCAAGGGCAGCATGGCGGTGGCGACGATCCCCGGGCATGCCGCCGAGGCCATCGCCCGCCTGACCGGCTTGCGCGTATTGCCCTGCCCGCTGGCGCTGCCACGCTACCCGGTGGAACTGGGCTGGCGCACCCAGGCCCAGCTTGACCCTTTATTGTTGAAGGTGCGCGAAGCGATCGAGGCGTGCTTTATTTAGCCGCCGCCATCAGCTTGTTGACTTCACTGCGCACCATATTGGAAAACTCCGGCGGCGACATGCCGTCAAGTTCGGCACGCACCCATTCGGCCCATTTGCCCTTGCGCTTGGCGCGCTCACCGAACAACCGCGCGGCTTCGCCCTTGGCTTTGCCGAGGTTGGTTTGCCACAGGTCGTAGAGACGGGACTTTTCATCTTCCAGCTCGGCGCGTTCGGCGAGGGTCTTGTTGGCGAGGTTGAAGCTCATGTTGAATTACCTGCTGCACAAATAGGGAACATCTTACACTGAAGGTCCAAAGGACCCGATTTGGATTTTGCCGCAAATGGGCGGCCGGCAAAATAACTGCAACTTTTGCCGGCGCCCGATACTCCATTGTTCACTGTCACATTCACTTGCAAGGAGTCACACATGGCCCGCAAAACCGCCGCCCAATCCGTCGAAGATCAAATCAAGGACCAAGCCTTCAGCGAGCTGACTGCGCTGATCGAAGAATCCGACAAACTGCTCAAAAGCAGCGCGTCCCTGGTGGGTGAGGAAGGTGAAACCCTGCGTGAGCAGGTTGCCATCAAACTCAAGCAAGCCCTGGACTCCGTGTCCAATGTGCGTGAGCGCAGCAAGCCGGTCGTGGATGCCACAGAGACTTACATCGGTGGCCACCCATGGCAGACCGTGGCCATTTCCGCAGGCTTCGGCCTGGTGGTTGGCCTGCTGCTCGGTCGCCGTAACTGACCGGTACGGGTTGCGCTGATTCAAAGCTGGAACTCGGTATAAATGTGGGAGGGGGCTTGCCCCCGATAGCGGTGGATCATTCAGTTCAGTTATGGCTGACCCACTGCCATCGGGGGCAAGCCCCCTCCCACATTGGGTTTCATTGTTTGCTGAATCCTATAGGTCTGCCGGCACCCTCGCACCCGTGTTCAATCCCCCGCCCATTCCTGAAGCTGGTTCAGCTCCTGCACTGGCAGTTCTATGCCTGTTTCCAGCGATTTTGCCCGTGCGCGATGGCGCCGATCCCCCGGTAACCGCCGCAACCCCACCGCATGCATCTGCCGCACCAGTTCATGGCTGCGCTCGGCAAAGCTTTGCCCGGCGGTCTTGCTCGGATCGATCACGATCAGTAACTGGCCGGTCCAGGGCGTACGCGCCCCCGGATGGTCGGCCCAATTGAATTCAAAAGAAAAATGGCCGCCTGTCAGCGCTGCCGCCAGCAACTCGACCATCATCGACAACGCGGACCCCTTGTGCCCGCCAAATGGCAACAGTGCGCCGCCCTCGAGAATCGCTTTCGGGTCCTGGGTCGGCTGGCCCAGGCTGTCCACGCCCATCCCCGGCGGCAGACGTTCACCGTTGCGCGCGGCAATTTGCACATCACCGTGGGCGATGGCACTGGTGGCCAGGTCGAACACAATCGGCGCGCCGCCTGCCTGGGGCGCCGCGAACGCGATGGGGTTGGTGCCGAAGAGCGGCCGGTCGGCCCCGTGGGGTACCACGCACGTCATGCTGTTGACCACGCTGAGCGCCACCAGCCCTTCTTCGGCGAACGGTTCGACGTCCGGCCATAACGCGGCAAAGTGATGGGAATTATGGATCGCCAGCAACGCAATGCCGGCGCTGCGGGCCTTGCTCACCAGCAGCGCACGCGCGGCCGCCAGGGCCGGCTGGGCAAAACCATTGCCGGCATCGACCCGTACAAAGCCTGACGCCACATCGCTGACCATGGGCACGGCAGCGCCGTTGACCCAGCCGCTGGCCAGGGTCGTCAGATACCCCGGGATGCGAAAGATACCGTGGCTGTGGGCGCCATCACGTTCGGCGCTGGCGCAGTTGTGTGCAAGGATCGCCGCCACTTCCGGCGAGGTGCCGTGCCTGACGAAGATACGCTGGAGCAATCCCGCCAATTCAGTGAAGCTGATGAAGGCTGTGACAACGGTCGCAGACTGCGCAGGCATTTGAAGCTCCGTTTTTATGATTGGAAGGGGCAACGAATGGACATCCAGACCGTCGATTAAACACCACCCACGACGCTTGCTGTCAACTGACGGCGAGACTCAGGCTTGACTCAATAGTTACCCCCCGCCCGCCACGGCTGCCCGCCTACCCTGTGTGACCCTATTCACGCTGGAGACAGGCATGACCCGCGTCACCCCGCCGTATTTTTTTGACGAATTCCTGCTGCCCGTCAATCGCTCGACCCTGAGCGAACGCGAACGCGCCCTGGGGCTCACCGTCAAGGACCTGGAATGGCTGCACGGCGTGTATTACGCCAGTGACGCCAGCCGTCAGGATACGCGCCTGCAACGCCACCCCATGCGCGTCGAAAGGCTGTTGATCAACCGGGTGGGCCACGCGGCGATCGTGCTCGCCGGCGCGTTTACGATGAGCCCAAGCCCGGACGGAGCCAAGGCCCTGCTGTACACGCCCTACGGCGGTATCCAGGTGTTTGACAGCCACGCCACGCTGCTCGCAGAGCTCACCCAGGCGCTTGCCGATTCGGTGCAGCGCGTGGCGTTGCTCAGCTTCCTGTCGATCGCGCAGCGCAACAGCCTGTCGGCAGGCAGCGTCCTGACACTGACCACCTTACCGGTGCCGGGCGCGGTCATGGATGATCAGGAGCAAGCCCTGCAGGCCTGCCAACGGGCAAACGTGCAAGCGATGCTTGAGCACTTGCAGAAAACCCCGACCCTCTCGGACATGCTCGATACACTGCTCGGGATCATGGCGCACGCTGATTTCCCCGGCCTGGATCAACGCGAAACGCGGGTAAACTGCTTTATCCGAAGTCCGACGGATGCCGACCGCCGCTGGACTGACTCCCTGGCGCTGCGTGAAGCGCTCCTGCAGTTTTATGTGAAACATGCCTGGCCTGCGGGGCAAACCCGCGAATTCATCAACCCCAAACATGTCACTGCCGACTTCACCCCGACTCGCTTGGAGCAAGACCGCGAGCATTGGGAAACGCTCATCGAGCAGACCTCCGGCACGCTGTCCAAACTGCTCGAGAGCCTGCTGCAGACCTACTGGAACGAAGACATCGACAGCGGCACCTCGCGCCTTGATCTGTTCGCCCAGGTAATGGCGGACAAGTTCCGCCTCGACGTGCTGCTCAAACGCCAGGCCGGCATCCTCAGTGCCGACGAAAGCCACGTGCTCCAGGCCCTGTTCCTCAGCGACCAGGGCGCTCGCAGCGCCTACGCCGCCGACCTGAGCGTGGAAAAAGTGCGTATCCATGCGCCCTACCAGCACTACGTGGAACTGGCCAGTACCCTGATGCTGCATCAAAGCCACGCCTACCTCTACACCCAGTCCCGTGGTGTGCAGGTGCTCCAGGACCTGGATGACCTTAAAGACGCACTGCTGACGATGCTCACGGCGGCCGGACACGAAGACGAACTGCTCAATTTCCTGTCCCTGGACGAGCGCAACACCTTTATCGGCCTGGACTCGATCAACGTTGCCGCACGTCCCGTCTCCGGGCATGTGTTCAGCGACATGCTAGAAGACATCGTCGCCAAGCAGACCAGTAATATGAACCACGCCCTGGGCCTGTATCGCAGCAGCGCCGGCCAGGTGGACCTGGATGCCTTGCTCGATTACGCCCTGGACATCCGCACCATGCTCGACAATCGCCTGGCCGACCTGGACACCCATGGGCGCTGGACGATACATCCCGTCAGCAGTGGCAATGGTCGTCCGACCACGGTGCAGGCCGAGCGCGCCAAGCTGCACCAGCAGCGCCTGCGAGCTGCCGAGGAAGGCCTGAACAGCGAACGCCTGAACCACCCGACATTGCGCAGCATGGTCACCCTGGCCCTGAACACGGAACTGCAGACGCGCCAGCTGGACCTCAAGGCCGATGAGGTCTTTATCAATACCTACTCCTCCAGTGCCCAGCAGCGCGAAGAGCGCCTGCCCGTGTCGTCCCTGAACATGGTTGAACACTTCATCGAGCGCCTGGGCCAGGCGAGCAAGCCGCTTCCCGTGTCCTCCAGGACGGGCTTCTACGAAAGACGCAACCAGGGGGTTGCGCTGAAGCTCAATAACCTCACCCTCAAAACCTTCAATGACACGATCGAACGGGTGTTGAAGGTTTTTGCCGGCCATGAGCTGCGTGACCTGCCGCGCCTGTTCCTGGACAACAACCGAGACAAGCACGCGCATTCGATGCTGCTGGGTTTGCGCAGCGAGGCTGAACTGCGGTTGCTGGGTAAAACCCTGACGGGCCAAAGCCATGCCATTCTCGATACGGTACTGCGCAGCGACAGCCTGGTGCGCCTGACCCGGCATGGGGTCAACGGGTTTCTGCCGGATGCCTATGCGCTGGCGTTGCACCAGGGCACGTCCGACGCGCTGCTGCCGCTGGCCAATCTGTTTGTACTGACCGAGCGCGGCGGCCTTGACCCGGCGCGTTCGGGCCAGGCGCTGCTATGGACGCCACGGCGTGGCCATGAAGTGTTTTCATCGGTCTCGGCCCTGCGCGACTCCATTGCCCAGCGCCTGGCGCATCCGGTCAAACGGCTGACGCTGCTGGAGAATCTGCGCTTGTCCCAGCGCGTGCCCCATCAGGTGTATCGCCTGGCGGCGCTGCAACGCATTGACGATAACCTGCTGGACAATCGCCTGAAGACCTACGACGACGGTGTCATGGACACGGTCGATCATTTACTGGTCATGGACTTGCCCGCGCGCGCCGTACAGGACCGCCTGGATGCGCTCCTGCAAATCCCCGCGCCTACCAACCTGGCACGGGCCAGGGCGCTGGCCGACGCAATGATCACCCAGCAACTGTTGCCCGTGTGGCTGGCAATGGCCCCTGCCCAAGAGCAGATTTACCATGCCGAACTGCTTGAGCAATACCGCAACAGCGCCCCGCAAGAGGAGGACTACCTCCATGGCCTCCCGACCCTTCGCGAGCACGCTTTTTCCGCCCTGGAGAAGCTGCTGCAGGCACGCTTTCCCGAGCACACCATCAGCCCCGACGACGTGCTGATTCCCGTGCACCAGGCCCTCGACATCCACACCAGCAGCCTGACCGACTTTGCCTTGCGCCACTGGCCAGACCTGAACAAGCAAGCCATTCGCCCGCGGTCGCGCACCGCCACACCGCTGCCAGATACCCTGGATGCCAATGCAGTGATCCAGATGGTGCGCCAGCTGGACGTGAAATCGTTCTACCAGCAGCTGTTGCAAACCGAGCTGGACACCCGCACAGAGGCGGCGCGCCAACGCCGGCGCCGGTTCTGCCGGCAATTGCCCTGGCAGGTGTTGCAATACGCCCACGAGCACCATCTGCAGGAACGCCTGTCGACCCAGGCCCTGGGTTGGGTCCAGCAGGCGTTCGATATGCCTGATGCCCTGGCGCGTGCGGCACTGGAGGGCGCGTCGGTGCTGTTTCGGCCCGTGGAACTGGTGGCGACTGCGGGGGCCACGGCCGCCAGGGTACTGGGCATGTACCTGATCAGCGCTGCGGATAAAGAGGCCGGCGCCGTGGTGCTATACGCGCCCTACAGTGAAAACCATGTGCTCAAGCAGTATGCCGATGAACAAGCGCTGCTCGACGAGCTGGAAAGACCTGGTGCACTGCAGGACTGGGTCATCCAGCACCTGGACGATCCGCACCAGGCCGTTTACCGCGACTTGCTGCTGAACAACCGGCATCGCCCCTCGGATATTCGCCTTGCTTCGTCTGCCATAACCGGCAATCTGCTGCAGTATCTGTTCAGCGAGAACACGCTGGTCCTGCTGAAGATGTTCGCTTGCCAATTCAAGGAAGGCAGCCAACTGCTATGGGATAAAGCGGTCGGCCTGTTCGGCAAGGGCATTGCAACGGCGGTGCACTTCATGGCGGGCAAGCTCGCCTATCCGCTGGTGGTGTGGCGCAGCTACACGCTGGTCAAGCGCTCAATGGAGGCGCTGCAAGTGCATCAGTGGCGCGCCGCGATGAAGGACTTCATCCTGGCCGTGGTGCAAATGGCCGCGCTGTACAGCGAGCTCGACGGCAGCGAAACCCCGCCGCCCGATAACGCTGACGTCGTCGACCTGCCGCAGGACAACCTCCCCACGGCCACTGCCCCGGGCCTGCGGGACGTCACTGCCATTTCGCGCACACGGTTGCAGCGCTTCGAGGATCATGACGTCGCCCTGGAGGACCTGGAGCTGACTACCTCCACCCATGTTTACGAGGACCCGGCGAGCGCCAGGACGTATGTACCGCTGGCAGGCAAAGTGTATGCGGTGACGAAAACCAGGGAGCACTGGCGCCTCGGCAACAACGATCAGCAGGGCCCCTACGTGGGTTGCAATTCAAATGGCCAGTGGGTGTTGGACCTGAGCCTGCACAAACCCCGCTTCGGCCAGGCCTGGACGCGTCAGAAAACGCAACGGGCGCAGCGGCGCGAGATCAATATTGAAGCGCGAGGCATAAGGGCGATTGCCGCCGTCTCCAGTTGGAAAGCCCAGGCCATCGACGAAGCGTTGAATGTGGCGACTTACTATGCCGTCAACTGCAAGCGCAACATCCGCCATTTTGCACAGCTGATCACCCCTGATAGCCGAGTGGGTCTGTTTTTATGCGACCTGTTCGGCACCATCAACCTGGCACCGGACCAGGTAAGGAAAATCGAGACCCTCATCGACGGGATACTCGATGAGTTGAGTGACCCGACCTTGATCGGCCCTGACTCAATGCGCCTGGTCAGCGGCAAAAGCCTGATGGACCCCACGAATGATTACGCGATGGTGCTCATCGATGACAGTGAACGCAAAGTGTTTTTGTTCGAACGTTTCTTCGATCCGAATCTGGCTGAATACGCCAACATCCTGAATGCACCCTTCGATATATTCGCTCACGCCAGGGCTTCTACGCTGATTCATGAACTGACGCATTTACGGTTCAAGACCGAAGACATTGCCTACCTGCGGAGCATGGAACCGTTCCGCGACCTGATCGATACCGCAAAGCCTGGTGCTCAGGCAGTGAAAACCCGCCAGGATGACTTGCAAACGACCGCGCTGTCCACGCTGACGCCGGCCCGAATGCTGTTCAAGACATGGGATGACATATCCAATACCTGGGAGGACTACGGCGTTTTCACCACCACCCACTACCTCAAGCGCAAAGTCCTGGGTATTACTGGCGCAAAGACCCTGAATGAGGCACGTCAGGTGTTCATGAGCAATATCGACAAACGCATCGACGTCATTCTCACCAACGCCGATTCGGTCACTTACCTGATTACGCATCTGGGGCGCATGCTGGATGTGGGGGCCTGAACAGGCCCCCAGCGGTTGATCAGTCCTTCTGATCACGCAGGACATTGCCCGACATGCCGTCGATGCGAGCTTCGTAGACGGTGCCGTCGGATTTGCGGCCTTTGACTTCCCAATAGCCATTGTCGTCGGCTTCGGCGGCATAAACTTCGGTATACCCAGCCTTGGTCTTCGCCACTTCAATGGCTTTTTCAATGGTGATCCAGCCCGCACCCGGCTTGTCGGCCAGGGCTGCGCCGGCGCTCAGCAAAGCGGTGGTGGCACACAGGGCAGCTAAGGTTTTCTTCAACATGCTAGTACTCCATGGTTGACGACAGGTTAATTCCTGAATTTTTAGGCGCGCTCAAACAAGAATAAGTTCCAATTGATGTGCAATCGCCATGATGCTGTTCTCGCCGTGTGCTTCGGAGAGTTAGAATGCGGGAAATCAGGATGAGTCAATGAGCGAACAGTCCCTTTCAGAAGCCGAGTACGACGCCATTACCGAAGCCGCCGCGCATTGGTGCATGCGTCTGCATGCCGAGGATTGCTCGGCCGCTGAGCGCCAGGCGTTTGAACAATGGCACGACGCTCACCCGTTGCATGCGTTCGAATACGCGGCGATGCTGGAAGTCTGGGACGTGGCCGATCATCTGCCGCGCAACACACCGATGCAGGTGGTGTTGCCGTTCAAGCCGCGCAAGCGCTGGCGCACCTACGCGGTCGCCGCCGCCCTGTGCCTGGGTGCCTTGCCACTGGCCGCCCTGACCGGCTGGGAAGCCGGCTGGCTGCCCAGCGCCTATAAACACTACGAAGCAACCAATGGCTTGCGCAAGGTCACCCTTGCTGATGGCAGCCAGGTGGAATTGAACCTGGGCACCGAACTGGTCTACAGCGATTACAAGGACCGGCGTCAGGCCAGCCTGAAAAAGGGCGAAGCGTTTTTCAAGGTCGCCCATGACAGCGATCACCCCTTTGTCGTGCAGGCTGGCGAGGGGCAGGTACGCGTGACGGGCACCCAGTTCAATGTCTGGACGTATGCGGACCAGGTGCGAGTGATGTTGCTTGAAGGCTCGGTGCAGATCGCCAGCGACTCAGTGCATGGCAGCGTGCCGCTGACCCCGGGGATGCAGGCCAGTTACCAACGGGGCGACGCCACTCCGCGCGTGGCGGCGATCAAGCCCGATGACACGGCCCTGGCATGGCGCACGGGAAAACTGGTGCTCGACAACCTGGCCCTGGCCGATGCGCTGCCGCTGATCAACCGCTACCTCGACAAACCGGTGATGCTGGCGGACGCAGGCACCGGGAGCATTCGCATTGGCGGTATTTATAACCTCAGTGAAGTCAATAACCTCATCCCCTCCCTGCCCAAGGTATTACCGGTCTACCTGACCCAGAATCAGGACGGCAACCCGGTACTCAACTCCATTCCGCGTAAAACCCCCAAAGGCTGAGCCTGCGCCTGCCGCGTGACCTGTCCATTTTTGAAACACCCAACTGTCTTGAATCGCCCGGCGGGGACGGATTCATCGTTTTGTCATGGACACTGTTTCATCACTGATACAGCTGGCGCGAGCGACCGGGCCTGCGACGCCGGGCGAGGACTGTTTCAGGGTTGAAACACCACAACCGACGAATCCGTCGGTGAAAACCATAACCTGCTGAATCCAAAGTAAAAACAAAAACCGGCACGCCTTCTGCTCTGTCCCTGACAACGCTGTTTAGGGTCAGCGTGAATAATAAGGATTGCCGCCGTGAACACATTCACTCATGCCTCGATAAACGCACTGCTGATCAGTTGCGTGCTCAGTGCCGGCGCCAGCCTGCCGAGCCAGGCGGGTGACGGCGTGATCGTGACGGGGCGCGCCGTACAAGGGCATATGTACGGGCGCACCTCGCTCCCGGACCCCTACCCCAACACGGCCAACGCCAACCCCAGCAAAGAAGTGATCAGTGCCATGTCCGGTGAACTCAGCGACCGGGACATCGGCGGCATCAGCAGCGGTTCGAGCCTTGCGCGCTCGGTGCAGCCCAACGGCAATCTGTCCGGCCTGGGCGCCACGCACACCGGCATGTCGACCCTGGGCAGCGGCGCTGCCGCCGGCCATGGCGCCGGCGCCGGCAACGCAATGGGTGGGCAGATCAGCGATTCGATCCAGCGCGGCATGGCCCCCTTGAACAACCTCGGCAGCATGATGGGGGGCAAGTGATGAGGCACTTCCTGTTGATATTCGCCCTGCTGGGCAGCACAACGGCCCTGGCTGACAACACCGCCGTGATCAATGACAGCGGCAAACAGTACGAGGGTGTTTTGTCGATCAACCAGGCCGCCGGCAATCAACAGCAAATGTCCAACAGCCGCGCGATTGTCCTCGGTGGCCAGGCCACCACCGTCACTATCCAGAAGCTCGACGGCAACGTCGACCCGTCCCTGAACGCCAAGGCGGCGATCCTGGGCACCTCCTTTACCAACGGCAACGGCGTACTGGGCATCAATCAGTCGGCCGGAGCCAATAACCAATCGATCAATGCGGTGCGGATCAGCCTGAGCCCTGGCCCGCAAAGCATCGATGACAGCGTCCTGTTGCAACAGAACACGACGACGCTGGCAAGCGACTCAGGGTCCACCTCCACCACTGGCAGCCGCCAGGTCGTCACCAGCGACCAGGCCTTCACCGGCAGCCGAGGAGTGATTCAGGTGAACCAGAGTGCCGGGGTGGGGAACCGAGTGGCTAACACCCTGGGCATCACTATCAAGTAACTGCTTGATAGACCTTAGTTAGACCGTACCAACACTTAACCCAACTAATTAGAAGCAAGGAGAAACACCATGAAACCTCAAATGGCGCTCAAACCACTGGTTTTCGCTCTCGCCGCGCTCATGGCTGCCGCTGCTCAAGCCGGTGGTGGCTGGCACCCAGCCCCTCAACCCACTGGCACCGTCGCCTCCGTGGTCACCGATGTGCAAAAAAGCCAGGGCAACAAATTCGAGGACAGCAACACCGAAAACAACGCCTCGGCCGACAACTCGGTGACCGGCAACAGCGGTAACGTGGGCGTCAACGTACAGTCGGGCTCCGGCAACCAGGCGGATAACGCCGGTGCCATCTCCAGTGCCAAAGGCGACTTTGCCACCGTGTTCGCCGTGATCGATGTGGATCAAGCCAGCACCAATAACAACTTCGTCAACAAAGGCACGCAAAACAACGCGTCCCTGGACGGCTCCGTCAACGGCAACTCCGGCAACGTGGGTTACAACGGCCAGGCCGGTCAAGGCAACGAAGGTAAAAACAACCTGGCAATCACCACCGCTGACGGCAAGAACATCGCCGCCGCTTCCAACACCGAGCAGAACTCGCTCAACAACAGCTACCTCAATACCGCCGTCAGCAGCTACGGCTACGGCAAGCCTCAATACGTGTCCAACAACTCCAGCCTCGACAACTCGGTTAACCGCAACTCCGGCAACGTGGGTGTAAACCTGCAATCGGGCGCGGGCAACCAGGGCAGCAACAGCCTGTCGATCGGTCAAGGTTGCAGCGTCTGCTCCAGCGGCGTGCGTTTCTGATCCAACGGGGCCTTGGCAACAAGGCCCTTTCTTATTCCAGTGTCCAGCAGGTCAGTCGATCATGCGCTTCGCGACCCTCACTCTCTTGATGTTGCTCACCGGTCCCACTTGGGCGGGCACCATGGCGATCTCCGCCATGCCCGGCGGTGCGGTGATTTTCAAGAAGGTCGAGAGCATCCGTGAACGCCGGTTCGCCAACCTGGTGGAACAGAAAACCGATTTCAGCTGCGGTGCTGCGGCACTCGCCACCATCCTGCGCCAGGCCTATTGGCTGGACGTCGACGAAGACCACCTCATCAAGGGCATGCTGGTCAATGCCGACCAGGACATGGTGCGTACCCAGGGTTTTTCCATGCTGGACATGAAGCGCTACCTCGAAAGCATCGGCATGCGCGCCCGGGGCTACAAGATCGCCCCCGACACCCTCGTCACCGTGAAAATCCCGGTGGTGGTGTTGCTGGAAATCCGTGGCTACAAGCACTTCGTGGTGATGCAACGGGCCGACAAGGACTGGGTGTATGTCGGCGACCCGGTGCTGGGGCACAAGCGCTATTCGCGGGATGACTTCGTCAGGGGCTGGAATGGCATCGTGTTCGCCGTATTGGGCGAAGGCTACGACAAGGCCAACATCCTGCTCGACCCGCCTGCCCCCCTGACCGCCAAGAACCAGCTGAACGAGTTCCGGCCCGTAGGCGACGCCGAACTGATGGATTTCGGTTTTATCCAGAGCGACTTCTTCTAGAAGCGCAATAAGGGGCAGGACGCTCCAGGAGCAAAAGATGAACACTTCCCGTTGGCTGACGGTTTTGTGTCTGGCAGCCTCGATGCCCGCTTATGCTTCATCGGGCTTCAAACCGATCGAACTCAAGGACGCGGAAATGGCCGAGCTGCGTGGCCGCTATGTGATGCCGGGGCGAATCATCAGCTTCGGCATTGTCATGAGCAGCACCTGGACCAATGCGGTCGGCGACAGCATTACCGGCAAGGCCAGCATGCAGTTGGACAAGACCACCATCACCCCGCAGTTCTACGTGCAAACCACGGGTGCGGCGGGTTCCGGAACGCCCACTGCCGGCGGCGGGAATGTGATCGGTGGAGCCGGCCTGACCAGCGGCCAGGGCGTGACCCAAAGCGTGCGCGCCGCCGGCGATGGCAACACCGCCTACAACCATGTCGGCATCAACGTCACCCAGGACGGCTTTGCCCCTGCCAACGCCGTGCAGTCCGGTCAGGTATTGGTGGCCGGCGGCACCGTCACCGGCGACAGCAAGGCCGGTCAAGTCAGCGTATCGGCCAACAATGGCGGCCTGCAAATGGCAATCCAGGCCAACCACAACCAAGGCAACAGCCTGCAGCAGATCGGCGGCGGAAATGTGCTGCAAGGCACGGTTCTGACCGGCAATACCAACTTCGTCAACAACATGACCCAACTCAACGTCGTGATGAACAATAACGGTTTGAACAACGGTGCATTGAACTGCAATCTGGACCAGCTCAAAGGCCTACGCACGCTCGGTTATTGAACTACGCTGACCCTCGACACTTACGCATTGGAAAAGGACGGCTTATTTCATGCATCGATCATTATCGCTCCGCGCGGTGATCTGTTTAAGTACGCTCTTGCCCGCATCCGTGCTGTATGCCGCGCCGGATGCCGATATCGAAACCCTCAAGCGGGAACTCCTGGAACTCAAGCAACGCTACGACGTGCAGCAAAAGGCCCTGGCCGTGCTGGAACAACGCGTACGTCAGGTGGAAGATCAACCGGCCACGCCGGCCCCCAGGCGCCTGGCCAAATCCCCCGCCGACTTCAAGCAAGGCGGCACGACCGTCGCAGGCACCGGCGCGGCAGCCGCGTCGGGTGGCGCGGGCGGCGGCGGCAGTTCCTACGGCCAGTCGCTCAAGGACGACTCGGCCCCGGCACAAAGTGTCAGTAACCTCTACAACGAAGCCAGCGGCTTTTTCGGCAATGGCAAGTTCAGCCTCGAGACCGGCATCACCTATGCCCGTTACGACGCGCGCCAGCTGACCCTCAATGGTTTCCTGGCACTGGACTCGATCTTCCTCGGCAACATCAACCTGGACCGGATCAAATCCGACAGCTGGACCCTGGACCTGACCGGCCGCTACAACCTCGATAACCGTTGGCAGTTCGACCTAAACGTGCCGGTGGTCTACCGCGAGTCGACCTACCAGTCCGGCGGCGCCGGCAACGATGCCACGGCCACCTCGGAAGCGTCCGTGACCCGCGACCCGACCATTGGCGACGTCAACTTCGGCGTGGCGTACAAATTCCTCGATGAAACCCCTAACCTGCCGGACGCCGTGGTGTCGGTGCGGGTGAAGGCGCCTACGGGTAAAGAGCCGTTTGGCATCAAACTGGTCAAGCAACCGAGCAACGACAACCTCTACCTGCCGGAAAGCCTGCCGACGGGCAACGGCGTGTGGTCGGTCACACCGGGCATCTCCCTGGTCAAGACTTTCGACCCTGCGGTGTTGTTCGGCTCGCTGTCGTACACCCACAACTTCGAAGACTCGTTCGATGACATCAGCAGTCAGGTCAACCAGAAGGTGGGGGGCAAGGTGCGCCTGGGCGACAGCTTTCAGTTCGGTGTCGGCGTAGCCTTTGCCTTGAACGAAAAAATGAGCATGTCGTTCTCGGTGTCCGACCTGGTGCAGCGCAAAAGCAAGCTCAAGCCGGACGGCGGCGACTGGCAGTCGGTGGTGTCCAGCGATGCGAATGCGGGCTACTTCAACGTCGGCATGACGATTGCGGCCTCGGATAACCTGACCATCGTGCCGAACCTGGCGATCGGGATGACCGATGACGCGCCGGACTTCACGTTCAGCCTGAAATTCCCGTATTACTTTTGATTGAGAGGTAAACACTTTTTAAATGTGGGAGGGGCGGTGCGACGATTCGACTTGCCCCCGATGGCGGCCTCAGGCCCGACCAGGATCTCGTGTCGATCCCGGTCCAAATGTGGGAGGGGGCTTGCCCCCGATGGCGGCCTTAGGCCCGACCAGGATCTCGTGTCGATCCCGGTCCAAATGTGGGAGGGGGCTTGCCCCCGATGACGGCCTCGGGGCTGGCCGGGATGTTGGATTGGACCGAGTACATATCCGTTTCTGCGGTAACGGCTGCTACGGGTTCCGCTTTTACAGCGGCTCACTTTTGAAAAGCGCAAAAGTAAGCAAAACGCTCTTGCCCCACCACTCGGCACCTCGCTTAGGCTCGGTGTGCCCTCTCTCCGGCTTGAATCCGTGGGCCGCCGCAATGGGCCATCCCTGGCCCAGTGCGGCTAACCCGGCGTCCTGCCGGGTTGCCCACGGATTCAAGCCTGCGTTCGGCCAGCGTGGTTTAACGGGGCGCCTGAGATCAAGATCAAAAGCAGATCAACGGCGACTCGCTTCGCATCGTGGTTAGCGGCTACGGCGGTGTGTGGTCTATGCCCCGATGCGTAGAGCAGTAAATGCATCAGCGACTGACACATCGCCATCGGGGGCAAGCCCCCTCCCACATTTTGATTTGCATGCACCCTTTGAAAAAAATCTAGCGAATCTGGTGTTTGTGCAGCAACCGGTAGAACGTCGGCCGGGAAACGCCCAGCACCCGGGCCGCGATACTCAGGTTGTCGCTGTGCCGGTGAAGTACGTCGCACAATGCCTGGCGTTCGGCGCGGTGCTTGTAATCTTCCAGTGTCGCCATCGGCGGCGACACGGCTTGCGGGCCTTGCAATCCCAGGTCAACCGCCTCGATCTGGCGCCCTTCAGCCAGGACCAGGCCACGGCGCACACGGTTGGCCAGTTCACGCACATTGCCCGGCCAGGGGTGTCGGCCCATCGCCACCAAGGCCTCTTCGCTGAAGCTGCGCGGGCGGCGGCCGGTTTCCTGGCTATAGAAACGCGAAAAGTGATTGGCCAGCATCGCCACGTCGCCGTGGCGTTCGCGCAGGGGCGCGGTGACGACTTGCAGCACGTTCAGCCGGTAATACAGGTCCTCGCGAAAGGCGCCCTTCTCGACGGCGGCCTCAAGGTCAACGTGGGTCGCAGCCAGTACCCGCACATCCACCGGGATGGGCTGGCTGCCGCCCACGCGCTCGATCTGTTTCTCCTGGAGAAAGCGCAACAGGTTGGCTTGCAGCTCCATGGGCAGATCGCCGATTTCATCAAGGAACAGCGTGCCACCGTGGGCGGCCTCGATGCGTCCGACCTTGCGCTGATGCGCACCGGTGAAGGCGCCCTTTTCATGGCCGAAGAGTTCCGACTGGATCAGGTGTTCAGGAATCGCTCCGCAGTTGATCGCCACGAATGGCTTGGCGTGTCGCTGGGACTGCCGGTGCAGCATCTTGGCCACCAGTTCCTTGCCGGTGCCGCTGTCTCCCCGTATCAGTACCGGCGATTCAGTGGGCGCCAGCTTCGACAGCAATTTGCGCAGTTCGCGAATGGGCCGGCTATCGCCCAGCAACTCATGCTCAGGCCCTCCCACCGGGGTGTTGCCTTTGCCGCGCAGGCGCGCCATGCCAAAGGCGCGCCCGAGGGTGACCTGCACCCGCGACACATCGAACGGCAAGGTGTGGAAGTCAAAAAACCATTCGCAGACGAAATCCCCGACGTTCTGCAGGCGTAGCACGTCCTGGCTGAGTACCGCGATCCATTCGGTGCCGCTACGACCAATCAGCTCCTTGACCGCCTCGGGCCGTTCCAGATGACAAGGCTGCAATCGCAACAGGCCGACATCGCAGGACCGCTCACCCACGGCTTCGAGGGTACAGCTGTCGACTTCCCATCCGACCGTGCGCAAGCCGGGCAGCAATCCGTGACAATCCTCGCAGGGGTCGACGACCAACAAGCGGCGTTGCGCAGAAGTCACAACCATGACTATTCCTTGGCGTCAGTTTTTATTAATAGAAACAATAGTTTGTGGCGACCAGAAAGCAACATATCAAAATATTGACGCTGTGCTTGTACCCTTTCGCTATAAGTGCGAGCAAAAAGCCATCAACCTGTAAAAAGTTGCCCACCGGCCAAACGTTAGTTCCGCTTTTAAAACAGCCGCTTAGATGACTTCAGTCAGGGAAAGTTAAAATTTCTTGTCCTGGCATGTGACCCGCCCCCCACCATCGTGCATCAGTACAAGTAACCCACCGTACGGTCAGCCCAACCGCCGGTATTCACTTGAATGGGCACAGAGAGAGACGACACACATGAACGCTCCGCTGCGCATCAACGAAGCTCTTTTGATTGCAGACCGTGCCTTCCAGCCCTTCCAGTGCGTGGCTTGGCACGACGGTCATGGCGCCCTCAGCCTGAGCGTCATCGACCGCACCAACACCCGTATCGGCAGCCAACAGCTGTCATCGACCACTTACACTGACCCGGCGCAATTGGAAGACTTGCTGTTGCAGGCCCGTGCCGAGCTCGACAAAAGTGGCTACCAGTTGCAGCAATGGGCAATGCCCAAGTAAGTGAGGCGGGAACTTCCGATCACTGCATTACAGTGATCGGAAGTTGCACTTACTTATCGTGCGTTGAGTATAAATCGCTCGAACGCTTCGGCAGCGCCGTCCTCGACATTGCTGCCGGTGACCACGCTGGCCTGACGCTTGACGGTTTCTTCCGCCTGGCCCATGGCAATCGATAAACCGGCCACCTGGAACATCGCCGGATCGTTGCCGCCGTCGCCAATGGCTGCCGTTTGCGCAAGCGGCACCTCAAGGTGCGCCGCCAGGGTCTTCAAGGCCTCGCCTTTATTCGCCAGCATCGCCGTCACATCCAGATAAACCGGCTGCGAACGTGAGACCTGGGCCAGGCCCCTCACCTTCGGCTGCAGCTGCGCTTCCAGCTCTACCAGCAACTGCGTGTTATTGCTCGCGGCGACGATCTTGTCGACCCGGTCCAGGTAGGGCTCGAAACTCTCCACCACCACTGGCCCGTACCCCAGGCCGTCGGCTTCGCGCTGCTCCATCGGCCCGGGCGAGTCACGGCGCAGCCAGTCGCCATCGGCAAACACCCAGACTTCCACATCCGGTTCGGCCGAGAACAGTGCCAGGGTCACTAACGCCGCTTCCGCCGGCAGATGGTGGGCCACCAGGATGCTGCCATCGGGGTTGATCAACGTACCGCCGTTGAACCCCGCCACCGGCACGTCGATACCGAAGGTCTCGATCAGGTGCATCATGGCCTTGGGCGGGCGCCCGCTGGCCAGACTGAAAAACACCCCGGCATCACGCAACGCGCGAATCGCATCGGCTGTGCGCGGGCTGAGGCTGTGATCCGGATGCAGCAAGGTGCCGTCCACATCACTGAGGATAAAACGGATGGGATGAATCGCTGCATCACTCATCCGAGGCTATGCCAGGCACGGCCGTCACGGGCCAGCAATGCATCCGACGCCGCCGGGCCATCTTCGCCGGCCTTGTAGGTCTGAATGCCATCGTCTTCTTTCCAGGCATCCAGGAACGGCTGCACGGCGCGCCAGCCGTTCTCGATATTGTCGGCGCGCTGGAACAGGGTCTGGTCGCCGGTCATGCAGTCGTAGATCAGGGTTTCGTAACCTGTCGACGGCTGCATCTCGAAGAAGTCCTTGTAGTCGAATCCCAACTCGATATTGGCCATTTCCAGGGTCGGCCCGGGCTTTTTGGCCAGCAGGTCGAACCACATGCCTTCGTTCGGCTGGATCTGGATCTTCAGGTAGGTGGGCTTGAGCTCATCGACGTCGGTGTCGCGAAACTGCGCGTAAGGCGCCTGCTTGAAGCAGATCACGATCTCGGTGTCGCGGATGCTCATGCGCTTGCCGGTTCGCAGGTAGAACGGCACGCCGACCCAGCGCCAGTTGTCGATCATCACCTTCAGCGCAACGAAGGTCTCGGTGCTGCTGTCAGGCGCGACATTGGCTTCTTCGCGATAGCCCGGCAGTTGCTTGCCGGCGATTTCACCGGCGGTGTACTGGCCGCGCACGGAGTTGGCCCGCGCATCTTCCAGGGACCAGGGCCGGATGGCACCGACCACCTTGGCCTTCTCACCGCGCACCGCGTCGGCACCGAAGGCTGCCGGTGGCTCCATTGCGACCATGGCCAGCAACTGGAACAGGTGGTTGGGTACCATGTCCCGCAGCGTGCCGGTTTTTTCGAAGAAATTGCCCCGGGTTTCGACGCCGACGGTTTCTGCGGCGGTGATTTGCACGTGGTCGATGTAATGGTTGTTCCAGAACGCCTCGAACAGCACGTTGGAGAAACGGCTGATGAGGATGTTCTGCACCGTTTCCTTGCCCAGGTAATGGTCGATGCGATAGATCTGCTTCTCGCTCATCACCTTGAGCAGGCACGCATTCAACGCTTCGGCGCTGGCCAGGTCGGAACCGAACGGTTTCTCGATGACCACGCGGCGAAACCCCTCCTGCGTCTCATCGAGCAACCCGGCACTGCCCAGGCGCTGCACGACTTCACTGAAGAAGCGCGGTGCTGTCGCGAGGTAGAACACCGCATTGGCGCTGCCGCTGTCGGCAATTTTCTGCGCGATATCGGCGTAGGTGCTGTCGTCGAGGAAGTCACCCTCGACGTAGCTGATGCCTTTGGCCAACTGGGCCCACAGCTGTGGGTCCAGCCCATTGTCGGCATTGCCCCGGACCTTGCCGGCGGCTTCGGTGCGAATGAAGTCCTCGAGTTTCTTGGCGAAGTCAGCGTCGCTGATGGCGTTGTGATCAACGCCCACAATGCGCAGGCCATCGCCCAGCAGCCCGTCGCGACTCAGGTTGTACAGCGCCGGCATCAGCAGGCGCTTGACCAGGTCGCCATGGGCGCCAAACAGAAACAAGGTAGTGGGTGGAGCGGGTTCGGCCTTGGGTTTCTTGCCGTTGGCGGTCATTTTTTGGAAGTCTCCACGTGGCCGCCAAAGCCGAAGCGCATGGCCGAGAGCATTTTGTCACCGTAGGTGCTCTGCTGGCGCGAACGGAAACGGGCGAACAGCGACGTCGACAGCACCGGTACCGGCACCGCCTGCTCCATGGCCGCTTCGATGGTCCAACGGCCTTCGCCGCTGTCGGCCACGGATCCGGAATAGCCGTCCAGCTTCGGATCGGTCGCCAGGGCATCGGCGGTCAGGTCCAGCAGCCACGACGACACTACGCTGCCACGACGCCAGACTTCGGCAATGTCGGCCACGTTCAGGTCGAAGCGTTGGTCTTCGGGCAGGTTGTCCGAGTTCTTGGTCTTGAGAATGTCAAAACCTTCGGCAAACGCCTGCATCATGCCGTATTCAATGCCGTTGTGGATCATCTTGACGAAGTGGCCGGAGCCCGCCGGGCCGGCATGAATATAGCCGTGCTCGGCACGCGGGTCGGCGGAGGCCGAACGGTCCCTGGTGCGTGGGATGCTGCCGATGCCAGGCGCCAGGCTCTTGAAGATCGGATCAAGGCGCTGCACGGTTTCGACATCGCCACCGATCATCATGCAGTAGCCGCGTTCCAGCCCCCACACGCCGCCGGAGGTGCCGACGTCGACGTAATGCAGACCCTTTTCCGCCAGGGCCTTGCCGCGACGTACGTCGTCCTTGTAATTGGTGTTGCCGCCATCAATGATCACGTCACCGCTTTCCAGCAGCCCGCTCAGTTCATTGATGGTGTCTTCGGTGGGAGCGCCCGCCGGTAACATTACCCACACAGCGCGAGGCTTTTGCAGGCCGGCCACCAGGGCTTTCAAGTCGGCGACGCCGGTGGCGCCCTCCTCGCTCAAGCCTTTGACAAAGGCTTCGTTACGGTCATATACAACGGTGGTATGCCCATTGAGCATCAGGCGCCGCGCAATGTTACCGCCCATGCGGCCTAGTCCGATAATCCCCAGTTGCATGTGCTGATGCTCCTAACTGCTAAAAAATGTGTGACATAGTTTATAGCGCAATGAGGCTAATGAGGGTTAGTCCAGAGCGGATCCGCGTAGTTTCATGCTAAAAAAGTTGCCAGCATTTCACCATCACGGTGGCAAAAGTCACACGACCACCAAAAATAAAAAAGTTCCCTTGGTGTGAAAAAGAATTCAAACTTGCCACGACTGCTGCCGCTCACCTGTTTCGGCGGCGCGATCTACCCGGCTATTTGCGAGGCAAGCAATGAGCACAGCACAGATGACCCGACCGCCACAGACCCTCTACGTCAGCATCCGCCGCGATGAATTGCGTCAGTTGAAGGACGAGCGCGATCAGTTGCAACAGGAAGTCCTGCGCCTGCGTTCGCACCTCCAGGCCCAGCTGGAGCTGCCGTCCGGCGCCAAGCCCGCACTCTGCTGAACGCCTTTGGTTAGTTTGTAAGGCAATACCTACAGAAAACTCACAAAGTTTTCACACGCCTGTCCCGATACTCCCGCCCGCGATGCCGCTCATGTTCCGAGCGGCCCGATGTTGCGCGCGTGTGCGCGACGATCATTTTCTGATGGGGCGCTGGATGGCGATGTTCAAACGCAGCACGACGACTGCGAAAGGTTTTGATTGGGCCGGCCTTGGCTGGTTATTCCTGTTTTTCTGGTACTTCTCGGGTATTACCCAGCTGCTTATCCAACTGACCGGTACGTCCGGCTTCAGTGGTTTCCGCCAGGCATTCTTCATGAGTGCACTGTGGCTGGCGCCGATGCTGCTGTTCCCCCGGCAAACGCGGGTACTGGCCGCCGTGATCGGCGTGGTGCTGTGGGCCTGCTCCATGGCCAGCCTGGGTTACTTCTTTATTTACCAGCAGGAATTTTCCCAGAGCGTGATCTTCATCATGTTCGAGTCGAACATTTCTGAAGCGGGCGAATACGCTACCCAGTATTTTGCCTGGTGGATCGTGCTGGCGTTCATCGCCCACACCGCCTTCGCGGTATTCCTGTGGACACGCTTGCGCCCGGTGTACTTGCCCCGCGGCCAGTCCATCGTGGCGGCCATCGCCATCGTATTGGCGATTGTCGGCTACCCGCTGGTCAAGCAGATCGCCACCAGCGACACCATGGAACAGGCCATCGACCGCTTTGAAACCCGGATCGAACCGGCTGTGCCCTGGCAGATGATCGTCGCCTACCGCCGCTACACCGAACAACTGGACAACATGCAAGGCATGCTGACCAGCGCCAGCCAGATTCCACCCTTGAAAAACCTCAAGGACACCATGGCCGGCCAGCCGTCCACGCTGGTGCTGGTAATCGGCGAGTCCACCAACCGCCAGCGCATGAGCCTCTATGGCTACCCGCGCAATACCACGCCGGAACTGGACAAGCTGCGCGACCAACTGGCGGTGTTCGACAATGTCATCACCCCGCGCCCCTACACCATCGAAGCGTTGCAACAGGTACTGACCTTCGCCGACGAAGAAAACCCGGACCTGTACCTCAAGACGCCGTCGATCGTCAGCGTGATGAAACAGGCCGGCTACAAGACGTTCTGGATCACCAACCAGCAGACCATGACCAAGCGCAACACCATGCTCACGACCTTTTCCGAACAGGCCGACGAACAGGTGTACCTGAACAACAATCGCAATCAGAACGCCCGCCAATACGACGGCGATGTACTCGCGCCGTTTTCCAAGGCCCTGGCCGATACCGCCGAGCGCAAATTCATCGTAGTGCACCTGTTGGGCACGCACATGAGCTACCAGTACCGCTATCCGCCGACGTTCGACAAATTCACCGATCGCCAGGGCGTGCCGCCGGGCGTCAGCGACGCCCAGTTGCCGACGTACAACAGCTATGACAACGCGGTGCTGTACAACGACTTCGTGGTCTCGAGCCTGATCAAGGACTACGCCAAGACCGACCCCAACGGCTTTTTGCTGTACCTGTCGGACCACGGCGAAGACGTGTTCGACTCTGTCGGCCATGACACCCTGGGCCGTAACGAAGGCAAGCCGACCGCGCCGATGTACACCATTCCCTTTATGGCCTACGCCTCACCCAAGTGGCGCGAAAGCCACGACTGGAGCTTCGCCGGCGACCTGCAGCGGCCTTACAGCAGCTCGCAGTTGATCCACACGTGGGCGGACCTGGCCGGTTTGAGCTTCGATGAACTGGACCGCAGCAAAAGCCTGGTCAGTGACAGCTTCAAGCCGCGTCCCCTGCTGATCGGTAACCCTTACGAGACCAAGCAGAAAGCCTTGATCGACTTCAGCTTGATCAAGCCGAAAAAGGCCGACAGCACCGAGGTGGTGGTCAAGTAACCGAGAGGTTTATAAACGAAAGATAATAATCATTCTCGTTAAAGCCTAAAGTTCCGCGCCTCCTTTCGTCTTTGAGCCATACCCGCCCTTTCCGGGGCGGCCTCAAAGACGACAAGGAGTTCGCCGCGATGCTCGCGCCTTTCACCCGTTCCATCACCCTTACCCTGGGCCTGTTCAGCCTTGCGCCAAGCGCTGAACTGCTGGCCGAAACCGACCCCGAAAACGCCCCCGCCAGAGCCCTCGAACTGGGCGCCACCCGCGTCACCGCCGACAGCCTGGGCGCGACCACCGAGCACACCGGCGCCTACACTACGGGCTCGATGAGCACCGCCACCCGCCTGAACCTGTCCGTCAAGGAAACCCCGCAATCTATCTCGGTGATCACGCGCCAGCAGATGGATGATTTCAACCTCAACACCCTGACCGATGTGTTACGCCAGACCACCGGCATCAACGTCCAGCACAATGACTCGGACCGGGTGTCCTATACCTCCCGTGGCTACGGCATCAACAACTTCCAGATTGACGGGATGCTCAACACCTTCGGCTACATGAAGAGCGACGCCGACACCATCATCTATGACCGTATCGAAGTGGTGCGCGGCGCCACCGGCCTGACGACCGGCGCGGGCGATCCTTCGGCCACCGTCAATATGGTACGCAAGCGCCCGACCGCCCAATGGCAGGCAAAAACCGGGGTCAGTGGCGCCACCCATGACAACTATTACAGCTACCTCGACGTCGGCGGCCCGCTGGCCTTCGACGGCAAGTTGCGCGGGCGCAGCGTACTGGCGTACCGAGACAGCAAATCCTTGCGCGATAACTATGCACTGCAGCGCGCGGTCGGCTACGGCATTCTCGAGGGCGACCTGTCCGACGACACCGTGCTGGCCGTAGGTTTTGATTACCAGGACAAGCAGGTACAAGGCACGTCCTGGGGCACCGTGCCCTACTGGAACAGCCAGGGCGGCAAGGCCGGACTGTCGCGCTCCACCAATATGGCCGCGCACTGGAGTTCCTGGCCGCTGACCGACAAGACCACCTTCGCCACCCTCGACCATCGCCTCGGCGGCGACTGGCACCTGAAGGCCGCCTACACCCATCGCCAGAGCGATACCGATGGCAAGGTGTACTACGGCGGCGCGGGTTTCCCCAATGCCGACCGCAGCGGCATGACCGCCTGGGCCAGCCATATGCGCGGCACGTCGAGAATGGAAGCCATCGACCTCAACCTGGCCGGCAGCTACGCGCTGCTGGGCCGTGAACATGCGCTGATGATGGGCTATGGCGAGGCCGCGCAACGGGACACTTCGCCCTTCATGCGCAGCAACCTGCCTGCCAGCTATTACCCCATCGCGGACTGGAAGCACATGGGCGGTATCGGCAAGTTCACCGATGAGGTCACCGACCTCAAGGGCGAGCACAGCAAGAAACAACAGAAAGCCGGCTACCTCGCCACTCGCCTGAGCCTGACTGACCGTCTGCATGCCGTACTCGGTAGCCGCTACGGCAGTTGGGAGCTGGAAAGCGCCACCCCCGAATACAACGCCAACAATCAACTGACCGCTTCCGGCAAAACCGGCCAGACCCATAACGATATGTTCACGGCCTACGCCGGGTTGCTGTACGACATCACGCCGCAGTACACCGTCTACGCGAGCTACACCGACATCTTCAAGCCGCAAAGCGCGAAAGACGTGAACAAGAAATACCTGGAGCCGGTGGTGGGCAGCAACTATGAAGTTGGCCTCAAGGGCAGCGTGCTCAACGAGCGTCTGAACCTGGCGGCGGCGTATTTCTGGAGCACCCAGGACAACGTCGCCGAGCGCGATGACGCGGTTCCGCCCAACCCGGTCACCGGCGAGGAATACTACAAATCCGGCGGCAAGGGTAACAAGGTGAAGGGTTTCGAGCTGGAGGCGGCCGGCGAAATCACACCGGACTGGAACCTGACCGCCGGCTACACCTACACCCATTCGGTAAATGGTACCGGCCAGCGCAACAACACCGGCCAGCCGTTGAACCTGCTGAAAATATCCAGCGCTTATCGCCTGCCGGGGGCCTGGCGCAACCTGACCGTGGGCGGCGCGGTGAATTGGCAGAGCGACATCCATGAGTTCGGCAACCGGCCCACGGGCGAACGCAATGACAAAGGCAACTTGATCACCACGCGGGCAAAGATCGAGCAACCGGGCTACACCGTGGTCAACCTGATGTCGCGCTACGAGTTCGACGAGCAGCTGACGGCATCGATCAACGTCAATAATCTGTTTGACAAAAAATATTACGAGCGCGTCGGTTTTTACAATGGCGTGTATTGGGGCGATCCGCGCTCGATTACCCTGGCATTGGACTGGAGGCTGTAGCACCCTGCCCCGCGAAGTTAAAAACTATTAACTTCGCGGGGCAATTTCGTTAATTCCCACTTAATAAGATAGCGCCATAGTCGCCCCACGATCTGATCACGGAGTGACCGGACACCTATCACTCTTAATGGGAATACTGAAATGAAACTCTCGACACTGATGCTTGCCAGCCTGATGACCCTGACCTCCGCCGCCGCCTTTGCAGAGGGCGGTTCAGAGCGCTCCAAGGAATTCTACAAGAACTTCAGCCTGAGTCAGGAAACAACCCACGGCAAGGCCGAGCAGCAAGTTGCGTCCGCCGATGGCAAACCGGTTAAAGCCACTACTGCCGAACCCGCCCACCCCAAAAGTTGATTTAATACTGAGTTAATCCGCAAGTACCCTGTGCCAACCCGCTCCTTTGGCAAAGGTTTTATTGGGCGCCATTCAATGGCGCCTTTTTTTGCTGTGCTTTTTATTAAAGTGCCTTGTTCCAGAACAACATGCGGCCATGGGCGGGATCAAATACCGAATCGTCGAAACCGAACTTGCGATACGCCGACTGGGCCAGCGCATTGCCTTCTAGCACTTCCAGGGTGATCTTGCAGCAACCGCGCTGCCGGGCGATTTCCTCGACCTTCTGCAGCATCTTCTGACTTAACCCCAAGCCCCGAAACTGTTGCGCCACCATCACATCGTGGACGTTGACCAAGGGCCGACAGGCGAAGGTCGAAAACCCTTCGAAGCAATTGACCAGCCCGGCCGGGACACCCCCAACGAACGCCAGCACACTGAACGCATGAGGGCGCTTGGCCAGCTCCGCAGGCAGTTGCTGCAACAGGTCGGCCGGCAAACTGTGGCCGCCGCCCATCGGGTCTTCAGCATAGTGGTTGAGCAGCGAGCCGATGGCATCGGCGTGTACGGCGTTGGTGTAGCTGGCTTGCAGCACCAGGATGTCTGGGGTGTCCATTTCCTTCCTCGATAACGACAACCAGGGAACCGATTCCCTTTGAGAAGGTTGATTGTAAGCATGGAGTCGGCAGTAGATGAAGGAGATTAACGACAAATGTCTGACAGAAAGCGCGTAGATTGCACGTATCCAACGCCTCAAGCGCAGTGAACGCGGGGCTCTCAGGCGCCGAAGCGCTGCAGTTGCATTTCGCGCAAGCGGCTCAAGGTGCGACGAAAAGGAAACGCCAGGTAGCCTTCGGTATAGAGACGCTCCAGCGGCACCTGGGCCTCGATGAACAACGGCACTTTGCGGTCGTAACACTCATCCACCAGCGCGATGAAGCGTCGCACGCTGTCATCATGCCTGGACAATTCCGGCAATTGCCGATCCCCCGCGACCACGCGCTCGGCGCCGTCTTCGGTACCCCGGGCAATGCGACCAGGGCGCTGCTGTGCGCTGAGGTTGGGCACCTCTCCCAGCAGGATGGCCTTGAAGCGATCACACAGCAGCATGAAATCCATCGCCGCCAGAGGTTGTTCGCAGAGCTCGGCGTAACGGCACCACAGCACCGCGTCACTGGCCTGCACCGCCGCTATCGTGCGATGCCCCACGTTCACTTCCTTCTCGTCGCTGAGGGGTTGCCCGTCGCTCATCTGCCGGAACAGCGTGGCCAGTGCATCGGGTCGATTGACCCAGTAGCGCTGCAGACCCACGCCGGGATGCAGGCGATGATCCTCGCCGCCGTCCACGGCCAGCACCTGCATATGCCGATTGATCGCCGCGATACCCGGCAAGAACCGCTCACGGTTGAAACCTTCGGCGTACAGCTGCTCAGGGGGTTGATTGGAGGTGCAGACCATCACCACGCCCTCCTCGAACATCACCTGAAACAGACGGCCGAGAATGATTGCGTCACCGATGTCATTGACGAACAACTCGTCGAAGCACAGTACGCGCACGTCCCGGCTCAGTTCCCGCGCCAACGCCTGCAGCGGGTCCCGGGTACCGGTGAGCTGGAACGAGCGCTGGTGAACCCAGCCCATGAAGTGATGAAAATGCTGGCGGCGCGCGGGCACGCGCAGGCTTTGATGGAACTGGTCCATCAGCCAGGTCTTGCCGCGCCCCACCGGCCCCCACAGGTAAACGCCGGTAATCGGCGAACCGCCCTGGTGCAACGCCTGGTGACAGGCTTGCAAGGCCTGCACCGCCCGGCGTTGAGCGTCGTCGGGCACGAAGCCCTGCCGGGCGATAGCGCGTTGATAAGCGGCGAGCGGCGAGTCGAAAGTCATTGGCGCAGTATGCCGTACAACGCAAACGTCTACCGCGCAATCTTCGCCCTCAGCCCAGTTCCGCACGCAGCTGGCGCGCCGCCGTCACCATGTGGATCAACGCCGCTTCCGTCTCCGGCCAGCCACGGGTTTTCAGGCCGCAATCGGGGTTCACCCACAATCGCTCGGCCGGAATCCGCTTGGCCGCCTTGCGCAGCAAGTCAACCATCTGCGCCACCTCCGGCACCCGTGGCGAGTGGATGTCGTAGACGCCGGGGCCGATGTCGTTGGGGTAGGCGAAGGCTTCGAACGCATCGAGCAACGCCATGTCCGAGCGCGAGGTTTCAATGGTGATGACGTCGGCGTCCATCGCCGCGATGGACTC
This sequence comes from Pseudomonas sp. 31 R 17, assembly GCF_900004915.1. Classification (NCBI taxonomy): domain Bacteria; kingdom Pseudomonadati; phylum Pseudomonadota; class Gammaproteobacteria; order Pseudomonadales; family Pseudomonadaceae; genus Pseudomonas; species Pseudomonas sp. 31 R 17. The sequence continues at coordinate 29,499 of NZ_CVTN01000078.1, forward strand.
GATCACATCGTTGAATTCGCTGTAGCACATGTGGGTGTGAATCTGGGTCTCGTCACGCACGCCGCAGGCGCACAGGCGGAACACTTCGGTGGCCCAGTCCAGGTAGTGCGGCCATTGCGCCTGACGCAACGGCAAGCCTTCGCGGAACGCGGCCTCGTCGATCTGCACGATCCTGATACCGGCGGCTTCCAGGTCCACCACCTCGTCACGCAGCGCCAGGGCCAGCTGCCGGGCCTGCACTTCACGGCTCACGTCTTCCCGTGGGAACGACCACATCAGCATGGTCACCGGGCCCGTCAACATGCCCTTGAGCACCTTGCGCGTGAGGCCCTGGGCATAGCGAATCCACTCCACCGTCATGGCTTTCGGACGGCTCAGGTCGCCGTAGATCAGCGCCGGTTTCACACAGCGCGAACCGTAGCTCTGTACCCAGCCGAAACGGCTGAACGCGTAGCCGTCCAATTGCTCGGCGAAGTATTCGACCATGTCGTTACGTTCGGCCTCACCGTGCACCAGCACATCCAGCCCGAGGTTCTCCTGCACCTCGACCGCGTGCCGGATCTCGCTGTGCATCGCTTCGACGTATTCGGCTTCGCTCAACTTGCCGGCCTTGTACGACTGGCGCGCCAGACGGATCGACGCGGTTTGCGGGAAGGAACCGATGGTAGTGGTGGGAAACAGCGGCAGGTCGAGGCTGGCCCGCTGCTTCTCGATACGCTGGGCAAACGGCGATTGGCGCTGGCTGTCCCTGGCGCTGATCGCGGCAACGCGCGCTTGCACAGCGGGCTTGTGAATACGCGGCGAAGCGGCGCGCGCAGCCTGTACCGCACGACTCTCAGCCAGCGCGGCCAGCACCTGCGGCGCCTCGGGCCGGTCGAGGGCCTGGGTCAGTACCGCGACTTCAGCGCACTTTTGCAAGGCGAAGGCCAGCCAGCTCTTCAACTCGGCGTCCAACTGGTCCTCACGCGCCAGATCCACCGGGCTGTGCAGCAGTGAACAGGACGGCGCGACCCACAAGCGCTCACCGAGTTTGTCCTGGGCGTGTTGCAACGTCGCCAGGGCTTTTTCCAGGTCGCAGCGCCACACGTTACGGCCATTGACCACACCCAGGGACAGCACCTTATAAGCCGGCAGGCGATCAAGAATCGTCGGGTATTGCTCCGGCGCCCGTACCAGGTCGATGTGCAGGCCGTCGACCGGCAGATTGGCGGCCAGGCCGAGGTTTTCTTCCAGCCCGCCAAAGTAGGTGGCCACCAGTTTCTTCAACGGATCACGCTGGATCAGGTTGTAGGCGCGCTCAAAGGCGTTCTTCCACTCCTGCGGCAGATCGAGCACCAGGATCGGCTCGTCGATCTGCACCCACTCCACACCCAGCTCGGCCAGGCGCTGGAAGATCTGGCCGTACAGCGGCAGCAGGCGGTCGAGCAGATCAAGCTTGTCAAAGTCGCCGCCCTTGGCCTTGCCCAGCCACAGGTACGTCAGCGGGCCAATCACCACCGGCTTGACGGCGTGCCCGAGGTCGCGGGCTTCCTGGACTTCTTCGAACAGCTGTTCCCATCCGAGGTGGAATTGCTGATCGACACTGAACTCCGGCACCAGGTAGTGATAGTTGGTATCGAACCACTTGGTCATCTCCTGGGCGTGAGCACCGGCGCAGCACGCATCGCTGACGCCGCGGGCCATGCCGAATAACGTGTGCAACGTGGCCTGGCCATCGGCCGGACGGAAACGCTCCGGGATCACGCCAAACATCAGCGAGTGGGTCAGCACCTGGTCGTACCAGGCGAAATCACCGGCGGGCAGCAACTCGATGCCGGCCTGTTTCTGCAGGTCCCAATGGGCCTTGCGCAAATCACGCCCCACGGCGCGCAGGCCGGCCTCATCGAGCTCGCCCTTCCAGAACGCTTCCTGCGCTTTTTTCAGTTCACGATCGCGTCCAATGCGCGGAAATCCGAGGGAATGAGCGACTGCCATGACTTTTTATCTCCAATGTCGGTATCTATGGCGGTCATTGTCGGGAGATGACGATAATGAGACAAACTCATTTTTCTTTAGATGAATACAAAATTCATTCATACAGACAGCAACGCAGCGCCCACCCGTAACGCCGGTAAAAGCAGCCGTGACTGCAGAAAACGGATATGTACTCGATCTGATCCAACATCCTGGTCGGCTCGGAGGCCGCCATCGGGGGCAAGCCCCCTCCCACATTTGGATCGCGGATCGACACACGATACCGGTCGGCTCCAAGGCCGCCGCGCTTTTGCTCTTGATCTCAGGCGCCCCGTTAAACCACGCTGGCCGAACGCAGGCTTGAATCCTTGGGCAACCCGGCAGGACGCCGGGTTAGCCGCACTGGGCCAGGGATGGCCCATTGCGGCGGCCCACGGATTCAAGCCTTCGATCGGGCACACCG
>NZ_CVTN01000078.1:31964-32168 GCF_900004915.1 Pseudomonas sp. 31 R 17
AGAGCGTTTTGCTTACTTTTGCGCTTTTCAAAAGTGAGCCGCTGTAAAAGCGGAACCTATATCAGCCGTTACCGCAGAAACGGATATGTACTCGATCTGATCCAACATCGTGGTCGGCTCGGAGGCCGCCATCGGGGGCAAGCCCCCTCCCACATTTGGATCGCGGATCGACACACGATACCGGTCGGCTCCAAGGCCGCCGCG
>NZ_CVTN01000078.1:32218-32703 GCF_900004915.1 Pseudomonas sp. 31 R 17
CGGATTCAAGCCGGAGAGAGGGCACACCGAGCATGAGCGAGGTGCCGAGTGGTGGGGCAAGAGCGTTTTGCTTACTTTTGCGCTTTTCAAAAGTCAGCCGCTGTAAAAGCGGAACCCATAGCAGCCGTTACCGCAGAAACGGATATGTACTCGATCTGATCCAACATCCTGGTCGGCCCAAAGGCCGCCATCGGGGGCAAGCCCCCTCCCACATTTGGATCGCGGATCGACACACAATACCGGTCGGCTCCAAGGCCGCCGCGCTTTTGCTCTTGATCTCAGGCGCCCCGTCAAACCACGCTGGCCGAACGCAGGCTTGAATCCGTGGCTAACCCGGCAGGACGCCGGGTTAGCCGCACTGGGCCATGGATGGCCCATTGCGGCGGCCCATGGATTCAAGCCTGCGTTCGGGCACACCGAGCCTAGGCGAGGTGCCGAGTGGTGGGGCAAGAGCGTTTTGCTTACTTTTGCGCTTTTCAAAAGTG
>NZ_CVTN01000078.1:32753-38793 GCF_900004915.1 Pseudomonas sp. 31 R 17
GAGCGTTTTGCTTACTTTTGCGCTTTTCAAAAGTGAGCCGCTGTAAAAGCGGAACCATTAGCAGCCGTTACCTAAATAATGGATATGTACTCGGTCTGATCCAAGATACTGGCTGGCCCTGAGGCCGCCATCGGGGGCAAGCCCCCTCCCACATTGGACCGAGGCGTATCAGGTCCGGCCACGCGCTCGAGTTTTTTGTGTAGATACACAGGCTCCCACAGTGATTACATCAGCTGAATCAAAACCTCAGTCAATCAACCCATGCGCGTCATAGAACGGATACGGCCCCGGATAATCCCCGAACACGCCGTTATGGCTGATCAAACCCTGTTGCGCATCCCAGCGATGCAACAGATAGCCCGCCGGCTCCAGGTTGAAATGCGCGGGCGCCGCGTCCTGCAAATCCAGCACGATCTGGTGGGACGTGCCGGGGCATACACAACTGAGGCTGGCACCGAAACGGCGCTGCATCGGCCGGTGCAGATGCCCGCACAACAGGCGCTCCACCTGCGGGTGGCGTGCCACCACGCGCTCCAGGGCGGCGGCGTTGATGAAGGGTTCGCGGTCCATATGACCGATACCGCTGATAAACGGCGGGTGATGCAGGATCAGCAAGGTCGGCGCCTGCGGGCGCAGCGCCAGTTGCTCATCGAGCCAGTGCAACTGGCTGTCCAGCAACTGGCCGCCATGGCTGCCGGGGATGGTGGAGTCGAGGCCGATCAGGCGCAGCGGATGCGTGTCTACGACCCAGTCCAGCGGGCCCTCTGCCGATAACGGCAAGTAGGCATGATCGCCGAACGCATCGAGCAACGGCCCGCGCGCGTCATGGTTGCCGGGCACCAGGTAGCACGGCATGTGCAGGCGCGCGAGTTCAGGGTGCAGCACAGCGTATTCATCGGCGCGGCCGAAGTCCACGAGGTCGCCGCTGATCACCACGATGTCAGGCCGTGGTTGGCTGGCGTTCAGGTGATCGACGGCGCGGCGCAGCGCGCCCAGGGTGTCAACCACGCCATAGGTGAGGCGCTGGCCGGCCTTGAGGTGCAGGTCGCTGATCTGTGCAACGATAAACGGACGATTCACAGTGGATTCTCACGCATTCAGGGTGAACAACATGTGCGGCGCAATCGCCAGGGCAATCGGCGCGCCGACGACGTACAGCTGGTTGTCGCTGCTGTCGACCAGCAACGGTTGCGGGCCGCCCACGTCCACCAGCAAACGGCTCTGCGCGCCCTGGAAGAACTGCGCCAGCAGACGCCCGTGCAAGTGCCCTTCGCTCTCCATCACCCGCAGATGTTCGGGGCGGCAATACAAGGTGTCGGGCTGGTCGGTGCCATGCCACGGCAGTTCGCCGCCGCAGACTTTCAAGCCCTTGGGCGACGACCCGCTCACGGCGAAGGCGTTGAGGTTGCCGACAAAGCCTGCGACAAACGCGTTGGCCGGCTTCTGGTAAATGTCCCGTGGGCTGGCCAGTTGTGCGATGCGTCCGTGCTCCATCACCAGGATGCGGTCGCCCAGGGCCATGGCCTCGCCCTGGTCGTGGGTGACGAACACCGAGGTGATGCCAAGGCCGCGCAGCAGTTCGCTCAGCTCACTGCGCAGGCGCTCGCGCAGTTGTGCGTCGAGGGCCGCCAGGGGTTCGTCCAGCAGCAGCACTTTCGGGCGTGGCGCGAGGGCGCGGGCCAGGGCGACGCGCTGGCGCTGGCCGCCGGAGAGTTCATGGATGCTGCGCTTGCCGTGCTGCTGCAACCCCACCAACTCAAGCAGTTCTTCGCAGCGCTTGTGGCGCTCTCGCGGCGCCATCCCTCGAATCTTCAAGCCGTAGACAATGTTGCCGGCCACATCCAGGTTGGGAAACAGCGCGTAGTTCTGAAACACCATGCCCACATCGCGGCGCTCGATGGGCAGGCGGGTCACGTCCTGATCACCGAAAAACACCTGGCCCACGTCCGGGCGTTCCAGGCCGGCGATCAAGCGCAACGTGGTGGTTTTGCCGCAGCCGGACGGTCCGAGGATCGCCAGGGTTTCGCCGCCTTCGACGGTCAGGTCCAGGTCATGCACGGCCACGGTGCCGTCGGCGAACGCCTTGCGACAGCCTTGCAGGCCAATAGTAATAGCGGTCATCGACGCTCTCCACGGGACAAACGGGCACTGATGGCCTGCAGCGCAATCAGCAGCGGCACGATCATCAGCAGGAAGATAAGGGTGTAGGCACTGGCGATTTCCAGGCGCGCCGAGGCGTAGCTGTCGGCGAGGCCCACCGGCAGGGTCTTGGTCATCGGCGTGTGGAGCATCCAGGTCAGGTTGAATTCACCCAGGCTCAGGGTGACCACCATCAGTACGCCGGCCAGGATCCCCGCCCGGCAATTGGGCACTACCACGCTGAAAAAGCGCTTGATCGGACCGGCACCGAGGCTGGCGGCAGCTTCTTCCAATACCGGCAGTTGCTGGCGCTGCATCACCGCCATCACCGGGCGTACCAGGAACGGCAAGGTGAACAGCACATGGCCGACGAGGATGAACAGCCAACTGCTGCGAAAGCTGCCGAACTGGCCGTACGTCAGCAGCAGCGCCAACGCACTGGCCAACCCTGGCATCGCCACCGGCAACACCATCAGTTCTTCGAAGGCGCGACTGAAACGGTTGTTCATGCGCACCAGGGCATAGGCCGCCGGCACACCGATCACGCAGACGCACACCGCGCAGGCCAGGGCCAGTTGCAGCGAGAGCCACACAGTGGGTGAATAGGCTTGCCACACCTGGATCAACCAGTCGAAGGTCAAGCCGCTGGAAACGCCGACAAAGAAGTTGCGTGTCAGCCCGGCCAGCAGCGACAGCAGCACCGGTACCAACATGAAGGCGCACACCAGCAGGGTAAACAGCAGTTGCAGCACAAACAGCGATGAGCGCTTCACAGCACAGTCCCCGAATTTTTCACCAGGCGCCGCGTGAGCAGCAGCACGGCCCAGGTCACCGCGCCAAGCACCACCGACAGCGCAGCGGCGACGGCAAAGTTGGCGTAATTGGTGAACACGTTATAGATCGCCACGGGCGTGACGTTAAGCCGTGTGCCCAGAGTGAACGCCGTGCCGAACGCGCCCATGGACGTGGCAAAACAGATCGCACCGCACGACGCCAGCGCCGGCGCCAGGCCCGGCACGATCACATCGCAGACCACGCGCCAGTGCCCTGCCCCCAGTGAATGCGCGGCCTCCTCCAGGCTGCGGTCGAGGCTTTCGCAGGCAGCCATCACCGTCAGAATTACCCGGGGAATCGAGAAGTACAGGTAGCCCACGAACAGCCCCGCCAGCGAGTAGGCAAAGATCCAGCGCTCACCGGCCAGTTGCAGGCCCAGCGCGGCAAACAGTCCCTGGCGGCCCGCCAGCAGGATCACCAGGAACCCCACCACCACCCCTGGAAACGCCAGCGGGAACGTGAGCAATGCCACCAGCGCCGAGCGCCCGAAGAACTGTTGCCGGGCGAGGAAGACACCGCTGATGCCGCCGATCACCAGCGCGACCAGCGTCACCACCCCTGCCAGGATCAGGGTTTGTCCCAGGCTGCCCAAATACTGCGCACTGCTGAGCACCTGCCAGTAGCCGCTGCCGCTGCCATCGCGGCTCGCGGCGCCGAGCACCATCAGGTGCGCCAGCGGCAACAGCCAGAACGCGAGCAGCACCGCGAAGGCCGGGGCCAGTGCCCAGGCGGCGTGTTTTGCCGATGTCGCCACTTACTTGACCTCGTTCAGGTAACGGGCGGCGAAGGCTTCCTGCACAGCGGCCATTTTTTCGTAGTCCACGACACCGGCGCGGGCATAGTCGCTGTCCGGGAGGAACTGTGCGGCGACGTCCGCCGGCATTTTCATCGGCCGCACCGGGCGCAGGTAGGCTTTGGCCCACAGTGCCTGGCCCTCGTCCGAGAGCACGAAGTCGAGGACTTTTTCCGCGTTCGCACGGTGTGGTGCGTTGGCGACCAGGCTCATGACGTAGGGCACGCTGATGCTGCCTTCCTGCGGAATCACGAAGGCGACATTGGCCTGGTCTTTGTAGCGGGCGCGGTAGGCGTTGAAGTCGTAGTCGACCAGGATCGGCAACTCGCCGGACAACACCCGTGCGTAGGCGGTCTGCTTGGGCACGATGGGGCTGTTTTTTGCCAGTTTGCGAAAGTAGTCGATGGCCGGGGCGAAGTTGTCCAGGTCACCGCCCATGGCGCGGTTGATCGCCACCGCCGACACGTAGCCGACAAAGGCGCTGGACGGATCGAGGTAACCGACCATGCCTTTGTACTCAGGCTTGAGCAGGTCGGCCCAGCTTTGCGGCACCGGCAGACCGCCGAGCGCGTCGACGTTGACCATGATGCCCAGGGTCCCGGAATGGATCGCGAACCAATGGCCGGCGGGGTCTTTCAGGCCGGCGGGAATCTGCTCCCAGGCCTTGGGTTTGTAGGTGTCGACCACCTCGGCTTTTTGCGCCTGCAGGCCGAAGGTGACGCCGTAGTAAACGACGTCGGCCACCGGCGCGGCTTTTTCCGCCACCAACTGCGCCAGGGACTGGCCGGAGTTTTTGTTGTCCAGCGGCACCTGCACGCCGGTGCTGGCGGCGATGGCCTTGAGCTGGGTGCCCCAATCGGCCCAGTCCGGCGGACAGTTGTAGCAAATCGCAGTGTCGGCGGCCTGGGCCAGGCTGGCCGCACCGCACAGCAGCAGGGCTGCCAGGGTTTTACTGAGTGCGCGCATCAAGGGTCTCCTCATGGGGCTGGGTACTTTCGCCTGGCCGGATATGGCAAGGCAGGCAATGGGACGTCGGGGCGTTGCCGGCGATTTGCGCCAGCAGTTGGTCAATCACGGTGCTGGCCAGCAGTGCAATGGGCTGCACCACGCTGCACAGGGTCGGGTGCATCTGGGTGCCGAGGCTGATGCCATCGAAGCCCATCACAGACAGTTGCCCGGGCACGTTCCAGGCGTTGCGGCGCAATTCGGCAATCAGGCTGATCGCCAGGAAGTCGTTGGAACACACCAACGCCGTGGGCGCGTCGGGGCTCTTGAGAAACGGCGCGATCGCCGTGAACTCGGCCTGGGTGTGGGCCGGCATTTCGATCACCGGGCGGCTCTTGAGACCGTACGCTTCCATCGCCTCGCAATACCCCGCATGCCGCAGACGGGCACGGTCGGACTGCAACGCGGGGCCGGCGACCATGCTGATCCGGCGGTGCCCGGCGTCCAGCAGATACCGCGTGGCCAGGGCCATGCCCGCGCGGTTGTCGACCGACACGGCGCTGTAGTTGGGGTTGCTCGGCTGATGGTAGGCCAGCACGAAGGGTGTCTTTTCGGTGTTCAGGCTGCTGAGCACGGCATTGCTTTCGGCATCGGTGACCGTCAGCACCAGACCGTCGACGCGCTGGCGCAACAGTTCTTCCACCACCGTGCTTTCGCGCTCGCTGCTGTAATCGGTAGTGGCCAGCACCAGGCTGTAGCCCCGAGACCGCGCGGCGCGCTCCATGGCCTGGAACTGCTCGGCGAACACCGGGTTGAGCAGGTTGGGCACCACGACGCCGATCAGTTGGGTGGTCTGCAGGCGCAACTGGCGGCCCAGCAGGTTCGGCCGGAAACCCAACTCTCGGGCGGCGGCGAACACCTGCTCACGGGTGACCGGGCGCACCTGGTCCGGCGAAGCAAAAGTGCGGGCGGCGGTGGCGCGGGACACGCCGGCCAGGCGTGCTACGTCTTTCAGGTCAGTCATTGGGGCTCGCTTGAGATCGATCTCATTGGCGAGGACATTAGCGAGGGAATGTGGCAGGAAGGTGGTGGAAAGATGACGGTTTGATGTCAGTGCCCCGACTGCACATCGCGCTCAATGTGGGAGAGGGCTTGCCCCCGATGGCGGCCTCTGGGCCGGCCGGGATGGGGGATTGGATTGAGTACATATCCGTTTCTGCGGTCACGGCTACTTAGGGTTCCGCTTTTACAGCGGGTCACTTTTGGAAAAGAGCCCCAAAAGTAACCAAAAGGGCTCTTGCCCCACCACTCGGCACCTCGCCCAGGCTC
>NZ_CVTN01000078.1:38843-39147 GCF_900004915.1 Pseudomonas sp. 31 R 17
GCCGGTTTACCCCCCACATCAATATCGAATTGCGGCCAGCGTGGTTTAACGGGGCGCCTAAGATCAAAAGCAAGAGCGGCTCGCTTCGCATCGTGGATACGCGGGCTTGCGTACACCGCCGTCTGTAGGAGCGAGGGGGGCGCCTAGCTCTTGCTCGCGAAAAACGTCAACGATAACGCGTGCTTCCTGAATCAACGCGGCGCCTGTGAGTTTTTCGCGAGCAAGCTCGCTCCTACATAAAGCAGCCGCGCCCACCCGTAACCACGATGCGCAGCGAGTCGCTTTTGATCTTGATCTCAGGCGC
>NZ_CVTN01000078.1:39197-134640 GCF_900004915.1 Pseudomonas sp. 31 R 17
AGCGTTTTGCTTACTTTTGCGCTTTTCAAAAGTGAGCCGCTGTAAAAGCGGAACCATTAGCAGCCGTGACCGCAGAAACGGATATGTACTCGGTACAATCCACCATCCTGGTCGGCCCAGAGGCCGCCATCGAGAGCAAGTCGAATCGTCGCACCGCCCCTCCCACATCAGGTCGGTGTATAACCATGGACGGTCATACTCAGGGCCTATGCTCGAAACCCGGCGCAGCAAATTCCGCCCACTAACCTTTCGATCTGTTCCAAGTGCGGGCACAATGCGTGTCCTTTTTTGGCAGGCACCGCCGCAGGCTCTCAAAAATGATCAAAACGCCGTACTACCTCATCGATAAACAGAAGCTTCTGGTCAACATGCAGAAGATTGCCTACGTGCGCGAGCAGTCCGGCGCCAAGGCTCTGCTGGCACTCAAGTGCTTTGCCACCTGGTCGGTGTTCGACCTGATGCAGCAATACATGGACGGCACCACCTCGTCGTCGCTGTATGAGTTGAAGCTCGGCCGCCAGAAGTTCGAAGGTGAGGCGCACGCCTACAGCGTGGCCTGGGCCGATGATGAAATCGAAGAGATGCTGGACAACTGCGACAAGATCATCTTCAACTCCATCAGCCAGCTGCAGCGCTTTGCCGAGCGCTCCGAGGGCAAGACCCGCGGCCTGCGGGTCAACCCGCAAGTGAGCAGTTCCGATTACCTGCTGGCCGACCCGGCGCGTCCGTTCAGCCGCCTGGGCGAATGGGACCCGGTGAAGATCGAAGGCGTGATCGAGCAGATCTCCGGCTTCATGTTCCACAACAACTGCGAGAACGGCGATTTCAGTCTGTTCGACAAAATGCTCGGCACCATCGAAGAACGCTTCGGCGCGCTGTTGCACAAGGTCCAGTGGGTCAGCCTCGGCGGCGGCATCCATTTCACCGGTGAAGGCTACGCGCTGGACGCGTTTTGCGCGCGCTTGAAAGCATTCTCCGAGAAGTACGGCGTGCAGGTGTACCTGGAACCGGGGGAAGCGGCGATCACCAACAGCGCGTCGCTCGAAGTCACCGTGCTCGACACGCTCTACAACGGCAAGAACCTCGCCGTGGTCGACAGTTCCATCGAAGCCCACTTGCTGGACCTGCTGATCTATCGCCTCAACGCCAAGCTGGCGCCAAGCGAGGGCGAACACACCGTGATGGTGTGCGGCAAATCCTGCCTGGCCGGGGACATTTTCGGCGAGTATCAATTTGATCGTCCGCTGGCCATCGGCGATCGGCTGTCGTTCATCGACACCGCAGGCTACACCATGGTCAAGAAAAACTGGTTCAACGGCCTGAAAATGCCGTCCATCGTAGTGAAACAACTCGACGGTACAGTCGAAGTGGTTCGTGAATTTGGTTACGACGACTACCTGTCCAGCCTTTCGTAAGCTGGCGGATAAAGGAGAGATAAAGCAATTGAAAAAGAACGTTCTTATCATTGGTGCAGGAGGTGTCGCCAAGGTGGTGGCCCACAAGTGCGCGCAGCACAACGACGAACTCGGTCGTATTGCTATCGCGTCGCGCAACATCTCCAAATGCCAGGCCATCATCGACAGCGTCAAGGCCAAGGGTAGCCTCAAGGTTCCCGCCGACATCCAGGCCTTCGCGCTGAACGCCCTGGACGTGGAAGCGACCAAGGCCCTGATCCGCGAGACCGACTCGCAGATCGTCATCAACGTGGGTTCCGCGTTCCTCAACATGTCGGTGCTGCGTGCCTGCATCGACACGGGCGTTGCGTACCTCGATACCGCCATTCACGAAGAGCCGGGCAAGGTCTGCGAGACCCCGCCGTGGTACGGCAACTACGAATGGAACCACCTGGAAGAATGCAAACAGAAGAACATCACCGCCATCCTGGGCGTGGGCTTCGACCCGGGTGTCGTCAACGCGTACGCCGCGCTGGCGCAGCAACAGCATTTCGACCGCATTGATTCGATCGACATCCTCGACGTCAATGCCGGCTCCCATGGCAAATACTTCGCCACCAATTTCGACCCGGAAATCAACTTCCGCGAGTTCACCGGACAGGTGTGGAGCTGGCAGAACAGCCAGTGGACCAGCAACACCATGTTCGAAGTCAAACGCACCGACGACCTGCCGGTCGTCGGCTCGCAGAACCTCTACCTCACCGGCCACGATGAAGTGCACTCGCTGTCGAAAAACCTCGACGTGCCCAACGTGCGCTTCTGGATGAGCTTCGGCGAACACTACATCAATGTGTTCACCGTGCTGAAAAACCTCGGCCTGCTCTCCGAGAAGCCGGTCACCACCGCCGAGGGCCTGGAAGTGGTGCCGTTGAAAGTGGTCAAGGCCGTCCTGCCCGACCCGTCGTCGCTCGCCCCCGGCTACACCGGCAAGACCTGCATCGGCGACCTGGTCAAGGGCACCAAGGATGGCCAGCCGCGCGAGATGTTCATCTACAACGTGGCGGATCACGAAGAAGCCTTTGCCGAGACCGACAGCCAGGGCATCTCCTACACCGCCGGCGTGCCACCGGTCGCCGCTGCGCTGCTGGTGGCGCGTGGTGAGTGGGATGTGAAACACATGGCCAACGTCGAGGAACTGCCGGCCGAGCCGTTCCTCAAAGCGCTGGACGTGATGGGCTTGCCGACTCGGATCAAGGACGAGAAAGGTGATCGGGCCTGGAATGCGCCTGCCTGACAGGCGATAGCTGACCGAACAAAGAAATGCGCCCTCAGGGGCGCATTTTTTGTTGGGGCACGGATATCCAATAAAACAACGCGATCCTCTGTGGGAGGGGGCAAGCCCCCTCCCACACTGGTTCCGGGTCTACCCGCAGGCACCCCGTGTGCTTTTACAGGTAAACTCCCCTCCTTTTCCTCTTCTGCACGGAGTTCGCCTTGCGTCTGTTCCACACCTCCGACTGGCACCTTGGGCAAAACCTGCACGGCCAGGAACGCGACTTCGAACACGCCTGTTTCCTCGAATGGCTGCTGGACCAGTTAAAGGCCCACCGCCCGGAGGCGCTGTTGATCGCCGGCGATATTTTCGACACGGTCAACCCACCGCTCAAGGCGCAGGAGCGCCTGTATGACTTCATCATCAGCGCCCACGAACAAAACCCGACACTGACGATCGTGATGATTGCCGGCAATCATGACTCCGGGTCGCGCATCGAACTGCCCGCACCGTTGATGCGCCGCCTGCGCACCCACGCCCTGGGCCGGGTGTTGTGGCTCGATGATGGCCAGTTGGATGCCGAACGCCTGTTGATCCCGTTGCCGGATGCCAAAGGCAAGATCGCCGCCTGGTGCCTGGCGCTGCCATTCCTGCGCCCGGCGGAGGTCACGGGGGCGCAGTTGGGCGATGATTACCTGCAGGGCATCGGCCAGGTGCATGAATGGCTGATCGCCGCCGCCAACGCCAAACGCAAAAAAGGCCAGGCGCTGATTGCCATCAGCCATGCGCACATGGCCGGGGGGTCGGTGTCGGAAGACTCCGAGCGCAGCCTGATCATCGGCAATGCCGAGGCGCTGCCGGCCAAACTCTTCGATAGAAGTGTCGGCTACGTCGCCCTCGGCCACTTGCACAAGCCGCAGAAGGTGAATGGCGAAGAGCGCATTCGCTACAGCGGCTCACCGATTCCGCTGTCTTTTTCCGAAATCGGCTACAAGCACCAGGTGCTCGACGTGACGTTCCAGGGCGAAAGACTGGTCAGCGTCGAACCGCTGCCGATTCCGCGCTCGGTCAACCTGCAACGCCTGGACGCCGCGCCTCTGGCAGATATCCTCAAACAGCTGGCCGACTTGCCCGATGTGGATTTGCTGGCCGAAACCCAACGTCACCCATGGCTGGAAGTGCGGGTACGCCTTGACGAACCGCAGCCGGACCTGCGCCAGCAGATCGAAAATGCCCTGCAAGGCAAGGCCGTGCGCCTGGTACGCATCGCTGCCGAATACGCAGGCAATGGCCCGCGCGAAGGCAGTGATGAAGAGCGCCTGGTCGAACTCGACCAACTCACCCCCCAGGAATTGTTCAGCCGCGCCTGGCAGGACAGCTACGGCAGCGAAGTGGATGAACAGACCTTGAAGGACTTCGCCGTGCTGCTCCAGGAAGTGCAACAGGAGGGCGAACAGCCATGAAGATCCTCGCCATCCGCCTGAAAAACCTCGCGTCCCTGGCCGGGCCGTTCGAGATCGACTTCACCGCCGAGCCGCTGGCCAGCGCCGGTCTGTTCGCCATCACCGGGCCGACCGGCGCCGGCAAGAGCACCCTGCTCGATGCGCTGTGCCTGGCGCTGTTTGGCGCGGTGCCGCGCCTGGGCGATACCGGCCAGGCCAAGATGCCGGACGCCGACAGCGACATTTCCATCGGCGACCCGCGCACCCTGCTCAGACGGGGCACCGGCGGTGGTTATGCCGAGGTGGATTTCGTCGGCGCCAGCGGCCGCCGCTACCGTGCGCGCTGGGAAGCCAATCGCGCGCGCGACAAGGCCAGCGGCAAGTTGCAGAACAGCCGCCAGAGCCTGATCGACCTCGACAGCGAGCAACTGCTGGCCAGTCAGAAAACCGAATACAAGACCCAGCTGGAACTGGCCCTGGGCCTGAACTTCGAACAATTCACCCGCGCAGTGCTGCTGGCGCAAAGCGAGTTCAGCGCCTTTCTCAAGGCCAACGACAACGAGCGCAGCGAACTGCTGGAAAAGCTCACCGACACCGCGCTGTATACCCAACTGGGCCGCCGTGCGTTCGACAAGGCCAAGGATGCCAGGGACGTGCACAAACAGTTGCAGGACCAGGCCAGCGGCGTGGTGCCTCTGGCTGCCGAAGCCCGCGCCGAGCTGGATCAACAACTGGGCCAGGCACAACAGCAACTCAAAACCCACCAGGCCCAACTCAAGCAATTGGAGTTGCAGCACACCTGGCTCAAGGAATTGCGCGAGTGGCAGGAGCGCCGGCAAAGCGCCGCCGAGCAGTTGCAGCAAGCCCAACAACTGTGGGACAGCCAAGGCCAGCAGCGCCAGGACCTGACGCGCCTGGACCAGCTCGCGCCGCAGCGCCATCACTTCGTGCGTCGCGCTGAACTCGACGCATTGCTGGCCCCGCTCGCCGCGCAGATTCAACAGCACCTTGAGCAACAAACCGTGCTGCACAGCCGTCAGGAACAGGCGCAACAACAGCAGGCCGCCGCCCAATCGGCCCTGGCCCAGGCCCAGCAAAACCAGGCAAGCGCCGCGCCTTTGCTGCGCCAGGCCTTCGAAGAACAGACCACCCTCACCCACTTGACCAAAGAGCTGGCCAAGCGCACCGAGGAAAAGCAGCAGCACGAAAGCGCCTGCCACGAAGGCCACGTCTTGCTCACAGGCTTGCAGGACAAACAGGCCCAGGTCGCCGAGCGCCTGCAAAGCCTGGCCACCGAACTTGAGCGCAGCGCCACCCTCGCGCCACTGAGCGACGCCTGGACGGCCTACCGCGACCGCCTGCAACAACTGATGATGATCGGCAATCGCCTGAACCAGGGCGAGGCTGAACTGCCGCAGCTTGAACAGCGCGTCAACGCCGCCGTCGAGCAATTTACCCAGCAACGCGAGGCCCTGGACCTGCTGTACCAGGAGGCCGGCGCCGAACCCCACGCGGTGGCCGAACAAATTCAATTGCTCGCCAGCCTCCTGCAGGACAATCGCAAGCAACAACGCGCTTTCGAAGACCTCGCGCGCTTGTGGGGCAGTCAACAGCAGCTCGACGCACAGGCCGGCACCCTGGCGCAAAAACTCGCCGATGCGGCGCAGCAGCGCGAGCAACTGAACCAGACCGGCCTGCAAACCAAAGCCGAACTGACGGTGGCCGAGCAAACCCTGACGGTGACCAGGCAACTGCTGGAGCGCCAGCGCCTGGCCCGCAGTGCGAGCGTCGAGGAACTGCGCGAACAGTTGCAGGATGGCCAGCCCTGCCCGGTCTGCGGCAGCCACGAACATCCCTATCACCAGCCCGAAGCGCTGTTGCAGAGCCTGGGTCGCCACGATGAAAGCGAAGAGGCCACAGCGCAGCAAGCCGTCGACCGCCTCAAGGAAAAACTCACCGAGCTACGCGGCGAAGTCGGTGGGCTGATCGCCCAGCAAAAGGAATTTTTGGCGCAACAGGAACAGCTGGCGCTGCAGCAGCAGGCGTTGGCGCCAAGCCTTGAAGCACACCCACTGTACGCGACGCTGTTGCATCAGGACGCGGTCAAGCGCACCGACTGGCTGGCCCAGCAACTGGCGCAACTGACCCAAAGCATCGCCCAGGACGAACAGCGCCAGGGCGCCCTGCTCAACCTGCAACAAAACGCCGGGCGCTTGCAGCAGCAATTGCAGGCCGCACAGGACGCGAGCCAGCAGGCCCGACAATTGTTGCTCGACCAGCAGCGCGCCCTGGCCAGTGACCGCGAGCGCCTCGATACGGAGCTTGCCAGCTTCGCCAGCCTGTTGCCCGCCGCCACCCTGGAAGGCTTGCGCAGTGAGCCGGCGGCGACCTTCCTGCAACTCGACCAGCAGGTCAGCCAGCGTCTCGAGCAACTGGGCCATCAGCGCGATGAACTGGCCGAGCAGCAAGAGCGCCAGCAGGCCATTGAAAAACAACAGACCCATCAGCAGCATCGCCAGCAGCAGTCAG
This sequence comes from Pseudomonas sp. 31 R 17, assembly GCF_900004915.1. NCBI lineage: Bacteria > Pseudomonadati > Pseudomonadota > Gammaproteobacteria > Pseudomonadales > Pseudomonadaceae > Pseudomonas > Pseudomonas sp. 31 R 17. The sequence goes on from NZ_CVTN01000078.1 coordinate 45,836, forward strand.
AAGCCCTGAATCTGCAGGTCGCGCAGCTCTGCACCCAGCAACACGACGCCCAGGCCAAACTCAGCGACTTGCTCGGTGCGCACGAGAGCGCCGAACAGTGGCAACAGCAGTTGGACCAGGCCGTCAGCCAGGCGCGCCAAAGCGAAGCCGACGCCAGCCAGGAACTGCACGCGGTACACACGGCGCTGGTGCAACTGGTCGCCGATCTCAAGGCCCTGCTTGAACGTCAGCAAGCGCTCGAGGCGGAGCAGCAGGCCCTGGACACGCGCATCACTGCGTGGCGCGCCGCGCATCCCGAACTGGATGACCAAGGCCTGACCCGCCTGCTGGCCTTCGACGAGGCCCAGGTCACGGACCTGCGCCAGCAGTTGCACACCCGCGAAAAAGCCGTTGAACAAGCCGGTGTCTTGCTGCAGGAGCGCGAACAGCGCCTGGCCGAACATCAGGCCTTGCACAACGGCAACCTGGACGCCGAGCAGCTGGACAACAGCCTTGCCGCGCTCAACCAGCAACTGGCCGAGGGCGAGAAACACTGCGCCGAACTGCGCGCCCGCCAGGCCGAAGACCAGCGGCGCCAGGACGCCAACCACGCCCTGGCCGAACAGATCGCCAAGGCCTATGACCAATGGCAGCGTTGGGCCCGCCTGAATGCGCTGATCGGCTCGGCCACTGGCGACACGTTCCGCAAAATCGCCCAGGCCTACAACCTCGACCTGCTGGTGCACCACGCCAACGTGCAATTGCGCCAACTGGTGCGCCGCTACCGCCTTAAACGCGGCGGCAGCATGCTTGGCCTGCTGGTGATGGACACCGAGATGGGCGACGAACTGCGCTCGGTGCACTCACTGTCGGGCGGTGAAACCTTCCTCGTCTCCCTGGCGCTCGCCCTGGGTCTGGCGTCGATGGCGTCCAGTACCTTGAAGATCGAGTCGCTGTTTATCGACGAAGGTTTCGGCAGCCTCGACCCCGAATCCCTGCAACTGGCGATGGACGCCCTGGACGGTTTGCAGGCCCAGGGGCGCAAGGTGGCGGTAATCTCCCACGTGCAGGAAATGCACGAACGCATCCCGGTGCAGATCCAGGTCAAGCGCCAGGGCAACGGCTTGAGCACCCTGGAGGTCAAGTGAGCACGGCGCTGCTGTACTCGTTCCGGCGCTGCCCCTATGCCATGCGCGCGCGGTTGGCGTTGCGCTATTCAGGCGTACCGGTGGAGATCATCGAGGTGAGCCTCAAGGCCAAACCGGCCGACATGCTGGCGTTGTCGCCCAAGGGCACGGTGCCGGTGTTGAGCCTTGACGGCCGGGTGATCGAGGAAAGCCTGGAGATCATGCAATGGGCCCTGGCGCAGCACGACCCCGAGGATTGGCTGCTGCAAGGCGATCCTGCAGTGCTGGCGTTGATCGCCGAGAATGACCAGGTGTTCAGACATCACTTGAATCGATACAAGTACGCCGAGCGCTACCCCGAGCACGCAATGGAACATTATCGGGCCGAGGGTGAAGTGTTCCTGCAGATGCTGGAGGACTTGCTGGGGGACCATGACTACTTGCTCGCCGGGCACATGAGCCTGGCGGACGCGGCCGTTGTGCCGTTCGTACGGCAGTTCGCTCATGTGGATCGCGAATGGTTTGCGGGGGCGCCGTATCCACGGCTTCAGGCATGGCTGCAGCGGATTCTGGAGTCGCAGCTGTTTATGGCAGTGATGGCAAAACCCTGAAACCAACATCAATCAACCTGTGGGAGGGGGCTTGCCCCCGATGGCAATGTGTCAGTCTGCTTATCTGTAGCTGACCCACCGCAATCGGGGGCAAGCCCCCTCCCACAGGTTGATCTTTGTTAGCCCTGGGTCTTGTGATCCAGCGCGGCATAGAAGTTGGCACTTTGTTGCAGGTACTTCTGGGTATAGGCAGTGGTGCCGGATTTTTTGCTGGTGACGTCCACGCTGGCTGCCGCAGGCAGGGCTACGGTCGCGGAAACGGCGGAAGCGGCGATGATCGAGAAGAGATTGAAGTTCATGACGGTAACCCTCGTGTGCGTTGGTTTTGGTGGCCGGGAGGCCTTGGAAGCCAACTTACGCCCGAGGGTTGAAGCTTAGAAATGCTTTGAAACAGTAGCCTTCATCAATAAAATTAATAGTGAAGGTCAGGCCCCGGCTTTCGGGGCCTGTGGCTTATTGACGCACCAGGAACTTGAGGTCGCTGGGCGCGTCAATCGGCAATTTCTGCACGGTTTTACCCAGGAGGCCGGTCTTGGGGTCGCGTTCAACCACCACGATCTCATTGCTTTTCTGGTTGGCGATCAGCAGGAACTTGCCGCTCGGGTCCAGGCTGAACTCGCGCGGGTGGTCGCCTTCGACCGAGCGGCGCTGGATTTCCTTAAGGTGCGCGGTGGCCGGGTCGATGCTGAACACCACAAGCTGATTGGCCGTGCCACGGTTGCTGACGTAGAGGAACTTGCCGTCGCTGGAGGCATGCAGCGCAGCGCCAGCTTTATCGGACACCGGCTGGCCGGCGGCGAAATCCACCAACTGGGTTTGCGCAAGCTTGCCATCGTTGTAGTCGAAGACCGCCACCTGGGCGCTCATCTCAGTGGTCAGCCAGGCATGCTTGCCATCGGCGCTGAACAGCAAGTGGCGCGGGCCGCTGCCCGGTGGCAGTTGCACGGCGGCCGGCTCGGCCGGGGTCAGCGGCAGTTCGTGGTTGGCCTTGGGGTCGTAGCGGTAGGCAAACACTTTGTCCGCACCCAGGTCCTGCACGAATACATACTTGCCGTCCGGCGACGACACCACCGAATGCACGTGGTTGGAAGCCTGGCGTTCAGGGTTCACACCGCTGGCCGGGTGCCCGCTCAACTGCACCGGGGCCGACAGCTTGCCGTCGGTGTCCAGCGGCAAAATCGCCAGGCTGCCGCCCGGGTCTTCCACCACTGAATAATTGGCGACAAACAGATAACGCCCGTCGGCGGCCACACTGGAATGAGTCGGCTCATTGCCCAGGCTCTGCACCTGGTTGATCAGGGTGAGCTGATAATTCTGCGGATCGATGCGGTAGCTGCTGACGCGACCGACCACATCGTCCTGGCCCGGGCCGTTTTCGTTGACCACAAACAGCTGCTTCTGGTCTTTGGAGAGCGTCAGCCAGGACGGGTTGGCGGTTTTCGCCGCCAGCACCGGCTTGCCGCTGAACTGCCCGGTACGGCTGTCGAATTGCAGGCGGTAGATCCCTTCACTGCTGCCGGCGGTATAGCTGCCGACCAGCAGTTCATAGGTGTCGGCCGGTGCAGCCTGCACCGACATCGCGCCGACACTGCCGGCCATCAACAGGGGCCAGAATTTACGCATCATCTGCTTCGTCCTCATCGTTATTGTTGTCGCCCTGGATGGCGCTCAGGCAGACCAGACGGTGTTCACCGTCGTCATTACACAGCACCCAGCTTTGCAGGCTGTCATCGAAGGTCGCCGCCTCCAGTTGTTCTGGACTGAAGGTCCACCGCTTGAGTTCCCGACCGTCCATGCTTTCGATCAGCAACTGCCGGTCCAGCGTGAAGTCGAAGGCGTGCAGCCCGTTGATGATGAGCATGTCGCTGTTGGCAAGGGCGGTGGTCAGAGTGTCGGCAGTCATGGCAGTCAATCATTTACGAGGAAGGTCGCAATGATAGCCCAAAGCAATAATGTAGGAGCGAGCTTGCTCGCGAAGAACTCACAGACAGCGCATTTATCCAGATGCACGCGTTATCGTTGACGTTTTTCGCGAGCAAGAACTAGGCGTCCCCCTCGCTCCTACAGTTCAGTGCGCAAACAACGAGTTGCCCTTCTGCCCCGCCAGCTTTTCCGGTTTGATCAGGAACCGCGCCAGTGCCGGCAACAGCCACAACGCGCCGAACATGTTCCACAGCAGCATGAAGGTCAGCATCAGGCCCATGTCGGCCTGGAACTTGATCGCCGAGAAGATCCAGGTGCACACGCCGATGGCCAGGCACAGACCGGTGAACAGCACGGCTTTACCGGTGGACTTGAGCGTCTGGTAATACGCCTCTTGCAGCGGCAGGCCGGCGCGCAGGAAGCTTTCCAGGCGGCTGTAGATGTAGATGCCGTAATCCACGCCGATGCCGACACCCAGGGCCACTACCGGCAAGGTCGCGACCTTGACGCCGATGCCCATGAACGCCATCAGCGCGTTGCCCAGCACCGAGGTCAGTACCAGCGGCAGCACGATGCACAACGTCGCCGCCCAGGAGCGGAAGGTGATCATGCACATGGTCGCCACGCACAGGTACACCAGGATCAGGATGATCAGCTCCGACTCCTTGATCACCTCGTTGGTGGCCGCCTCGATCCCGGCATTGCCGGCGGCGAGGATGAATTCCAGGCCGTCCTTGTTGTTCTCCCTGGCAAAGTCCTGCACCGCATGCACCGCACGGTCCAGGGTCTCGGCCTTGTGGTCATTGAGGAACACCAGCACCGGCGCCAGCGAGCAATTGTTGTTGTACAGGCCGTCGGCACGGGCAATGGAGTTGTTCAGCACGTCCGGGTTGCGCGACAGGGTTTCCCATTTCAGGTTGCCCTCGTTCATGCCCTTGATCATCTGCTTGGACACGGTCACCAGCGAGATCGCCGACTGCACGCCCTCGGTGTTCTGCATCTTCCACATCAACTGGTCGATGGGCGCCATGGCTTCATAGCGCGAGCAGCCTTCAGCCTTGGTCTTGACCATCACCACCAGCACGTCGGAGCTGGTGGAATAGTTGCTGATGATGAAGTTGTTGTCTTTGTTGTAGCGCGAATCCGGGCGCAGTTCCGGCGCGCCCTGGTCGAGGTCGCCGATCTTCAGGTTCTGGCTGTACCAGAGGCCGCCGCCAAAGGCGACCAGGGCCAGCAGGATCGACACCGGGGCGACTTTGGCGCTGGCGAATTTCGACAGCAGGCGCCAGAACGGATGATCGCGGTGCGCGTCCTTTTTACTGCGTTCGATGGCGCGGTTGCTGATGCCGGCGTAGGAAATCGCCACCGGCAGCAGGATCAGGTTGGTGAACACAATCACCGCCACGCCGATGGACGCGCCGATGGCCAGTTCGCGGATCACGCCGATGTCGATGATCAGCAGCGTGATAAAGCCCACGGCGTCAGCGAGGATCGCGATCATCCCCGGCAGGAACAGTTGCCGGAAGGTGCGCCGTGCGGCAGTCAAGGCGTTGTCCGCCTCGCTGGATTGCAGGGCGATGCCGTTGATCTTCTGCACGCCATGGGAGATGCCGATGGCGAAGATCAGGAACGGCACCAGCATCGAGTACGGGTCCAGCCCGAAACCGAAGAAGTGCATCAGCCCCAGTTGCCAGACCACCGCCACCAACGTCGTGCTCAACACCGCAATGGTGCTGCGCAGGCAATTGGTGAACCACAGCAGCAGAATCAGGGTGATGACGAACGCAACACCGAAGAACAGCACCACCATCACCAGGCCATCGATCAGGTCGCCGACCTTTTTCGCAAAGCCGACAATGTGGATCTTGACGTTGGGGTTCTGGGCTTCGAACTTGTCGCGGATCTTGTCTTCGAGTTCATGGGAGAACTTGCGATAGTCCAGGGCCAGCAACTTGCCCTGGTCCTGGGGGTCCGGGTAGGACTCCAGCAGCGGGATATCGACGATGCTCGACTTGAAATCGTTGGCGACCAAACGCCCGACCTGGCCGGACTTGAGCACGTTGTTGCGCAGTTGATCGAGGCTTTGCGGCGAGCCGTTGTAGCTCTGCGGGATCACCTCACCGCCGGCGAAGCCTTCCTCGGTCACTTCGGTCCAGCGTACGCTGGGGCTCCACAGCGACTTGAGGCCCGAGCGGTCGACGCCGGAGATGTAGAACACCTCGTCGTTGATCTGCCTTAGGGTCTCCATGTACTCCCTGGTGAAGATGTCGCCGTCCCTGGCCTCGACCGAAATGCGCACGGTATTGCCCAGGTTGGCCAGGTCATTGCGGTGCTCCATCATCTTTTCGATGAAGGGGTGCTTGAGCGGGATCATCTTTTCAAAGCTGGTGGAGGGGCGAATCAACGTCGCCTGCCAGAACAGGAAGACACTCACCAGCAGGCAGATGAGGATCACTGCCGGGCGATTGTTGAAAATCAGGCGCTCAAGAAAGGTCGCTTTATCGTTGTGATGACTGCTCATGCTTCCCGCCTTTTTCTTATTGTTTCGTCGGTTCGGCGCCAGCAGCTGTCGCGACGCGAACGCCGCCCTGCCCGACCAGAATCAAGTTGCCATTGCCTGCCGCCGTCACCGCTGAAAGCGAAATCCGGTCCGGGCGGTTGAATACGCTGAAGGTCTGGCCATCGTCGTGGCTGACCACCACGCTGCCGCCATTGCCCACCACGACGATGGAACCATCATCGAGCAAGGTCGCCCCCGACAGCCCGAATTCGAGGGCGCCGCGGGCGGCATTCAACTCGACCGGTTCCCAGGTGCCGCCAAAGTCGGTGGAACGGTAAAGGTTGCCGCGCAGGCCGTAGGCCAGCAGGGTGCGCGGCTGAGCGGTGGCGATCACGCCAAACAACGAGCCCTCGTAGGGGCCTTCGAGTTTTTCCCAGGTCTGGCCGTCATCGCTGGAGCGGAACATGCTGCCCTGCTCACCGACGATAAACAGGCCGGCGTCCTTGATCGAGGCAATCGCATTGAGGTGGAACTGGTCTTCGTTGTCGAGGCGGTCGCTGACGTCTTCCCAGGTCTTGCCGCCATCGGTGGTCTCGATCAGCGCGCCGTAGGCGCCTACGGCCAGGCCGTGATTGGCATCGTTGAACCACACGTCGAGCAGCGGCGCTTCGCGCTTGAGGTCCTGGTATTGCTGGGTCCAGCTGGCGCCACCGTCGCTGCTGGCCAGGATCTGCGCATCATGGCCAACCGCCCAGCCGTGCTTGGCATCGACGAAAAACACCGCCGTGAGCAGTTGCCGGGTGGGGACTTTGGCCTGGGCCCAGGTGCTGCCCTGGTCATCGGAATAGAGGATGTGCCCCCGATCACCCACCGCCACCAGGCGCTGGCCGGCATGCACGACATCGATCATCAGGCCTTTGGCGGCCTTGGGGGATTCAATCGCAAAAGTGGTATCGCTGGCGGCCTGGACGACCGTCGGCAATGCGACGGCCCCAAACAGCGAGAGCGCTGTGGCCAGCAACGCAAGCTTGCGTGCGGCGCGTGGGCGGCAAACAACCCAACCCATGACAGGCTCACTCATAGACCTTTCTCCCATTTATTATTGTTAGGTCGTGTTGCCTGGCGCAGGGCTCTGAAACCTGCAATCTAGAGCGCCTGGGGCAAGCACGGGCCATCCTATCGGGCTTTCGAATCGTCTGACAATCGGTGCTACGTTATCTTTTGTTAACTGACGGCATTTGGCCACAAGCTGAATATCCCTGCATCAGCTGAAATGATGATTCGCACATCAAATGAATTTTTATTCCATCTATTGAATTTTGAGAATATTTATTCCATTAATACGCCTCCTGAAAACAATAATGCAAAGGACCACGGCGATGCGTGAACTCGGAATCGGCTTGATCGGCACAGGCTTCATGGGGCGCGCCCACGCGCTGGCGTTCAACAACGCCCGGGCGGTCTTCGAACTGCCGGTCACGCTTGCACTGGCGGCGCTGGCCGATGCCGACGCTGAGCGCGCGCAACGCTGCGCCAGTGCCTGGGGGTTTGCCCAGGCCCATGCCGACTGGCAGGCACTGATCGACGACCCCAGGGTCGATGTGGTGGCCATCACCACGCCCAACCACCTGCACTACCCCATGGCCATGGCCGCGATTGCGGCGGGCAAGGCGGTGTATTGCGAGAAGCCGCTGGCGGTCAGCCTGCAACAGGCCGATGCGATGCGTCGCGCGGCCAGCGCGGCCGGGGTGGTGACGCGCGTCGGCTACAACTACCAGCACAACCCGATGATCGTACTGGCGCGACAGATGATTGCCAGCGGCGAGCTGGGCGAAATCATCAGTTTCCAGGGCGAGTTCAGCGAAGACTTCATGGCCGATCCGGCCTCGCCCTGGTCATGGCGCTGTGAGGTGGAACACGCGGGCGGCGCGCTGGCGGACCTCGGCAGCCATTTGCTGTCGATGGCCCATTATCTGGTGGGCGAAGTGGTCAGCGTGTGCGCCGATACCCAGACCGTCCACGCGCAACGGCCGGCCTTCAAAGGCAGCCTCGAGCTGAAATCCATCGCCGTGGATGACCAGGTGCACGCCCTGCTGCGCTTTGCTAAAGGCGCGCGCGGCACGGTCAGCAGCAGTTGGCTCAAGCACGGCTACAAAAACCACCTGAGTTTCGAAATCAGCGGCACCCTGGGCACGCTCGCGTTCGACCAGGAGCGCTTGAACGAACTGCGCCTGTGCCGCGTCGGCCAGGACGGTTTCCAGCGTCTGCTCGCCGGCCCCGCCCTGCCCGGTTATGCCGCGTTCAGCCCGGCGGCGGGGCATCAGTTGGGGTACAACGAGCTTAAGACGCTGGAGGTACAGGAGCTGATCATGGCGCTGGCGGGGCAAGGTGGCGATGGCACTGATTTTGAAGCGGCGTGGGCGGTGGAGCGGTTGGCGACGGCGATTCGGATGGCTGCTCATGAGGAGCGCTGGGTAAAAGTGGGCACGGTTTGAAAATGTGGGAGGGGGCTTGCCCCCTCCCACATTTGGTCTGCGTCACCTTCAGTATCAGCGCAGGGCTCGGCGTAGCACCTTGCCGACGGTGGTTTTGGGTAACTCCGTGGTGCGAAACTCCACATACCTGGGCACTTTGTACCCAGTCAGGTATTCCCGGCAGTGGGCGAGGATCTGCTCCTGGGTCAGCTTGGGGTCCTTGCGTACCACGATGATCTTGACCCGCTCGCCGGTCACGCCATCTTCCACGCCAATCGCCGCCACTTCCGCCACCCCTGGGTGCATCGCCACCACGTCTTCGATTTCATTGGGGTACACGTTGAAGCCCGAGACCAGGATCATGTCCTTCTTGCGGTCCACCAGGCGAATGTAACCGCGTTCATCCATCACCCCGATATCACCGGTGGACAACCAGCCATCGGCGTCCAGCACTTCGGCGGTTTCCTTCGGGCGCTTCCAGTAGCCCTGCATCACTTGCGGCCCGCGCACCTGCAATTCGCCCGGCTCGCCGACTTCGGCCAGTTCACCGTCTTCACGCATGAAGCGCACCCAGGTCGACGGCAACGGCACGCCGATGCTGCCGGTGAACGCCATTTCGCGCATACGGTTAATGTCGATGGGGCTGATGCTCACCACCGGTGAGCACTCGGTCAGCCCGTAGCCTTCAACGATCGGCAGCCCGGTGACCTCTTTCCAACGCTTGGCCACGGCCGTGTGGGTGGCCATGCCTCCGGCGATCACCAGGCGCAGGTCGGAAAAGTCCCGCGCACAGAATTCCTTGTTCTGCAGCAAACCGTTAAACAGCGTGTTGACCCCGGCAATCCCGTTGAAGCGCTCCTTGCGCAGGATCATCTGCACGCGTTTCACGTCCCGGGGATTGGCGATGAGGATATTGCGCCCACCCAGGCACATGAACATCAGGCAGTTCACCGTCAGGGAAAAGATGTGGTACAGCGGCAGCAGGGTCACGTTGGTTTCCTGCTTGTCCTGGTCCAGTTGGTCGCCAACCCAGGCCTTGGCCTGCAACAGGTTGGCGATGATATTGCGATGGCTGAGCATCACGCCCTTGGCATCGCCGGTGGTGCCGCCGGTGTATTGCAGGAAGGCCAGCTCATCGCGGTCCAGGCTGACCGGCAGGTACATCAGTGCCCGCCCCTGCTTGAGCACCTGATTGAAACGCAGCGAACCTTGCAACCTGAAGGCCGGCACCTGCTTTTGCACGCTGCGCAGGATGAAGTTCATCGCCGCGCCCTTGAAGGTGCCGAGCAGGTCGCCGATGGCCGCCACCACCACGCGCTTGACGCTGCTGCCGGACACGACTTTTTCCAGGGTGTGGGCGAAGTTTTCGAAGATCACCACGGTCTCTGCGCCGCTGTCCTTGAGCAGGTGCTTGAGTTCATGGGCGGTGTACAACGGATTGACGTTGACCACCACCGCGCCGGCCAGGATCGTGCCCAGCAGGCAGATGGGGTACTGCAAGCAATTGGGCATCATCAGCGCGACACGGTCGCCCTTCTTCACCCCCTGTCCCTGCAGCCAGGCGGCGAAGGCGTGGCCCTGGGTGTTCCAATCGGCGTAGGTCATTGGCGTGCCGATGCTGACATAGGCCACGCGCTCGCGGAATTTTTCCAGGTGCTCCAGGAACACTTCGCGCAATGAGGGGTAATCCTCGATGGCCGCATCGATGTCCGCCGGCACGCCGGGCAGGTAGGCGTTCAACCAGATGCGTTCGGTCTGTTCCAGGCTGATGGCGTTCATGGCAGTGTCCTTATTGTTGTTGTGGATGAGGCTACTTTTCGACGATGGCGGTGATACCCAACCCGCCCGCCGCACAGATCGAGATCAACCCGCGACCGCCACCGCGCTCATGGATGGCCTTGGCCAGCGCCGCCAGTTGCCGGCCACCGGTGGCGGCAAACGGATGGCCGCAGCCCAGCGAGCCGCCGTTGACGTTCATTTTGCTACGGTCGATAACGCCCAGCGGCGTGTCCAGGCCCAGACGCTCGCGGCAGTAGTCCGGGTCTTCCCAGGCCTTGAGCGTGCACAGCACCTGGGCGGCGAAGGCTTCGTGGATCTCGAAGAAATCAAAGTCGGCAAAGCCCAGGCCTTCGCGTTTGAGCATGCGCGGTACGGCGTAGGCCGGGGCCATCAGCAGGCCTTCGGTGCCGTCGACGAAATTCACCGCCGCCGTTTCGCCGGTGCGCAGGTAGGCCAGCACCGGCCAGCCATTGGCCGCGGCCCACTCTTCACTGGCGAGCAGCACCACCGAGGCGCCGTCGGTCAGGGGCGTCGAGTTGCCGGCGGTGAGCGTGCCGTTGTGGCGGTCGAAGGCCGGTGCCAGGCCGGCGAGTTTTTCCAGGCTGATGTCGGCGCGCAGGTTGTTGTCCCGTGCGAGGCCCCGATGGGGGCTGATCAGATCGTCAAAGAAACCGCGCTGATAGGCCGCGTCGAGGCGTTGATGACTGGCAAGGGTCAACTCATCCTGGGCCAGGCGCTTGATCTGCCAACGCTTGGCCATTTCCTCGCAGTGCTCGCCCATGGACAGGCCGGTGCGTGGCTCGCCATTGCGCGGCAGCAACGGCTTGAACAACATCGACGGACGCACCTTCAACAGGGTCTTGAGTTTATCGCCCAGGCCCTTGGCCCGATTGGCCGCGAGCAAGGTGTGGCGCAGGGATTCATTGATGCCGATGGGCGCGTCGGAGGTGGTATCGGCGCCCCCGGCTATGCCCACTTCGATCTGGCCGAGGGCGATTTTATTGGCCACCAGCAACGCGGCTTCCAGGCCCGTGCCGCAGGCTTGCTGCACATCGTAGGCGGGCGTCTGCGCGGACAATGTGGTCGACAGCAGTGACTCACGGGCCAGGTTGAAATCGCGCGAATGCTTGATCACCGCCCCGGCGGCGAACTCACCCAGGCACTGGCCGTGCAGGTTGTAGCGGTCGACCAGGCCCTGCAGTGCGGCCACCAGCAAGTCCTGATTGGTCTCATGGGCATAGACGGTGTTGGAACGGGCGAACGGCAGGCGATTGCCGCCGATGATCGCCACGCGTCGGCTCGGGGGCGGATTGAAGCTGTATTCACTCATGCAAGGCTCTCATTCCAGGCGATTGATCCCACATAAACAACCCGCGCATATGCGGTTTGTCGCCGGCGACACTGCGCACTTCGAACTCGCGCAGCGGGCCGGTCACAGGGTGACTCCACAGGGCGACCTGGCCGGGCAGGAAGATCGGCAACTTGAAATCGCAATGGGCTTCGGCGCGGTCCAGCCCACCCGGTGGCTGCTGGGCGGCCAGCGCCCGGCCCAGGGTCCACATGCCGTGGGCGATGGCGCGGCGAAAGCCGAAAATCTTCGCGCCCATGACCGATGTATGGATCGGATTGAAGTCTCCCGAGACCTTGGCAAAGCGGCGCCCCAGGTCGGCGGGCAAGACCCAGCGCTGGGTGCGCAGCAAGCCCTCTTCCTGCAACGGCAGTGCATCCACCCACAGCTCCCCGACGGGATTTTTTACCTCGCGGCGCAGGTACAGGCTGTCGCTTTCCCACACCAGGGCCTCCGCGCCGTAGGCACGGGTGGCGATGCTCAACGCCTGCCCCTTGGGATGGGCAACCCAACGTTCGCAAAACACTTCCAGGCGCAGCGCCTGACCTTCATGCAAGCGTTGATGCTGGCGAATGCGATTGGCCAGGTGCACCATGCCGCTGGCCGGGTACGGAAAGCTGGGGCGGGTCAGCAGCATCAAGTGCAGCGGGAACGCCAGCACATGGGGATAGGACAGCGGCACGCCCTGCTCGCGGCGAAAGCCACAGGCGCGACCATAGGCGGTGATGGCGGCGCCCGACAGTTCCACCGCCGGCCGCACCAGGCGCTCCCTGGGCAATGGCGGCGCGGCGTCGGGCTTGGGTTTGCGCAAACCGCGCACGCCGTCGAGCAACAGTCGAGTGCGCGAGGGCGGCGGGTCGATAATCTGCGTTACATAGTCCATGGCTCAGGCTCCCAGCAGGCTTTGGCCGCACACCCGCACTACCTGGCCAGTGATTCCACCCGAAGCGGGATGAGCCAGCCAGGCGATGGTCTCGGCCACGTCGATCGGTTGCCCGCCCTGGGACAGGGAATTCATGCGCCGCCCGGCTTCGCGGATCATCAGCGGGATTTTCGCGGTCATCTGCGTTTCGATAAAGCCTGGCGCCACGGCATTCACCGTTACCTGCCGCGCCGCCGCCTGCGGGGCCAGGCCCTGCACCAGGCCGATCACGCCGGCCTTGGAGGTGGCGTAGTTGCTCTGCCCGAGGTTGCCGGCAATCCCGGAAATCGACGACACGCACACGATGCGCCCGCCAGGGTTCAGGCCCTGGTTATCCAGCAGCGCCTGACTGAGCTGCAACGGCGCTTCAAGGTTGACCGCCAGCACACTGCGCCAGGCAACTTCGGTCATTTTGGCGATGGTCTTGTCGCGGGTAATCCCGGCGTTGTGCACCACCACATCGAAGGCGCCGTACTGGCCGACATGCGCCTGCAATAACGCAGCGGCATCCGCGGCGGTAATGTCCAGGGGCAGCGCCGAGCCGTTCACACTGTCGGCGGCCTGTTGCAGCGCCAGCTGGGCCTGGGGCACGTCGACACACACCACATGGGCACCGTCGCGCGCCAACACCTGGGCAATGGCCAGGCCGATACCCCGCGAGGCACCCGTGACCAGGGCGCGCCGGCCGGCGAACGGCCTGTCCCAATTAACACTCAGCGCGTCGTCCAGCGGTTTTTCCAGGCGTACCACTTGCCCCGACACATAGGCCGAACGACGCGACAGAAAGAAGCGCAGGCTGCTGTCCAGCGCGTCTTCGGCGCCGGGCGCCACGTAGATCAATTGCACGGTAATTGCCCGGCGCAGCTCCTTGGCCAGCGAGCGCGCCAACCCTTCGAGCGCGCGCTGGGCGACGGCCTGGGGCAAGTCCTGGCAGTGTTCCGGCGCAGTGCCGAGCACCACCACCCGCGCGTGTTGGCCCAGGCGCTTGGCATTGGCGTGAAAGAACCGGTAAAGCTCGTCCAGGTGCTGCGGGTCGGTCACGCCGGTGGCATCGAAAACCGCGCCCTGCACCTTCACCGTGGACGGCGCCCTGAGAGTGGCCGGGGTGGCGGCGACGGTATCGGTGCTGGTGAAGATGCGCTGCACCTGCTCCGCCAGGCGCCCTGCCCCGGCGAGGATCACCGGGTTGGCCAGCCCCTGCTGGCCACTGCGGTGGCGTTGCAGGGGCAGAGGTTGCGGCAAGCCGACGGCCTGGGCCAGACGACGGCCCCAGGGGGAATTGACGAAAGAAAGGTAGCTGTCACTCATAGGGACACTCACTCACAACACAAATCCTTGTTTGTAAATCCGATCGAATGTGGGAGGGGGCTTGCCCCCGATAGCGGTGTGTCTGCCCCCACAGATGCCCCAGGTAGACCGCCATCGGGGGCAAGCCCCCTCCCACATTGGGGCCGCGTTCGGGTTAATTGACCGACGCATTTTCGCTTTGGCTGGCGCGACGCTTGGCGGCGGGCTCCAGTGCTTGCTTGCGCTGTTGCAGGGCCTCCAGCAAACCGAAGTCCTGCGGGAAATCGTCGACCTGGATAGCGTGGTCGGCGTATTCCACATAGCGTGCGAGCAAGGCCTCTTCGTCGTCGCTGATCAAATCCAGCGCCCGCGCCTTGACGCGCCAGTCGGTAAAGGCCACGGCGGAAATCGGCATCGGCTCCAGCAGGCCTTGCTTGATGGCGGGCTTGAGCCGTGCCTCGATCAGCTCAACCTGGGGCAACAGGCGCAGTCCCAGCTCGCCATAGGCCAGCTTGTCGATTTCCGGCCGGGGGATGTAGGAATTGGCCAGCAGCCGGTCGCGGGTCTCGCCGGGGACCTGCACCACATCGGCGACCTGGGCCAACAGGCGATCCGACGGTTTATGCAAGGGAATGCCGAACGGAAAGCTCAAACCGCGCAGCACCCCGGCAGCGACTTTCGAGGGGTAATTGTCGAGCACTTCAGCCAGGGCTTCATGGGCGCGCAGCAAGGCATCCTGGGCCGCCCAATGCACCAGCGGCAGGTCCGCCTGGGGCCGACCGTCATCCTCGAAGCGCTTGAGCACGCAGGACAGGATGTAGAGCTGCGAAAGAATATCGCCCAGGCGCCCGGTGATGCTTTCCTTGCGCTTGAGGGCACCGCCCAGCACGCCCATGGAAATGTCCGAGACCAGCGCCAGCACCACCGACAGGCGATTGGCCTGACGATAGTAGGACGCCAGCGCCGGGTCGGTCTTGGCCGGGGCAGACATCAACCGGCCACCGGTCAATGCATGCACCGCCGCACGCACGGTGTTGGCCAGGACAAAACTCACATGGCCGAACATTGCGCTGTCGAACGCCTCCAGTGCCTTGCGCCGATCCGGCTGGCGCGCCGCTTCCATCTCGCGGAACACATAGGGATGGCAGCGGATCAGGCCCTGGCCGTAGATGATCAGGCAGCGGGTCATGATGTTCGCGCCTTCCACCGTGATGGCGATGGGGCTTTGCTGATAGGCACGGGCCAGGAAGTTGTTGGGCCCCATGCAGATGCCCTTGCCGGCGACGATGTCCATGCCATCGTTGACGATCATGCGGGCGCGCTCGGTGACGTGGTATTTGGCAATGGCCGAGATCACCGAAGGTTTCTCACCGGCATCCAGGGACGCCACCGACACCTTGCGCACCGCGTCACAGGCATACAGGTGCCCGGCCATGCGCGCCAGGGGCGCCTGCACCCCTTCGAACTTGCCGATGGGCAGGCCGAACTGCTTGCGCATCGCCGCGTAGGCGGTGGTGCCACGGACGGCGACCTTGCCCAGGCCGACGTTGGCCGACGGCAGCGAAATCGCCCTGCCCGCCGCCAGGCATTCCATCAGCATGCGCCAGCCGTTGCCGACTTGTTCGCGGCCGCCGATCACCCACTCCAGCGGAATGAACACATCCTTGCCGGTGGTCGGGCCGTTCTGGAACACCGCATTCAACGGCCAATGGCGCCGACCGCTGTTCACGCCCGGATGGGAGGTGGGAATCAACGCGCAGGTAATGCCCAGGGAACCGGCGGCACCGAGCAGACCGTCCGGGTCTTCGGCACGGAACGCCAGGCCCAGCACCGTGGCAATCGGGCCGAGGGTGATGTAGCGCTTGTCCCAGGTCACCTTGAACCCCAGCACCTGCTCACCTTCGTGCAGGCCTTTACACACGATGCCCACGTCGGGAATTGCGCCTGCGTCGGAGCCGGCATACGGGCTGGTCAGCGCAAAGCACGGGATGTCCTCGCCCCGCGCCAGACGCGGCAGGTAGTAGTTGCGCTGGGCGTCGGTGCCGTAATGCAGCAACAGTTCGGCGGGGCCCAGGGAGTTGGGCACCATCACCGAAATGGCCGCCGCCGAGCAGCGGGTCGACAACTTCATCACCACTTGGGAGTGCGCATAGTGGGAGAAGCCCTTGCCGCCGTACTGCTTGGGAATGATCATGCCGAGAAAGCCCGCGCCCTTGGTGTACTGCCAGCCCTCGGGGGACATGTCCTGCCACACTTGCGTGGTTTCCCAGTCATTGGCGATGTCGCACAGGGTTTCCACTTCGTTGTCGAGGAACGCCTGCTCTTCGGCACTCAGGCTGGCCGGTGCGGCTTGCAACAGGCGCTGCCAGTCAGGCTTGCCGCTGAACAGCTCGGCGTCCCACCACACGGTGCCGGATTCAATCGCCGCACGTTCGGTATCGGACATCGCCGGCATGATCGTACGAAACAGCCCCAGGGCCTTGTTGGTCAACAGCACACGGCGCAGGGGTTTGATCGCCAGCACCAGGGCCGGGAGCAGCACAAGCACCGCCGCGACGGTGATGCCGAATGCGGCTACTGCGTTAAACAGATAACCAGCCGCCAGCCATACCAGGCCAGCGCCCAGCCACAGGGTGGCGGCGGCTTGTCGATACGCCAGGGCAATCGCTGCGGCGAAACCCACCAATGACCAGATAACCATGGGATACCTCTACTTGATCCAGGGCGTGACACCTGCGGCCGCTCGGATTGAGCGACGGCTCAGGTCCACACTACAAACTTGGAAAGACAAATTCAAATTTTGTTTTGAAATTTTTATTTAATGCTTTGGCGAAGAAATAACGGGCTGAGCGGGTCAGCCTGTCAAGTCATCAACGGGTTGTATCAGCACTGCCTGCGCGACCTGTCCAGCACAGGTCGCGCGCCATCAACCGATCAAAACGCGTAGGTCGCCGAAAGGCTGACCACCTCACCCTTGGCGTCGGCTTTACCGTCAAGGGTTGCCCCGCCCAGGCGATCCTGGTTGTGCGTCCTGAGCTTGGCCTTTTCGACGAATTGCCGCGAGTAGGCGCCGTCGATGCTCAAACCGGGAATCGCGCGGATGTTGTAGCCAAAGCCCAGGGAGGCGAATATCCGGTCTCCGTCAGGGATACGCGGGTCACGCGTAGAGTTGCGGGTGGGCGTCTGGTCGGTGGCGACACCGGCGCGGAAGGTGAAGTCGTCGGTGAATTTGTAATCGCCACCCAGCGACACCATCCAGGCATCCTTGTAGTTATAGGGAATCGACACGAGCTGCGTGCCCTCGGACTTCAATGTCAGCGCCTTGAACGACGACCATTGGGTCCACGTGACGCTGGCGCCCAGGGTGAGGCGATCATTGAACTGGTGCACCCAGTCGATGGAGGCGTTGGCGGGCACGTCCAGTTGTGTCGAAGCCTTGGCGCCGTTGACGTTGAGGTCCAGTCCCGGATAAGCCAGCGCCGGCAGGCCGCCTTCGATCAGTGACTTGTTCGCCTCGTCGGCATACAGGTTGTACTTGCCTTCGAGCTTATTCTTGATTTTCGCGTGGTAATTCAGGCCCAGGGTATCGAATTGGGTAGGCTTCCAGACCACACCGGCAAACCAGCCGACCGAGGTGTTGTCCACCTTGACCCGCATCAGCGAGGAGCCGACTCCGGAAGGGAACGGGAGACCGATCGCCGGCGACAGGGCGGCTGCGGAATACAGGTCCAGATTCTGGCTTACAAAACCTTTGGTGTGCTGGACGATGGCACCGCCACCCACCGAGAACTGGTCATTGACCTTGAACGACAGGGAGCCTGTGACACCCACCGTTTCAATGCGCGTATCGACGGCAAAGTCGCGACCGATCCAGTCTTGATCCCACGTGGTGCGCGCACCCATCGGCACCACCTGACTCAGCCCGAATGCAAAACGGTCGTTGATCGGTATCACCATGAAACCGGTTGGCAACCAGGCGGTAAACCCGCCTTGCCCACCATCGCCGGTGCGCGGCGTGGAACTCAAATCCGTAGGGTCGACCGCCGCAGGTGCGTTGCCCGCGTAGTCCGTGGCCGTGCCCTTGTATTTAACGTTGATGCGCGCGTAATCAACGGTAAATTGAGAAATCGTATGGTCGATGAACGCCATGCCGGCCGGGTTGTTGTAGGCCGCGGAAGGATCATTCTGGAACAGTGAGCCACCCCCGAAGGCGCGCCCCCACCCGGGAGCACCGAAGGTCGGCGTGCTGAAACCGCCAGCGTGTGCGGGTCCCGTTGCCGTGATAAGGCCGCCGAGAATTGCCAGGCTCAACAACGTACGCGCCTGTTGCTTTTTATTATTCATGCTCCACTCCTTATTGTTTTTATCCTCCGAGATCGGTTGTCCCGACCTGGCCTCCCGCAGCCAGTGCCCCTTGCGAGGCACTGGCGTGTTTCAACGTGTGATCATCACGTCAAACGCTCACGGCCTTTATGGGGTAACGGTAAAGGCCGGGCTTGGTGTAGCGGTCAGAGCGGTAATTTTGCAGTTACCAACGGTTTGTGTGCTTGGCACCTTCAACTGGTTGGTGGAGTTATTGAAGCCGACATTGATGGTCACAGGCGAAGCGGAGCAATTGTTGAGAATCTGGAAATTCACGCCCGACACCGTACCGTTGAAGGCATCAGGGCCACCGCTTGCCACGTTCAATGTCCACGGCAGGCCCAACAACTTGGGTACGCCACACAGCGAGTTGGAACCGTTGACCGTTGCGCCGGTGATCGAAGCGCTCGAGCCATCCGCCGCGACGGAACCGGTGAAGGCGATGTTGCAGGTCACCGGCAGGTTCAGGGACGCGGGCGAGGTAACGGTAATCGAGCCCGATGTGGAGAACGCCGTGCCGGCAGGCGCGATAGTGGCAGCGTTGGCCACCGACACTGCACCAAGGCTCAGGGCGAACGAAGTTGCACAAACGAGGGTTTTCAAGCTTTTCATTATTTTGCCTCACATGTAATGGCGAATTATTCGCCTGGGGTAATGACCATGAACACGAAGCCACGGTTAAAACTGCAGAGCTTCGTATTCCAGCCAAATTCAGTTAAATCCGACAACCTTATTCAACGACTTTGAAATCAGGCGGCATCTTGATTGACACCGTTTTAATGATGCAGTCATCACCAATCGGTACATTGGCAGCCTGCAACTTGCCGGTGGCGTTATCCCACGTACCGACTGCGGTAGAAGGACCGCACTTGCCGCCCAGGCCGAAGGCATGCACATCCACGCTGATCTTCGACATCGAGCCGCTTTTTGTATCCTTTGCAATCAAGATCCAGGGCAAGTTAATAGCTTCGACCCGGCTGCACTTGAGTCCGCCATCGAACGCCACCTTGTCGATATTGACGGATGTCCCATCGGCCGCCACCTTGCCGGCCACCTTGATGGTGCAGTCGGCACTGATCAACGCGCCTTTGGAAAAGCTGATCGGGCCCTGGGCTGTAAACGCACTACCGGCAGGTTCGATACGGGCGGCCTGTGCCTGGTGACAGCCGATCAGGCCCAGCGCAGCCAATACGAAGTTAACGGTGAGCTTTATAGTTATAGGAGTTACTTGCATGTTTACGCCCTTCCCTTGAAATTATTTTTCGTTCGGGTAAACAACCGCCTTGCAACTAAACTAACAAACCATCGACGTAGAAATCCTTATCGAAATATCCTTTGAAAACGCGTTTTTTATTTCAAATTAAAACGGCTTGGCATCGCCGCTGTACTTCTCCAGATACTTCAAACGCTTTGACGGCTGAAGATTGGTCAAGGTTATATCGCCGGCATAATGATTCAATACCCGGTGGTCCATCCGTCGGCGCCACAAGTAAGGCACGTACGCCCAGACAATCATGCTTGCGTAGCCGTACGGAAGTTGCGGTGATTCATCAAAGTGGCGCAGCGACTGATAACTGCGGGTTGGATTGGCATGGTGATCGGAATGCCGTTGTAACTGGAACAAAAAGATATTGGTCACAATCCGGTTGCTGTTCCAGGAGTGACGCGGCGAACAGCGCTCATAACGACCGTTGGGCAATTTCTGCCGTTTGAGGCCGTAGTGCTCGACGTAATTGACCACTTCAAGCAACGAGAAACCGTAGATGCCCTGGATAATCAGAAACGGGATCACTGCCACGCCCAGCCAGGCAATCATTGCGCCCCAGAGCAGCACGCTGTACATCCAGGCGCTGAGCACGGCGTTCTTCCAGTGCCAGACCGGTAGCCCGAGTTTGCGCAGGCGTTCGCGCTCCAGGTTCCACGCCGAGCGTGCGCTGAACCACACCGAACGCGGCAGGAAAGCCCAGAAACTTTCACCCAGGCGCGAGCTGGCCGGGTCTTCCGGGGTGGCGACGCGTACGTGGTGGCCGCGGTTGTGTTCGGTGTAGAAGTGGCCGTAGAAAGTCGGCGCCAGGGTTACCTTGGCCAGGAACACTTCCAGTGGCTTGGGCTTGTGGCCCAGTTCGTGGGCGGTGTTGATCGCGATACCGGTGGCCGCGCCGGTAGACATCGCCATGCCCAGATAAGTGAAGCCACTGACCTGGCCGTGCAACTCGGTGCGAGAGGTGATGAACGCTACGGCTTTCGCCAACCCGCTTGACGGGTCGAGCATCGCGGTGGCCCGCAGCAACCCGCCGCCGATGATCCAGTCAATGCCGCCGGCGGCGAGCCAACCGGTGATGACTACCGAGGCGATCACAAACAGCACGCCGGTGTAGACGATCCAACGGTAATAGGTTTGGGATTCGAGATGGCTGACGGCGGATTCGGGCGGGTTGCTGACATCCTCACCCAGCAGGCCGTCGATCAAGGGGATCACGCCGAAGATGACCAGCACACCGACCCACCACAGTTGCTGGATGCCGGTGCCGATCGCCAGGGCACCCGAGAGCAATGGGGTTGCCAGCGGCATGATACCGAGCCACCAGAGGTAGCGCTTGCCGTCGGCCCACACGCCTGGAACACTCAGAGCAGGGTTCATGGCAACCTCCGAAGGCATCCGAAGGCAGAAAAGGCAGTGGCGCAGCGCTGAACGCTGCGAGACATCAACCATGCGATAAAAGGCGTTCTTTTCATTATTTTATTCGCTCTTAGGCATTTCAAAAACTGTTTCAAATTACACATTGAAATAATTTTTTTAAATAAATAGCGCGGAATCGTTAGGTCGTCAACTAGTTTATCCAGACCTTTTTTCCGTGACCGTACAGTCGCTTTTTCAGACCGTCGGCCAGGTGTCTAGGGCAAGCATTGACGCGCTGGAACCGCGAATGAAATGGCACGATTATTTGCTCGCCACGGCGAACGAAGGATGCAACACGGTGGCGGTTTGTACCGGTCGAACCCGCTTGGCGACCTGCTCGACCAGTGCCACCACACGCTCGGTGGCGGTAATCGGCAGCATGTGCCCACGGTCTTCCACGACCTGCAGCTTCAGCCCAGGCACCCTGCTGGCCAGGCCCTGGCCATGCTTTTGAAAATCGAGCACCTTGTCACGCGTGCCATAGATGAGGCCGATGGGCAGCGTCAGCTGCGGGTAGCGCGTGACCATGTCCGGTAAGTGATCGTTGACCCGATTGATCTCGGTGGACGCCGCGTAGAAGTTGTCGGGACGCATCCCCAGCAGGCCACCGCCG
This sequence comes from Pseudomonas sp. 31 R 17, assembly GCF_900004915.1. Taxonomy (NCBI): domain Bacteria; kingdom Pseudomonadati; phylum Pseudomonadota; class Gammaproteobacteria; order Pseudomonadales; family Pseudomonadaceae; genus Pseudomonas; species Pseudomonas sp. 31 R 17. Next base: position 67,441 of record NZ_CVTN01000078.1, read on the forward strand.
CGCGTGGCGAAGTCCGGCGGGGCGGCATCGGGGGCGAACACGCCCTTGACCACCGTGCCCTGGGTCAGCAGGCCTATAGGCATGGTCAAGGTGCGCGACATCCAGCGACACAGCCAGGCGGGGCGCACCGCCAATGACAGGAATACCAACGGCAACATGCGCTGGGGATGGGTCAAGGGCGCCACCAGAATCAAGCCCGATACCGCGTGGGGATGATCGAGGGCCAAGGCCAGGGCAATCGCTCCGCCCAGGGAATGCCCAAGCACCAGCGGCCTGTCCAGCTTGAGGGTGTTGATGAAGGCGGCCATCTGGCGCGCCTGGGCCGGCAGATCCGCCGCCGTGCCGCGCTGCCGGGTGGAGTAGCCCGAGCCTGGCCGGTCTACGCTGATAACGCGAAAATGCTCGCGCAACTGACCGGATAACGCATAGGTCAGGTTGCGACTGCTGCCCATCAGCCCGTGGATCATCACCAGCGCCGGGCCTGCGCCTTCTTCTACATAGTGAAAGCGCTCGCCATCCACCTCGACAAAGCGCCCATTGATCGGAACAGCCGTTTCGATGCGCCGTGTCATCCACGCACTGAACGCCCACAACGCAGCGCTTGCGCCTATTACCACACCCGCAGCGACAACCCACTCGACAGCCATAGCTCGGTCCTCTGCTTCCCTGCTGCTGGCGACCTGACCGGGATTGATCGAGGCCTCAACTTTCGTCCCTACCTTGGGGCCAACCTCTATGCGCGTCTGTCGGACAAGTCGCATGTATCGAACAAGACCCTGGCGGCGGCGAAATTTTCAGGTAGATTATTTAAAATCTTTTTTTAAAATAATTAATTCAATTTTTCTTTGCAATGGTGTTCTATCTAAAACACACAACAAAAACGGGAGCACATCCGATGCCCACAAAGGACAACCTATGAATGCCCACAGTGACAACGTCGACATCGCGATCATCGGCTCAGGCTTCGCCGGCCTGTGCATGGCGATCAAACTCAAGGAAGCCGGGTTCACCGATTTCTTTGTCGCCGAGCAGGCCGACAGCCTGGGCGGCACATGGCGTGACAATCACTACCCCGGCTGTGCCTGTGATGTGCAGTCCCACGTCTATTCGTTTTCCTTCGCACCCAACCCCGACTGGACGCGCCAATTTGCTCCGCAGGCGGAGATTCGCGCTTACCTGGAGCACTGCGCGCAGCGTTTCGAGCTGGCGCCGTACCTGCGCTTCGGCATGGGTTTGCAGCGGGCGGTGTTCGATGAGCAGCAACAGCGCTGGCAACTGACGTTCAGCGACGGCCGCCAGGTCAGTGCGCGCGTGCTGGTGTCGGGCATGGGCGGGCTGTCGCGCCCGGCACTGCCGGACATCCCCGGGCTGGAGAGTTTCAAGGGCAAGCGTTTCCATTCGCAGCAGTGGGACCATGACTACAGCCTGAAAGGCAAACGCGTCGCGGTGATCGGCACCGGCGCCAGCGCCATTCAGTTCGTGCCGCAGATTGCACCGCACGTGGCGCACCTGGACCTGTTCCAGCGCACACCGCCCTGGATCATGCCCAAGCCCGACCGGCCGATCACCCGTACCGAACGCTGGCTGTTCAAGCATGTGCCGTTTACCCAACGGCTGGTGCGCGGCGCCTTTTATTGGGCACTGGAAGGCCGCGTGGTGGGCTTTGCCCTGCACCCGCGCTTGATGAAGATGGTGCAGAAAATCGCCCTGCGCCACCTGCGCAGCCAGGTGGCCCGCCCTTCCCTGCGCAAAGTCCTGACACCGGACTACACCATCGGCTGCAAGCGTGTGCTGATCTCCAACGACTACTACCCGGCGCTGTCACGCAGTAACGTCGAGGTGGTGACCGGCAACGTGCTGCGCATCGAAGCCGATGGCGTGATCACCGCCGACGGCATCAAGCACCCCGCCGATTGCCTGATCTTCGGCACCGGGTTCCAGGCCGCCGATCCCCTGCCCCGTGACTGCATCATCGGGCGCAACGGCGTCGACCTGATGGACACCTGGCAGGACGGTGCCCACGCCTACAAGGGCACCACGGTGCCGGGCTATCCCAACCTGTTCCTGATCGTCGGGCCCAACACGGGCCTGGGGCACAACTCGATGATCCTGATGATCGAGGCCCAGGTCACCTACATCCTTGGCGCGTTGCAACAGATGCAGCGCCAGCGCATCAGCGTGGTGGACGTCAAACCTGCCGTGGAGCAGGCCTACAACGAGCAATTGCAAGGCAAGCTCAAGCGCACTATCTGGAACACCGGCGGCTGCCGCAGCTGGTACCTCGACCCGCGCACCGGCAGGAACACCACGCTGTGGCCCGGCTCGACGTGGCGCTTCAAGCAGATCACCCGGCATTTTGCGCTCAAGGACTACCTGGTCAGCCAGGCGCCGGCGGCATCGGTGCCGCGTGCGCAGCCAACCCCTCATTGCGCCACAGAAGGCAGCCTGTCATGAAGTCATTCAACGGCCGCGTGGCGGCGATCACGGGAGCGGCCTCCGGCATGGGCCGCGCATTGGCCCTGGCCCTGGCACGGGAAGGCTGCCACCTGGCCCTGGCCGACAAGAACAGCCAGGGGCTTGAGCAGACCCTGGACTTGATCAGGACCTCGACCCTGTCGCCGGTGACCGTCACCACCCAGGTGCTGGATGTAGCAGACCGCCAAGCCATGCTGGAGTGGGCGGCGCGCTGTGCGGCCGAGCACGGCCAGGTCAACCTGGTCTTCAACAATGCCGGCGTGGCGCTGTCGAGCACCGTGGAAGGCGTGGACTATGCCGACCTTGAGTGGATCGTCGGCATCAATTTCTGGGGGGTGGTGCACGGCACCAAGGCGTTCCTGCCTTACCTGAAGGCCAGCGGCGACGGGCATATCGTCAACACCTCGAGCGTATTCGGCCTGTTCGCCCAGCCAGGCATGAGCGGCTACAACGCCAGCAAATTCGCGGTGCGCGGCTTTACCGAAGCGCTGCGCCAGGAGCTGGACCTGCAACGCTGCGGCGTCTCGGCCACGTGCGTGCATCCCGGCGGGATTCGCACCGATATCTGCCGCAGCAGCCGTATCGACGCGAACATGACCGGCTTTCTGATCCACAGCGAACAACAGGCGCGCGCCGATTTCGAAAAACTGTTTATCACCGACGCCGACCAGGCCGCCAAAGTCATCCTGCACGGCGTGCGCAAAAACAAGCGCCGCGTACTGATCGGCCGCGATGCCTATTTCCTCGACCTGCTCGCCCGTTGCCTGCCGGCGGCCTATCAAGCGCTGGTGGTGTTTGCCAGCAAGCGCATGGTCCCCAAACCGCGCACGCCCGTGTTTGAAACCAACGACGAGCCTCGCCTCTGAACAGGAGTACGCCCCATGTTGCCCATTCGCCGTGATATCCGCTTCGCCCTGCCCGCCGGGCGCATCACCAACTGGCATGAGCAAGGCCCGTTCGTGACACACTTTTTCAATGCCCTGTCGCTGCTGTTTCCCCAGGGCGAGCTGTTTTTCATGGACAGCGTGCGCCATTACCGCACCCGCATCGACGATCCGGACCTGAAGAAGGAAATCCAGGGCTTCATCGGCCAGGAGGCCATGCACAGCCGTGAACACGTGGCCTACAACGAGCTGCTGCAAGCAGCGGGCCTGCCTGCGCACCGCCTCGACCGGCGCCTGAAATTTTTCCTGGATTTGCAGAAGAAACACCTGCCACCCTCATTCAATCTGGCGGTGACCATCGCCCTTGAGCACTACACCGCGATGCTCGCGGAGATCCTGCTGAGCGACCCGTCGCGGTTTGGCGATTCACTCAAGGGCTACCGGCAGATGTGGTATTGGCACGCCCTGGAAGAAACCGAACATAAGGCAGTGGCCTTTGATGTATGGAACACGGTGATCAAGCCTGGGCCCGGGCGCTACTTGCTGCGCACCGGCACCATGCTGTTCACCACGGTGCTTTTTTGGCTGGTGGTGTTCGACTTCCACGTGCGCCTGCTGATTGCCGACCGCAAGTCGGGAGGGCTGGTGAAGGGGTGCTGGCGCATGCTCAAGTTTCTGTATGGCCCCAAGGGCGTGTTTCCCCGCATGCTGCGGCCATGGCTGCACTATTTCAAACCGGGTTTTCACCCATGGGATCATGACAATCGTGCCCGGCTGCAGGGGATCGATGGGCTGGTCGAGGAGATTGAACAGACCAACCGGGCCTACGAGGCCGCCTAGGCGGCGTGAAAATGTGGGAGCCCACCCGCTCCCACATTCAAACCGGGCGCCTTGCCCACCTGATCAAGCCAACGCGGCGCGCTCGCGCACAAACTGCGGCACCTCATCCCCCGGCAACGCCCTGCTGAAATACCATCCCTGAATAAACAACTCGGCTCCCGTATTCAGGAACGCCAGTTGCTCGGCGGTCTCGACCCCTTCCACCACCACGCCCAGGTTCAATGCCTCGCAGAAACGCAGCATGCCCGTCAGTACCTGCGCGCCCTTGGGATCGTGCTGGGCGACCACGAAGCTGCGATCGATCTTGATGAAATCGACCGGAAACTGGTGCAGGTAACTCAACGCCGAAAACCCGGTGCCAAAATCATCGATATACACCTTGGCCCCCAACGCCTGCAGTTTGCCAATGGTCTGACGGGCGGCCTGGATATCGCTGACCAGCGCGTCTTCAGTGATCTCCACCGACACCGAGCCGTGGGCCTGGGCGAGAATCTCCACCAGGCGATCACCATAGGCCGCGTCCTTGAGCGTGAAGCTGGACACATTAATGGTGATGGGCAATTCAAACCCGGCCTTCTTCCACTTTTGATGTTGGCGCACGGCCTGGGACGCCACCCACACGTCCACGTCGGGCATCAACCGCGCCTGCGCCAGCCATTGCAGGAACTCCCAGGGCGAATGCACCGTGCCCTGGGCGTCCCGAGCCCGCATCAAGGCCTCGCAGCCGGTGCACAGGCCGGTACGGGTGGAGACTTGGGGCTGGAACTCAAGGTAGAAATCGTAGTCGCTGATCTGCTGGATGCGGCTCAGCTCAATGGCCTGGCGGGCCAGGGTGCGATGGGAAGCCAGGATCGGGTCGAACTCCAGCAACCGGCCTTTCTCCTCAAGGCCGCGAAAGGTCATGTCCAGTGACTTGAGGTACACCGTGCCGCCCTCACTGGCCTGGCGATGAATCGCCCGTACATAAGGCGCATACACCAGCGTGCCCAGGCCCGTCAGCACGATCTGCAGCACCACGGCGGCGACGTCGCCATGGGTACTGAGGTAGGCATTGAGCAACACCGGCGCGGTAAACGGCACGCTGGCCACTGCCGGTGACACCCAGCCCAATTGCACCACTGCCAACGCCACCATCGCGTTCAACGCCGGCACCAATAGAAACGGGATGAACAAGCGCGGGTTGAGGATGATCGGCAAACCGAACAACAGCACTTCGCTGACATTGAATAACGACAGCGGCAAACTGGCCATCGCCAGCAACCGCATGGACCGGCTCCTGGAAAACAGCAGGATAGCCAGGAGCAGGCACAATGCGCTGCCCGACCCGCCGATAAACGCGAAGCTGCCCAACAGGCCACTGTTGAGCAGGTACCGCACCGGCTCCCCCGCAGCCAGCGCCGCAGCGTTGAGCGTCACGGCCTGATCCAGCACATCGAACAGCGGCTGCAGGGCGTACACACCGTGAATGCCAAAAAACCACAACAGCGAGTTCATCAAGGTCACGAACAAACCGCTGCCATAGGGCGCCTGTAACGCATTGAGTACCTGCGGCCCCTGCCACTGCGCCACGTAGGGGATCTGCAGCAGCAACGACAGCACCACCACCCATGCCAACACGCTGATCGCGCCAGGCAGCACCATGTTGATCGTGCCTTTGAGGTTGTGTCCGATCAGGTCTTCATGGACCAGGCGTGTCCAACGAAAACGGTGCAGCCAGGCAACGGCGGGCACATTGATCAGCGGCGACGCGATGGCAATGAACAACAGAAAGGTGGCCGACGCTCGAGGGTATTCACGCAACAGAAACGTGGCCACCACCACATGGGTAAGGCACAAGAAGGCGATCGGCAGCTGTGGCAGGCGGTGCTGAATGGCTAGCATGTAACCGATGGAGGCGGCGACCAGCAGCGGGATGACCGCGCTGATGCGGTCATGCAGACCTGCCAGGAAGCTGGCGGTCTGAGGGCTGAAACCGAGCATCCTGGCGCATTCGGACAGGATAAGGAAACCGGCGGAGACCAGCAGGCAAGGCAGGATCCACAACAATCCCTCGCGAATCGCACGCAACGACTCGATACTGGCCAGGGCCGCCAGGCGCTGGGTAAGGAAAAGTTTGAACAGCGTTTGCGCCATGAGCCTCCCTCTGCCCGTATTCACGGGTTCTGGAGATCAGCGCCGGAATACGCGTCAACGCTACACGCCCTTGTGCTCGGAGCGAAAGCTTTTTGCCATCGCCACTGGCGCTTTCGGCGAAAAACTCGGAGGCACAGGAAAATACCCACATAAAAAATCGAACTTTCTGACGTGTACCGCTCCCTAATCCTGCCTGAGTCGGTATCATCCGCAGCTTTCCGTGTGTCGAAGGATGTTACAACCTGGCTAACGCCGGGTGTCTACTCAGGGAATACGGCCTGGATGAAAGCAGGCACAAAGGAGAGAGCTTTACCATGCACGATAAGCAGTCCAGCCCCATGCGTCCTCTGTTCGTCACCATCCTGTTGTGGTCGTGCAGTGTGGTGCTGTTATTTGTGATCAAGAATGTCATCGAACTGTTTACCGGGCCCGTCGCGGAAACCTGGATAGACCTGGCGTTGGTGCTCGTCGCCTACCTGATGTTCTTTTTATTGGCACCGGTGCAGCGCTGGATCCAGCGCAGGTCGCGCAAGCGCGCTCGGCGTCACGTCGGTCGGCACGCGCCCGACGTCGACACCCATCCCTCTCACTGAGGGCCTGGCGTTGTCGGCACCTGGCGATAACTATCAACGCGCACTGGACCGGTTCCTGCGCGAACACCCGGACGTGGCCGCCGAGCTGGACAGCCTCAACCCCCTGGCCGCCCAAGCCAGGGGGGAAAGCGTGGCGCAGTATCGTACCGAACGTCTATACGAAGCATTCGAGGCGCAGGCCGAGCGCGAAGGCCTGTTCGCCTGGGAGCTGACCCTCAAGCTGACGACCGAAAACAGCGAAGCCTTCGAAGCCCAGCGCCTTGAGGTGCATAAGGAAGTCGCACAGATGGCCGGCATGAGCTGGGCCGACTACTGCCAACTGCATGACTTGAGCGGCTGACGCGGCGGCCAGCCGTACCAGCGAGGCCGCTTGCAACCGATGGCCTCGCGCAATTCGGCCACCGTCAGGGTCCGCCGTTGCGGGTCCGCTGCCAACGCGGTGTGCAGTGCCGGCCAGCAACGCCGGGGCCACTGCCTGGGCCGTGACAGTGTGTGGCCCGGGGGGTGATCGTCACGGCGACGCCCCTGGGCCAGCTCATACAGAACACACGCCACGCCATACAGGTCGGCCGCGGGCGTCAACGTGCCACCGGCGAGTAACTCAGGCGCTGCATAGGCGCGAGTCCAGGCATTCAAGCGGCTGCGACTCACACTCGGCAAGTCCGCCGTGGTTTGCACAATGGACTGCCCCAGGCCGAAATCGAACAGGCGCACGCCCTCTTCTCCCACGATGACATTGGCCGGTTTGATATCGCCATGCAGCACGTTGTGTTGATGGGCGTAAGCCAACGCATCCAGCAGTTGCAGGGCAATCGGTTGCAGTTCGGACCAGGGCAGTCCGTCGGGACATTCCAGCAGCAAGCGGTCAAGCGTCATGCCATGCAGCAGCTCCATGGTGAAAAACGCGATCTGGCTGCAGGTATCGACCTCAAACGAATACATCCTCACTACGTGTTCGTGGCGCAGGCGACGAGACAACGCAAACTCGCTGTGCAGCAATACATGGGCATCCGGGCACGCCGATAAAGACTCGTCCAGCAGCTTGAGCGCCACACCCGAACAAGGTTCGCCGAACTGCTCCTGCAACAGATCGCGCGCGCGGTACACCACGCCCATTCCACCCCGGCCCAAGACGTGCTCAAGGTGGTAGCGCCCGACCAGCAACACCGGAGTCGATCCTGTCTTCATGACTGCACCACCACGGCGGTCAGGTCGTCGCGCGCCGGAGTGTGCAGCGCGCTGGCGAACAATCTGTCCACGACCTGTCGCGGCCCGCCCGCGCTCAACGCCCGGCCCAGTTCGGCATGGCTGAGGGCCTGGTAGAGACCATCGCTGCACAGTAAAAATACATCGCCGGGGCGGGTCCTGAGCTCCAGCACCTCCAACCGCAAGGGCGAGTGCCCGCCAACCGCACGGGTCAAGGCTCTGGCATCAGGGTGAGCGCGAGCCTGGGTTGCACTCAGCCGACGCTCGTCCATAAGACGCTGCAACAGCGAATGATCCCGGGACAGCTGGTACAGGGTCTGCTCGCGCCACAAATAACAGCGGCTGTCCCCCGCCCACACACACGCCGCACGCCCGTGCTCCAGCAATAGCGTCACCACCGTGCTGCCTGTCACGGCATTGCCGGATGCCCCTGGCGCCTGCCGCGCATTCGCCAGCCGCTGATTGACACCCTGCAAGCTCTGCCGGACCGCATCGACCCGCTGATCAAGACTGCCCCGCGCGGGCAACGCAGCCAGGCTGCCGATCACCCACTGGCTGGCGACATCGCCGTGCCGGTGCCCGCCCATGCCGTCCGCCACGGCCCAACAGCCCAGCTGAGGGCAATCGAGCAAGGCATCCTCATTACGCGGCCGTGATTGCCCGCGCTGTGTACGCCCGGCACTGCGCCATGTGGGGCTCACAGTTGCTCCGGCAGGCGAAAGGTGCGCCACGTGTCCATTTCAAATGGGCTGGGTGTTCGCTGGCTCGCCAGCAGGTAATGGGCGCGCAGCCCGGCCAGGTCGGCCTTGACGATCTGCGCGTTGCCGCCGGTGGCCGGCTCTCGGTGCAGCAGGTCGAAAAACCGGAACAACGACCAGGCGCCGGTGTTCTTCTCGATACCCAGGGGCCGCAGTTCGGCGCCTCTCTCCAGCACGAGGCTGGCACGACCGTTGTCCGCTTCGATGGGCCAGCGAAACGCCATGGGGATGATCGGGCCGTGCCGGTATTCCAGCTGCTGTCCACCCAAGCGCAAAGTCGCGCGGTTGACCGACTGATCCAGACTGTAGGGCGCCAGGGTAAAACGCACGGCCAGCTCGCCCTGCTCCTCGGTGAAGAAGCCACGCCGGATAAGCTGGGCTTTCGTCAGTTGATCCAGCAGCGAGCGCGAGATGGGTAAACCCTGCCCGTCCAGTCCGCGTAACCGGTAGCGCGTGCCATCGGCGCTGACAAAAGAACGCAGGTACGCCTCGTAAAAACGCGCCAGGACACCCTGGGGTTTGAAAAACTCGCGAAAATCCTCAAGGGCCACATCACTCGTGGCGTGGGCAGTGAACGGATACCGTTGGCGAATCGTCCTGGCGTAAAGACCCTGCACCTCGCTCTGGTAGTGCTGATTGACGTGGGCGTAGGCCTGGTCCAGCACATGGCGCCAGGTTTCTTCGGCAATCCCTTCGAACCACCCTGCCAGCGGAAGCGGCAGACGGGCGGCCGTTTCACGCAATTCGCCCAGCACGTCCTGCTGGCCGTCCATGCGCCGCTTTGCCCGTAAAAAAGCCGCCTGCTCAGGCGAACCCTCACGGTTCAGCGCCGCCAATTGCAGGTGCAATTGGTCGAGCAGGCCCAACCCCCGGGCCAGCTCGGCGCCGGGATTCTGCTGCTCGTCCAGCAATTGATGCAGCGGTTCAAACCGCCGCTGCAACGCCCGGCGCGCCGAGTCGCCCAGGCTTGCCTGCCCCTGCGCCGACGCGGCCTTGGCAATGGCGCCCAACGCACCTGCCGGCTGGGCCGCGGTGGTCGGCAACTCCAGGCCAGGCAGTAAACGGGTGTTCTCACGAAGCTGCTGCAATAACAGCAGTACCGGCGATTGCGCCGAGGTCAGCCCCGCGAGCCGTTCGGCATCCCCGCGAAGGCTGTCGGTTGGCAACAGCCTGACACGCCCGAGCACGCCACTCCAGGCCTGGGCGTATTCGCTGAAGTAGCGCTGTTGCAGTTCGGTCATCAGACGGCGCAAATCCTCGGCGCTCAAGTCAGTGCCTTCCCCCAGGACCCAATTATCCTGGGCGATGGCGTTCACCAGCCTGGGGCCCTGGGTCTCGAAATACTGCACATACCTTTTGGTGTAGAAGCCGGGAACAGAGGGCTCGATGGCCGCAAATACCTTGCCCTCGGCCAGACGCAACGGCTCCAGGTCGCGCGATTGTTCGCGCAGCACTCGATACACCACATCGGCCAATGACTCTCCCCGCAGCGCGGCACGCGCCTGGGCCACCAGCTCGTCATTGAGCGGTGCTGAAAACGGCTGTTCGAGCAGTCGCGCCCAATGTTCATTCAGGCGCGTCTGTACCGGCATATCACCGGCAAACCGCAGCGACCAATAGCTCGTCATATGCTGCGCCAGCCACGCGGTATCACGCCGCTCGCGCAGATTGAGCATCAGGTACGCACGCAGGTTGTCGAGCAGGCGTTCCCTGTCGCCGAGGCTGGCGCGTACCTGCTCTTCCAGCAGGGCCGCGGTGCGGCCCAGCAGTCGCTGCTGCAACGCCTGCTCATAGGCGCGCGTCACCCATGGACGGCTGACCTCGCCTTGATACAGGCCGGCACGCTCAATCAGCGCAGTGTCGCCTGCGGGGGGAAACACCCGGGTTGCCGCCCAGCGCGCGTCCAGCAGCGCCAGAGTCGTCAAGGTTTCATCGCTACCCGGGGCAACGGGTGCGCTGAGTGCAGCGATCCGAGCCAAACGCTGCTGGTTGATCGCGTAACTGTGCATCCACAGCCCACCGGCACACGCCAGAACCAGCGCAGCGGCACTCCCCAGCAAGCCGTTGCGCCGCCAGATGCGCTGTCGCTCGCGGCTCTGCAACGCGGCCAGATCCGCCTCGGCAAAAATCACCCGACTGAACAGCCCCTGCACGAAATAGCTGCGCCTGTCACTGGCACTGGTCAGGTAGAACCCGCGGAAACCGTTGCTGCGCTGGTCGCGATGGGCACCGAACACCCACTCGATGAACAGGCACAACTGCTCGCCCATTCGCGCCGCCTGCCGGGGAAGCTCAAGCATCTGCCTGCGACGCTCGACATCGCGTTCCTGGTGCAATCGCTCGATCAATTCAGTGTGCAAACGTTGCAGCAACTGCTCGAACGCCTGGCGAACCCGGGTCATGTCATTGCCCGCCTTGTCAGCCTCCAGCGGCTGGCCCAGCACCGCGTCGACATCGTCCGCCGAGGGTGAGTCGAAGTACTCGGTGAACCCCGACAGTCGATCAGCCTGGGTCAACACCAGGTAGACAGGTACATCCACATGCAGCACCTGCTGGATCTCCTGCAGGCGTGAACGCACGTGGCGTGCCGATTGCTCCAGGTCGTGCTCGTTAGCGTTCAGAAGGCTGTCCGCCGAGAGCGTCACCACCACGCCGTTGAGCGGACGCACTCGGTGCCGCCACCTCAGCCTGTTCAACAGTGTGGTCCAGCCGGCGACATCCACCGAACGGTCGGGTTGAAGCAGATAGCGCCCTGGCGTGTCGATGAGCACAGCGTCGTCGGCAAAGTACCAGTCACACTGTGCGCTGCTGCCCGTGTCCATCTGATCGAGCGGTGACCGCAACCCGGCGGCTTCCAACAGCCGGGTCTTGCCACTGCGGGGTTCACCGATCACCAAATACCAGGGCAAGTCATAGCGCCAGCGCGCATTACGCTCTGCATAGCGAGGGGACGTTTTCAACCGGTGCAGCGCTTCCCTGAAACGGCCATGGACGTACTTGCGCTCCTCCTCCACCGCCGCCAGCGCAGGTTGACTCGCGGGCGAATCCGGCGTTTCGCGTGCGGCGGCGCGTCGCCCATCCGCCATGACCATCGCCAATCCCCACAGCAGTAACAAAACGCTGATGGTGACCAGGCGGGCAGTCGCGCCCTGCCAGAACCGGTGGTCGTCCACAGCCAGCAGTGGCCCGACACACCACACCAGCACAGCGCAGCAAAGCACCAGTATCAGGCTCCAAACCCAGACTCTGCCCAGCACGGCGCCCACGCCCTTGAAAAATGCGTTCATTCATTGCTCCCTGCGTTTTTTTACAAGGGCGTCCGGGTAAGCTCCGACGCCGAAAGTTGAAGAGGCTGCAGCGCGTTCGCCCTTTCTCGCTCCAACACCCAGCAGAAGCCCGCGTACATCGCGAGCAAACAGCACAGCGTGAAGGCAACACACCAGCGAGCAGGGATGACGCGTATGCGCCTGCTTCGCGCGCGCCCCTGCCCGGCCGGCAAGACCGGCGCCGACGACGGGTTGCCACGCACCTGCCGGATCTGTCGATACAGGCCATCGCGAACGGCCTCCAGATGCAGCATCCCCCGCTCCATCACGCGAAACTTTCCTTCGAACCCCAGGGACAGGCACAGGTACCCCAACTCAAGCATCGCCACGTTTTTTATCGGGTCACGCGCCAGGCGTTCGAGCAACTGGAAGACCTTCTCGCCGCCAAACGTCTCGTGGTGAAAGCGGCTCAACAGACTCATCTTCGACCAGTCGCTTCGGGCGCCCCACGCCGTGGTGACGACGGCCTCGTCAATCAGGCTGCACAACACGTAGCGCGCAGACATGACCTGAGCGTTTTCAACACCTCCCTGCAGCGCACGGGTTTCGAATTGAGTCACCGCTGATGACAATCGATCGTTGACCGTGACGAGGTTTTCACGACCGGAGCAGCCCTTGAGCCGGACCACTTGCGACAATAGCTCCCAAGCCGCGACTACCAACGGGTTGAGCGTTGTCGTGAAGCTGTGTGCGTCCAATGCCTGGCTCGCATAGATCATCCGATCCTGTAACTGTTCGTAGCGTGGCGGCGAAGGGAACTGCGTGAGTGGCCCTTGTGCGGGCCCAGGGCCGTCGCGGTCGAGCAGGACGGTCTTTTCATCCTGCGAATATTCACTGTCCATAGCGTTCAATTCCTGATGGCCCAAAAGGTCAACTCAAGCCCGGAGAATTCGCCCCCCACATGGAACGCGAACCCACCCGACTGCTGCAGCTGTGCGATGTCGCGGGCACTCATGTCCAGCATGAAATACGTCTTGCCGGCATGAAACGGAATCTGGCGCGGCGCTACGGGCAGTGGCTTGACCTTGATCCCCGCCAGATGCAGGTTGACCAGCTCGCGTATGCGCTCAACGGGGCCGATTTTCAGATGCGCTGGCAGGCGTTGGCGTAATTGCTCCGAATCAGACTGCGCGGAGGCCGCCAGGATGAACGTCGCAGTGCCCAGCAATTTCAAGTCGCTTACCGGGCAAACCAGTACGCCGTACTGACGTTGTTGCAACGTCAACTCGATAGAGTGTTGTTCCAGCACGACCGACAGCACCCCACGCACCGCGTCCATCAGCCCACGGAAGCTTGCCCCCTGGTCGGCGTGCCGGTACTGCACGTCCAGCTCAGCGCGCCTGCTATCGCTGGCGAACGTTGATAACTCGCCGAGCAGGGCCAGCAGTGCAGCAAACACCGTTTCAGGGCGAACCCGGGCCTGGCTCAAGCAGTGACGCAGCGCAAGCTCGGTACGATTGATGACTTGCAGCATCAGAAAATCGCCCACCTGAGTGCCGGCGGCGGTGCTCTCCCCCCTGATCCGCGCGGCGATGGCATCGCCCCGCGACGCCAGCAAGCCGACCACCTCCTTGAGACAAGAAGCGACATACCCGCGGTCCTGCATAAACATGAACGTAGGCACGAACTCCGCGTCCAGGCGCACGCCCCGCGCGTCGGTAGACTCCAGCACCTGTGCAACCTTGAGTGTGACGTAACCCTGTTCCCGCTGCCGCTCACCCAGCAGGAGACGCAGGTCAGGCCGCGCGCAGTGAATCAGACAACGCGAGCCGGTCCCGGCATTCGAGTCGCCCACCTCCACTTCACAGCTGAGGTAGCGCGCCAGGACATCGCCCTGCTCCGGTTGACGGGCTTCAATCTGATTGTCGGTCGCCAGTAACAGCGCCAGGTAAACGGCTTGTTCCCCGGCATTGGCGGGCACCTGTAATACCAGCGGTTCCATGGCGGTACCGTGGTCGAACAGAGTGCCGTCCGGCAACACACCGCTGGCTTGAGTGACCACCAGCTTGCCCAGGTTGAGGTACTGCACATCGAACTCCAGCGTGAGGAATCCCCAGGCATCAGGGCCCAGCAGACGCGTCTGGTTGAGCTGTTGCTGGTAATGCCGGTCGTTGTGCTGCAAGTGCTGTGGCCGCAACAGCATGCCTTCCTGCCATATGACTTTATGTGCGTGCATATCACTGCACCTCCTTGTCGGAACGCGGGTCGGCAAGCCGGATTCCGTCCTGGTCCAGCACCAGCTCGGCACGGTTCAATTGCCGGGCGGTGAGCGGAACGAGCAGTCGCCACTGAACGTGCGGCAAGTCGCGATAGGCCGCCAGAACGCCGACAAAATGACTGTTTGGCTCGACCCTCAACTTGAGTGCCTGTCTATCGCCCGGGCGCAGTTCAACTTCCTCACTGCTCACCCAGTCCTTCGGCAAAACCTGCTCGGCGTTGTCATACAGGCTGAAGAAGTCGGCATTCTCAAAGGCAACGCCATGGCGCAGTTCAATCAACTGCAGCACGACCGGCGAGGGTCGACCCTGAAGATCCGGGTTGACGCGCTCATTGGCGCTCAGTACCAGGTCCAGTTTGGTCAACGTCGAGAACGGCGATAGGGCGCTGCAGCCAGCCAACAGGCCGAGCATGAGCGACAGCGATGTGAGCGCGGCTCGATACATGAACGTCATCCTGGATAATCGTTGTGCAGGGTTGAGATCAGGCGCACCTGTTCCTCATAGGCCCTGGCGAAGTCGCTGCCCAGCGGTCGTTCGTCGAACTGCCCATCCGCCACCAGGCGCCGGTAGTGACGCAGGTATGCCCGCCAGCGCGCGCCGTCAGAACTCCATCGGGGGGCTGCTTCCTGAAATTCGGCGCAGGCCAGTAAATGGCCTGGAGCAAAAGCGGCACGAGCGTTACGCAACGCACTTCGACAGGCACTCAGCAACGCGACTTGATGCACTTGCAGCGCCCGGTGCGCCTGGGCGATCGCCTGTTCGCCAGACAACGGGGCCACTTGCGCCATGTCCAATATCGCGGTTAACGCCGCGTCGGTATCGATACAGCTGTGCAAGGGGTTGTGGGCGGTGCGCAACGCGTCGGCAGGCAGCGTTGCCAGTTCGCCCTGCAATTGCTCACAGGTGCGCAGGCTGCTTTGCAGCCGTTCGACCTCCAGCCGAAACAAGCGCGCCACCTTGATTGCCAGCGCTTCTCGGGCAGCGCTGTCAAGCCTGCCCAGGTCCAGCCCAAGCGCGGCTGCGAACGCGATCCAGAAGACCTCGTCGGGCGAGGCTGCCATCGCGACCGGCTCAACCGCCGGCATCTCTCTGACGGGCTCGACCCGGCGCGGTATCGCGACATGTTCACGGTCTGCGGCATACCGATCCGCCCACGCGCCGAGTTCGCCAACACCTGTACTCAACGCCGCCAGCTCATCCGAGGCATTATGCCGCTGGTGCTCGAGGTCCAGCGCCTGCAACGGGTCCAGCCCCAGGAACGCGTCATCGGGAATCGGTGCCCCCGTGCTGATCGGCTGCTCGTCGAAGGGTTGAGCGGGTTCCATCAACCGCGCGCGTACAGACAACATGCCCAGTTCGAACACATCGCCATCCTCGATCAAGCGCGCCTGCCCCTTGCGCAGTCGTTCGCCACTGCCTGGCATGCCGATACCGTTGCTGCTGATATCGGTGAGAAAGTAACGTCCTTCCCGGCACCCCACCAGGGCATGGTGGCTGGAGAGCAAGCGACTGGGATCGTGGATTACCCAGTCACAGCCGGAGCCACGGCCAATCACGCCGCCGACGCCGTCAAAAACCTTGCGCACCGTGGACGCCGAACTGGCGCCTGCGGCCTCACTGACTTCAAACACGAGTTGCATGGTCAGGCTCCCTCCTCTGTTCAGCGGCCACGGATGACCGCCTGAGGCTCACCCAAAGGCCGGTATTGGGCGTCATCGAATACGTAGTTGGCGTTACAACCGCCGAGCAGACACAGCACAAGCACGACGAAGTGTCGGGGACGATCAAGCATCAGGTTTCTCCTCGGTGAATAGGCACGCCGGCATCGCCGCAGGCAATGTTCAAGCGCGCAAGCCGGTACAGCAGCGTGCGCCGTGCAACCCCCAGTTCCCGTGCGGTACGGGTTCGGTTGCCACGATTCTTATGCAGGCAATCGAGCAGGAACACCCGCTCTACCCGCTCCATACGCTGGCGCAGCGTTACATCATCAACGGCGCTCGCCACCGCCTGGGGCAGCGACAGGTGCACCGGCAGAATCACGTTGTCGTCACACAACAGCACGGCTCGCTCCACCAGGCACTTGAGTTCACGCACGTTGCCGGGAAAGGGATGACTCGACAGTTGATCAAGGGCGATATTGGACCACTGCACAGGCGCCCTCCCCAGGCTTGCGCACGCTTTGGCGGCGAAATGCCGTGCCAGTTGCAGCACATCTCCATCCCGCTCACGCAAGGCCGGCAACTGGATGGGGAACTGGGCAAGCCGGTAATAAAGGTCTTCGCGAAAGCTTCCTGCGGTGACCATTGCAGCCAGGTCGCGGTGGGTGGCCGCGATGATGCGCACATCAACCTTGTGCGCGGCACTGGCGCCCAATGGGCGAACCTCGCCTTCCTGCAATACCCGCAATAGCTTTGCTTGCAGGGACAGCGGCATGTCGCCGATTTCATCCAGTAGTAGCGTGCCGCCATGCGCGGCGTCGAACAGCCCGGCATAGTTGCGCTCGGCACCGGTGAACGCGCCTTTTCGGTAGCCGAACAGCTCACTCTCCAGCAAGCCTTCCGGGAACGCTGCGCAGTTCTGCACCACAAATGCCTTGGCCGCGCGCGGCCCTGCCAGGTGGATGGCCCGAGCCACCACTTCCTTGCCGGTACCGGTTTCGCCCCGCAGCAGGACGGTATAAGGGGTATGCAGCACCTTGCCGATCAATTGGCAGGTCTGCGCCATTGCTGTGCTGCCGCCAATCAGGCCATAAGTGTCGGCCAGCGACTTTTCGGGCCCTTGCGGTGCAACAGCCGGCACCCACCGCAGGCTGCGCAACAGGGCCAATTGGTGCAAGGCGAAGCTGCCGAACCGGCCCAGCGAGCACCCGTACCCCTGTAACGGCGCCGGGCGTTGAGCGGCGCATAGCAGCACGCCCGCGACTGCGTTGAGGCGGTTGAACAGCGGCACACTCAACAGGGCGCGCCAGGGTGACGCGAGCACTGGCAAGAAAGTCGTGTCGTAGGGGCTGTGCTGCCCGTCATTCACATGGACGGCAACGCCCTGGTTCACGGTGTCGCGCAGCAACGGCACCTGCCGCAGATCGATAGCTGCAGCCGCAACCACCAGCGAGGGTGTCGCGCTCAGGTGCTGGGCGATCAGATCGAGCCGGCCGGTTTCTTCATCGAGCCGGTACAACTGGCTCAGTTCACAGCCGCTCATGTGGGCCGCTGCCGAAACGCACACACCGGGCAATGAAGCGACGTCAGTGTCCAGGCCGATTCGTGTGAACCAGTCGAGCATGGCGCTGGCATGGGCAAGCGGGTCAGGCAGTTGCTCAAGGCTTTTTTCGGTCATTGGCTGAACTCACAGACGGGCTGGCCGTTGTCATCCAATCGGGCATGCACCGAGGCAAGCGGTGCGTCCGCGGCCATGGCGCCGAGCAGGCCATCCACCATCTGCGGCAACAAATGCCGCTCGATCCACTGGTCGATGTACCGCGCACCGCTGTCACCATCAGCGCAACGCTCGGCCATGTGCGCAACCAATCCCGGCGACCAGGTGAACGCCAGTTGGCGTTGCTGCAGCCGCTGGCCAAGGCTCGCCAGTTTGAGTGCGGCCACCTCGTGCAGCACCTTTTCCCCAATCGGGTAGTACGGTACGACACGCATGCGGGCGAGCAAGGCGGGCTTGAAGTGGGCACGCAGTACCGGGTAGATCGCGTCTTGCAGCACCTGGGGATCAGGTCGTTGACCGTCTGCGCAAAGCGCGTTGATACAGTCGCTTGCCAGGTTGGACGTCATCAGCAGCACGGTATTGCGAAAGTCGATTTCCCGCCCTTCGCCATCATTGGCACGGCCTTTGTCGAAGACCTGGTAAAACAGGTTCAAAACCTGCGGGTCGGCTTTCTCCACCTCGTCGAGCAGCACCACCGAATAGGGACGCTGGCGTACGGCTTCGGTCAATACGCCGCCCTCGCCATAACCGACATAACCCGGTGGCGCGCCGATCAGTCGGGAAAGCGCGTGTATCTCCTGGTATTCCGACATATTGATCGTGGTGACGAACTGCTCACCGCCGTACAAGAGATCGGCCAGCGCCAGTGCCGTTTCGGTCTTGCCGACGCCGCTTGGCCCCACCAGCAGAAACACCCCGACAGGCGCATCGACCTTGTCGATCCCGGCAGCGACCGCGCGCAAGGCACGATCCAGGGCCTGCACGGCGTGTTCCTGCCCGAGCACGCGCGCGCGCAAAGCCTCGGCAAAACCCAGGACTTTTTCATTGGGTTCGAAAGCCAGCTGCTCAGTGGGAATACCGGTCCACGCGCTGATGACGTGCGCTATGCCACGCGGGCACACCTCAGGTTTGGCCAACGGTTGCTCACCCAGCTCAAGCCATTGCCGCTCAAGTGCCAGGCACTCGTGCTCGAGGGTTTCCAGGCGCAGCTTCAACGCCAGCAAGGCCTGTGTGTCCACCGGCAAACCGAGTTCGGCGTCTCGACCCAGCGCCCGCGCCTGCCGCTGACCCTCGATCAGTTCGGCGCGTACCGCCTGCAATGCCTGTGGCGGCATGGCCTGACGCGCGCGAACACTGGCACAGGCGGTGTCCAGCACGTCAACTGCCTTGTCCGGCAGCTGTCGGCCTGCAAGATAGCGTGCGCTCATGCGAGCGGCCGCGACCACTGCATCATCACGCACATACACGCCATGACTCGCTTCATAGACAGGCACCAGTCCCCGCAGAATCGTTACCGCCTGTTCGACACCGGGTTCCTCGACCAGTACCGGCTGGAAGCGCCGCGCCAGGGCCGGGTCCTTTTCGATGTAGCGCTTGTATTCCGACCAGGTGGTGGCGGCAATCGTACGCAGTGCGCCGCGAGCCAGCGCCGGCTTGAGCAGGTTGGCGGCGTCCAGGCCTCCCGGCTGGCCGCCGGCGCCAACCAGGGTATGGGCTTCATCGATAAACAGGATCACCGGCTGCGGCGATGCGTTCACTTCATCAATTACCCCTTTGAGACGTCGCTCGAACTCGCCCTTGAGGCCGGCCCCTGCTTGCAGAAGGCCCATATCAAGGGCCAGCACGCGCACTGCTTTAAGGGCCTCGGGCACTTGCAATGCGACGATCTGCAACGCAAGTCCTTCGACGATTGCCGTTTTCCCCACCCCGGCCTCCCCCACCAGAATCGGGTTGTTCTTACGCCGCCGCAGCAGAATATCGATCAACTGGCGTATTTCACGCTCACGACACAGCACGGGGTCTATCCGGCCCTCACGAGCCTGCCGGGTGAGGTCCTGGGTAAAGCGCTGCAACAGCGACTCGTTGGCAATCGGCTGATTCTCGCAGGGCCGGCTCTTCAGGAAATCCTGCAGCCTGCCCGTGTCCAGGCGGCTGAGCACGGCGTAATACCCGCTGCCCGCATGTTCCAGCGGGTGCTGTAAAAGTGCCAGCAACAGCGCGCCGTGATCGACGAAACGTTGACCCAATTGCGCGTGAGCAATGACCAGCGCTTGTTGTAACCACAGCACCAAGGCCTGGGCGAATACCGGGTTGCGTGTAGCACTCTGCTCACTCCTGGGCTGCAAGGCCGCCTGCAGTTCGCCCACGGCAACGCCGGCATCGGACAACGCCCTGGCCATCAGCCCGGCGGGATGCTCGAGCAAGGCCAGGAGCAGATCCTCCACTAACACTTCATGGCCGCCTCTCGTCATGCAGCGCTCGGCGGCACGCGTCAGGTCACGGCGGGTCTGGTCCGTCAACGTGCGGATCAGTTGTTGCAGGTCCACATTAATCATGCTCATCGATCCTTAATGAAAATGCCCGGCGAGTGTGATCGCACCCTCGGCTCGTTCATGCTCCAGCCAACTGGTCCAACCCAGGCGGCACACATTGTCGGCGCCGATGTGCAGCGCCCGGATTTCGCCGGGCGCCAGCACCAGACGCAGGTCAAATTGCAGCGCGTCCGGCGCGGTCAGACGCACCAGCGAACACGCCGGGGCATGCGCCGTTCCCGTGGGGAGAAAATCGTGAAAGCGCTGCCAACCCAACGCCGTGATATGCACCCTGAACTTGCCGCTGCGGTCAGCGATCCGGCGCCCCAGCACCAGGTCCTGGCCAAGCTCACAGTTGGCGCGGCCCAAGTCATTGCACTGCGACGGCGCAACGTCCACGGTGCGCTCGACCCACTGTTCGATGAAAACCGAGGCATGTTTGAAGTAATACCGCAGGACGGTCTCGATCAGCGCAGCCGAGTGCGTTCGCAGGCTCAGAAGCCCGAGGTAAGGCAACAAGCGCTTGCAATCGAGACGCGAGGCACCCCGTATCGCGTGGCTGCCGAGGCCGATCAGCGCAAACATCTGCTGCGAAAACCCATCACTGGCGCCCTGTTGGAAACAGGCCGGGTAACGGTATTTGCGCCAGATCGGTAACATCAGGCGGTGCAATCGGTGGTGGAATATGTCGAGGAAATCCCGTGTGGGATTGCCACCCGCGCGTTCCGCCAATGCCTGCTCAGCGTAAAACGCGGGCAATGGTGAACCGGCGCCGAACAGCCCCAGTACATTGATGCGCAGGCGCGCCCGCAACGTCTCGTGGTCCATGAAAAACTCCACGCGGTCAATATCGTGTGTCGCAAACCCCAGGCCCGGATTGGCCTGGAACTCCAGCAGGTCGTACAGCGCATCCTCATCCAGCCGTGGATGGGCTTGGCGTAAGCGCGCGACCACCTGCACCACCGCCTGGAACAGCGTGTATTCGCGGATAACACGGCAAAGCCGAGTCAAAGCAGGGGTTGCTGACCCATCTGGAACGGCCATAGGTACACGTCTCCTTGTGTGCTGATAACTCGCAACTCGTGATAGGAATTGAGGCTGGCGTACAGCGCAAAGAACTGATTGAGAACCGAAGCGAACACAAACAGATCGCCCTGGCCGGCAAACCCCAGGGGGTCCACCGTCAGGTCCACCCGCAATCCGCGAATCGGCAGGCCACGGTGCAAGCGGTCAACCGCTTCATGCTGGATCGAGCGCAGCGCGCCCAGCTTTTTCCGGCTGATGTTCAGCGCCTGTCGATCGTGATAGCGCGGCAGGTCGTAGGTTTCGAGAATCACCTTCAGCGCGTTGATATCGGTCAACGACAGATAGTTGAGCGACATGTTGCTGATCAGCTTCCAGAGATAATCCTGGTCCAGCGGCGGCGCAAAACTCGCGGTCGGCGCGCAGATATTGCCAAACGTCAACGACTCCGGGGTGTGCTCGCCGGGCTGGTTGATTTCACCGGCCCGCAACTGTCGCGGCAGCCCGGCATTGGTACATGTCAGCTCGATTGACAGGGTTTCCGGGCCCTGCTCGCGGCGGCCGTCAAACCTTATCCAGGTAGCCGGCCCGTCATGCTGTACCGAAGGCCGTTGACGAATGCTGAAGCTGGGGGGCGCCCCCGTAGTCTGCAGGTCGCCGTCATGCTCGAACGACTCAAAGGGCACGTACGTCTGATGCCCCAGGCCACCGGGGCGCCATCCTGTAACACGATCAACCGAAAACACACCGGCATTCGCCGGGGAGTACTCCCCGGGCAACAGGAGGTATTCGTCCTGTTTTCCGTCCAGCCGAATGGGTATCGCATCGTGATTGAACAGGTTGACGATCGGCGTGCAGTACAGCTTCACGTTGTCCAGGGTGGGACGCCCAAGCGCACGGCCCTGGCCGCGTAGCTCGAAGCGCAACAGCATGCCGTGCGCCTGTTTGAGCACCTCCTGGGGAAACCGATGGAGGGCAGCCAACCCTTCGATATCGACAAACAGGTACTTCTCGGGAAACGTGAAATACTCCTGCAGGTGGCGATAACCACAAAAGGTGTTTTGCGGGTAGGGAATCAGCGCGTGTTCCTCTGCGAAACCCACCGGCCGGACCTGGCCGGCGCTGAGCCGTAGCGTGGCAGGCTGATCATCGATTCCGTTGACCGGCGAACCGTCCTGGTCCAACAACTGCAGCTCAATGCTGTGCAGATGACGCAACAGGCCCAGGTACAGGCCTTGGCTGACAGAGCGGTCTCCGGCCAGGTGCAGGCGCAACGAATCGAATGCCAACGCACTGAAATTGCCCGCTGCGCTCATGGTCAGGCGCAGGTCCAACCAGTCCACTGCGCCCTGGCAGGTGTAGTCCAGGCTACGCAGTTGCAACGGCATGACCTCGGTGGCATAGCAGGTTTTGAAACGGCAACGTTCGCCTTTGATCGGCAGGCTTTCCACGGCGGTATCCCGTGCCACTCGAACACTGGGGCCGGCGCACTTCAACGGGTCAAATTGCAGGATGCTCATGGCAGGCATCGGCCGCATGTAGTTGGGCCATAACAGATGCATCAAGGAATGCGTCAGCTCAGGCAGCTCGTCATCCAGCTTCTGACGCAGGCGCGCGGTCAGGAATGCAAAGCCCTCCAGCAGACGCTCCACATCCGGGTCCTCACCGGACTCGGCGAGAAACGGTGCCAGGGCCGGGTTGCGCTCGGAGAAGCGCCGCCCGAGTTGCCGCAGGGCACTGAGTTCGCTTTGAAAATAACGGTTAAAGGCCATCTGCGCAGACCTCCACTTGCCCTGCATCCGCCAGACGCGCATGGAACACGACAGATTGGGTGCCACCGTCAATGAGCAGTCCGGCGTCAATGGCAAATGCCAATGCCAACGTTTCGTACACGCGGGGCAGCACCCTGACGCGTACATTCACCAGCCGAGGCTCGTAGGCCTGGATGAAGCGCTCGATCAGCAGCCGCGACTGCGTCAGGGATTCGTGCAGGCTGAGCCGCATATCATTGAGATCAGGCAAGCCGTAATCCGGCAATGTCTGGACACTGCCTGCGCGGGTGCTGAGCATTTTCGTCAAATGCGCGGCGACGGACGTCACGCGGCACACACTGGCGCAGGCGTCGGGCTCAAGGCGTTCGAAGAGGCTTCTGCAGTGGCGCATACCCTGGCTTCGACTCATTCTTTATCGAGCTTGCCGACCAGGGACAAGGTGAAGTCCGCCCCCATGTACTTGAAATGCGGCCGTACGCTCAAGCTGACGCGGTACCAGCCCGGGTCCCCCTCGACATCGCTGACGACAATGCGCGCTGCGCGCAGTGGACGCCGCCCGCGCACTTGCGCACTGGGGTTCTCCTGATCCGCCACGTACTGGCGAATCCACTTATTGAGTTCCAACTCCAGGTCGGTCCGTTCCTTCCACGAGCCCAATTGTTCACGCTGCAGAACCTTGAGGTAGTGGGCCAGGCGATTGACCACCATCATGTAAGGCAACTGGGTACCCAGCCGGTAGTTCAGTTCGGCTGCCTTGCCCTCCTCGCTGATGCCGAACGTCTTGGGTTTCTGCACGGAGCTGGCGGAAAAGAAGGCCGCGTTGTCACTGCCCTTGCGCATGGTCAGGGCGATGAACCCTTCCTGCGCCAACTCATATTCGCGCCGGTCCGAAACCAGTACCTCGGTAGGAATCTTGGTTTCAATCTCGCCCATGCTCTGGAAGTGATGCAACGGCAGGTCGTCGACCGCTCCCCCACTCTGGGGGCCGATGATGTTGGGGCACCAGCGAAAACGCGCGAAGCTGTCGGTCAGGCGTGTAGCGAAGGCGTAGGCCGTATTGCCCCACAGGTAGTGTTCGTGGCTGTTGACCACAGTCTCCTGGTAGGCAAAGGTTTTGACCGGGCATTCGAGGGGGTCGTACGGCGTGCGCAGCAAAAAGCGCGGGACCGTGAGGCCGATGTACCGAGCGTCTTCGCTCTGGCGAAAACTCTGCCACTTGGCAAACTGAGGGCCTTCGAAATGATCCCGCAGATCCTTGAGGTCAGGCAGGCCGGTAAAGCTTTCCAGACCAAAGAAACCTGGCCCGGCCGCCGCGATGAACGGGGCGTGAGCCATACCGGCAACAGCAGCTACGTATTGCATGAGTTTTACATCAGGCGCGCTGGGCGACAGGAAGTAGTTGGCGATGATCGCCCCTACCGGCTGTCCGCCAAACTGGCCGTATTCCGCACTGTAGATGTGCTTGTAGAGCCCCGACTGGGTAACTTCCGGGGAATCCTCGAAATCGTCCAGCAGGTCCTGCCGCGAGACATTCAACAGCTCTATCTTGATGTTCTCACGAAAGTTGGTGCGCTCGACCAGCAGCTGCAGCCCGCGCCAGGCCGCCTCCAGGGCCTGGAAGTCCGGGTGGTGCAGAATCTCGTCCATCTGCCGGCTGAGCTTGGCATCGATCTCGGCGATCATCCGGTCGACCAGCCGTTTCTTGACCGGTTCTTCGCGGTTGTGGGGCTTGACCAGTTCCTCGATAAACGCCGACACACCGCGCTTGGCAATGCTGTACGCCTCGTCATCGGCACTGAGTAACGTCTGGGCAATGATGTTGTCGAGAATGCTGCACTCGTCGGCGGTTTTTGGCAGGGGCTGCGGGTCATGCTGGGGAGTTGTCATGGTGTCAGTGTCCTTTTACTGAATAGGTTCGGCATCAGCGTTGCTCAGCCCCAACTCGGCCAGTACCCGAGCACGGGAGTCGTCATCGGCCAGTGCCTGCTCAATGGCTTTGCGAAAGCTCGGGGTGTTGCCCAGCGGCCCCTTGAGCGCCACCAATGCCTCTCGCAGCACCATCAGCTTTTGCAGTTGCGGTATCTGCTCGACCAGATTGGCGGGGTTGAAATCCTTCATCGAGTTGATCCGCACCTGGATCGCCAGATCGTCGACGTCAGCGTCTTCCTGCAGGCGATTGGGCACGCTCAATGTCAAGTTCAGGGCCTGTTTGGCCAACACCTCGTCGAAGCTGTTCCTGTCGATGCCGATAGGCTTGCGGTCCTCAAGCTTGCGCGGGTCTTCGCGTTGTGAAAAATCCCCCAGCGCCAGCAGTTTCAACGGCAGCTCGACTTCCTCCTGCGCACCACCAACGGCGGGTTTGAAGGTGATATTGATACGTTCCTTGGGTGCTACCGAACCGTCTTTGGCCATGGTGTTACTCCTTTTGATGATTTTTTATTCGAGTACCGCTGCCAGATCGAAATGGCACAGCCGGCGGTGCGTGGCCTCCCTGCTTTCGCGCACGGCGTGGCTTTGTGGCAACAGGTCATAGCAGCGATACAAAAGCCTGCCGACGTGCAGGGCCAGTTCCGGCTCCCAGCGGTCCAGGCCCGCGCGCTGTAATTCGAGGTCCAGCTGTTCCAGTTGAATCCTGCCCAGGTCAGGCTTGCCCGCCCGTATGCACAACCTGGCCAGCGCCAGTCGCCAATGAAAGCGCGCGCGGTCACTGCACGCGCTCTGCAAACCCTGCTTGAGCAGGCCCACTGCTGCCTTGAGCCCCTCCTTGCGCAAGCTCGGCATGGCCGCCTGCAAGGCGGCTTCCCAGGGTTCGCTGCCGACATCGGCGACAGCGGTGAAAGGCTCGGGTTTGTGCAGGTGGCGAATCACGTGGAGCGTGATCCACTCACAGGTCGCGGGGGCCGCAAACGGCGTACCGTCGTCGAAGCGCAATTCAGGAAGGTTCGGCAAACGTTGCAATAACAGCGCGAAGCTCATTTCCAGCTCAGTCATTGCCTGGCTTGCGTGCAGGGCTTCAAGGCATTCCCAGACCATGCGCAGGCCATCAAACCAGAACAGTGCGCCCGCCAGGCTGGCCTCGAGCTCAAGCAACAGCTCGGCGTGATGGCCATGACCGAGACGATCCTGGCAACGCTTGAGCTTGTCGGGAGCCGGCGGGCGCAATGCCGTCACCCCTTCGCTGTTGGCATCGGGATAGTTGACGAGGCTCAGCCAGGCCAGGGTGCGCCCCAGACGCAAGGCCCGCAGGTCGGTGGCATTGTGGCGCAACCACCAGCTACATAACGTTCGGGCCTGTTCCTGTAAGGCGCGCAGCGCTTTGTGGGCATCCTTTTCGTTGTTGATGGGCGATTCAGGCTTGAACAGTTGCGTGCTCGCCTGCCTGACCTGGGCAATGACACCCGCGATGCCCGCCGGCTCCTCACCGCCCTGGGTGGCACGCGCCAGGCGCTCCGCCAGTTGACGCCGGCTCGGCAACAACAACGGGGCGTCGCTGCCCAGATGCTCGTTCAACAACTCATCAAGGCGCACGAGGTGTTCATGCAGCGCCCGGAACAACGGCAACTGGTCGACAAGAGACAGGTTGTGCGAGAAGAGCGAGTCGAGGCGCGCCACCAGCCAACCCAACGCGGCAGCGCGGGTGCGTGACTTGGCGGGATGCACCTGTGCCCAGTGGTGCTCACAGAGATAAACCAGCAAGACGAGACCGGCCAGCAGCCCGGGAAATGAATCACGCTGGTGCAGCGCCCAGGTGAGCCATACAGCGACGCGCAGATCCTTGGATTGCTCACGCAGCACGCGCTCACTGAGCTCGCAGACCTGCTGCCAATCCGGCAGGCTCGCACCATGTATCGAGTGTGTCTTGGCGACCTCGGTTTCCACGGTTTCAAACTCACTCGAAAAACGCACGTCGTTGCCGGCGAAATTCCCCGGCGAACAAGGGGTTCGTGCAAGTTCCTGGTAATAAGCGCAAAGCTTTTCTGAATGAACCATTTTTTGGCCGCACACAACTAATAAGGCTGAATAGGCAAACCAGATACCGTGAAATACGGATCAGAGTGCCGCTAACCCCGCGTTCAACACGCTACGAAGTGAACAAACCTTAGCCACCTTAAAAACAACCAGCAAGCCGCAGGGCGGGACTTAAGGAATTTCCTACAACGCCCTGAAATCGTGGCCTGCGCAGTGATTTGCGCACTTAATCAGCTGAAAAAATCCTTCATTTATCCGCAACCGCGCTTAATTATTGATTCACCACCGTGAGCAATTAGCTGCGCACTTATGTGCAACTTCAATTACTAAAAAAACCGCAAAAAACCTATATTTTCCTGCTGCACTAAATCCTCCCAACCGCATCGCCTTGGTTTCATTGAGTCACGCACTTTCAGGCACGCTTTTTGTTATAGGCATTTACCCGCCCGGCAACTTCGCTGTTCGGGAGTACCTACTCAACCAGACAAGGAAACCCGTCATGCCAACACCCGCGTACCTCTCCATCACCGGTGTCAAACAAGGCTTGATCACCGCAGGTACATTTACCCAGGACTCGGTAGGAAACATTTATCAGGAGGGCCATGAAGATCAGATCCTGGTGCAGGCGTTCGCGCATCAGGTGATCATTCCCCGGGATCCGCAATCGGGCCAGCCAACCGGCCAGCGTGTGCATAAACCGCTGATGGTGAGCAAGGTCTTCGACAAGTCCTCGCCCCTGCTATTCAGTGCACTGACCTCGGGGGAAGAAGTGTCGTGCCGTCTGGAATGGTTTCGTACCTCTTCGGCAGGCACCCAGGAGCACTACTTCACCGTTGAACTGGAAGGCGCGACGATTGTGGACATCCAGTCGCGCATGCCCTATTGCCAGGACCCGGACAACGCCCATTTCACCCACCTGGAGGACGTGTATTTCAGCTATCGCAAGATCGTCTGGACCCATGAAGTAGCCGGCACGTCCGGCTCGGATGACTGGCGCAGCCCTGTGGCCGGCTAACCGCGGCGCAGGCGGGAACGGTCCAGGGAAGGCACCGTTCCTGCCGGCACTACACCATCGCCAGCGGATGCTTGCGCTTGGGCGCGCCGAACACGCGATCAATCGCGTCCAGGTCATGCTCGTCCAACACCAGCTTCACAGCGGCGGCGTTCTGCCGTATGTGTTCGGGAGTGACCGCCTTGGGGATGGCGATTACGCCGTCTTGTCGCAAGACCCAGGCGAGAGCGACTTGCGCGGGAGTGGCCTCATGACGACGGGCAATCTCCTTGAGCGTCTGGCTGGCCAACAGCGCACCGCCCTGGGCAACAGGACAGTAAGCCATCAGCGGCAAATGGTGCTGTTGCCACCACGGCAGCAGGTCGAATTCAATACCACGCTCTTCAATGTTGTAGAGCACCTGGTTGGTTGCACACACGGGGGATGCCAGTTCCTGCAGGTCTGCCACATCAAAATTGGAAACACCCCAACGGCCGATCTTGCCCGCTTCGCGCAAACGCTCGAACGCCTCGACGGTTTCTTCAAGAGGGTACTGGCCGCGCCAGTGCAGCAGGTACAGATCTATGTAGTCGGTGCCCAGGCGCTGAAGGCTCGCTTCGCACGCACGGGGCACGCCGGTGCGGCTGGCATTGTGCGGATAGACTTTGCTCACCAAAAATACCTGGTCGCGCCTGCCCCGGATGGCCTCGCCGACGACCTTTTCCGCACCGCCTTCGCCATACATTTCAGCGGTGTCGATCAGGGTCAGGCCCTCCTCGATGCCCAGTTGCAAGGCGCCCACTTCGGCGCGGTGCCGATCCGGGTCTTCACCCATGCGCCAGGTGCCCTGGCCAATGACAGGGACGGGAACGCCGGCCAGATCGATAGTACGCATGACAACCTCCTGATGAGTTGGCGAATTAACAGTGTGGCATTGACCGGACAAAAGGGTTCAATCGCAGTATGGTTGGCCTTTGATCAATCGCCAGGAATCACTCGCAATGCTGTTTGTTGTCATGCTCGGGGGCAAGCACCCCAGGGCCCGGATCGAAGTACACGATGTGGCGTTTGCCGTGGCGGATACCCTGCAGGCCACCTACCCGCAATTGCGCGACGCCTGGTTTGGCAGCCCCAAGGGTGTGCACATCGATTCGTGGATGGCGGTGGAGGGTGTCGACGGCTGGCAGGTCCAATTCAGCCAATTGGCGCCCCACGGTGATGCGCCGCACTTGTATTTCATCAACCTCGGCGGCTATGAGGCCAACAGTTTTGGCGAGGCCCATCACTACCTGTTGCTGGTCGCGCGCGACAAACGCGAAGCCATGAGCAAGGGCAAGCAGCACCTGTTGCGCCACTGGTCCCAGGCCCACACCGACGCGGTCATGGATATCGACGATTGTCTGCCCATCGACCTGGTGGACGGCCGCTATATCCATCTGGTCAAGGGCCCGCACGCCCCCATCGTCCAGCAGAACGACTACATCGTTTTAGCCTGAAACCCGCAGGCCAGGCCGTTCTTCAGCCGGTCAGGCACGCCGGTGGAACTTTGCCGGGAAATAACCGCCTGAATCCGGTAGGCTCACCGTTTTTCACTTAAGGAGTTATTTTCCATGGCCAAAGCCACCGCCCGCCACATCCTCGTTTCCACTGAAGACAAGTGCAACGAACTCAAGGCCCAGATCGAAGGCGGCGCTGATTTCGCCGAAGTCGCCAAAGCCAACTCCAGCTGCCCGTCCAGCCGTCAAGGCGGTGACCTGGGTTCGTTCGGCCCAGGCCAGATGGTCAAGGAATTCGACAGCGTGGTCTTCAGCGCCCCGGTCAATACCGTACAAGGCCCGGTGAAAACCCAGTTCGGTTATCACCTGCTGGAAGTCACCAGCCGCCAGGACTGATCGGTCCGTGCTGATGCTGTAAACAACGGCCCGCCATTTGGTGGGCCGTTGTGCATGTGATGACTGACGACGCTTAAGCCGTTAACGTACCGCTCTCCCTTTATGTTCATCCGCGCTCAAGGCTGATAATGCGACTGGCTTTTCCAAAACTGTTCAGCATCACCCTGGTCCTGTTCATGACAGGCACCGCCGTGATCGCGGCGCCACAAACGTCCCTCACGGTGTACGGCGAGCCGGCCAAATATCCCGACGGCTTCAGCCATTTCGACTATGCCAACCCGGATGCGCCCAAGGGCGGGACCCTGCGCCGCTCGGCCATCGAGATCGGGCGCTTCGACCATGTGTTGCCGTATATCGACAAAGGCATCGGCGTTTCCCAGGTTGACGGCTGGCTGTACTCACCACTGGCCCAGCGCTCCCTGGACGAGCCCTACACCGTCTACGGCCTGGTTGCCGAGAAAATGGAGCGCGCCGATGACGGTCTGTCGCTGCGTTTTTTCCTCAACCCCAAGGCACGCTTTGCCGACGGCAAACCGATCACCGCCGAAGACGTGCGCTACAGCTTCGACTTGCTGATGACCCAAGGCAGCCTGCGTTTTCGCACGTTGTTCGCCGACGTCAAGCACGTCGAAGTCGAAGGTGAGCGCCAGGTCCGCTTCGATTTTTCCAGCAATGAAAACCGCACCCTGCCCCTGGATATCGCCACCCTGCCGGTGTTTCCCGAACATTGGTGGAAGACCCGCGACTTCGCCAATGGCGGCGGCTATGAAGCGCCTCTGGGCAGTGGCCCGTACAAGGTCAGCAAGATCGACTCCGGCAGCACCATCACGTTTACCCGCGACCCGAATTGGTGGGGCAAGGACTTGCCCGTCAGCCGTGGCCTGTACAACTTCGATCACCTGAGCCTGGAGTATTTCGGCGACACCGAAGTGGCGCGCCAGGTCTTGCGCGGCGGCGCCTACGATTTCAACCGCGAATTTTCCGCCACCGGTTATTCCATCGGCTACAACGGTCCGGCCCTGGACGATGGTCGCCTGCAGCGCGCGCACCTGGCCAAGGAGATGCCACAACCGGCCCAGGGCTATGTGTTCAATGTGCAAAAGCCGATGTTCAAGGACCGCCGCGTGCGTCAGGCCCTGGCCATGCTATGGGATTTCGAATGGGCCAACCGGCAGATGATGCGCAACCTGTACATCCGCCAGCAGAGCTTTTTCTCCAACAGCCCGCTTGCCGCTACCCAGTTACCCAGCCGGGAAGAACTGGCGATCCTTGAACCCCTGCGCGGGCAGATTCCCGACGAAGTGTTTACCCAGGTGTTCAAGGCGCCTGTCACCGATGGCAGCGGCGTGATCCGCGAGAAACAGCTGCAGGCCCTGGCGCTGCTGGAGCAGGCAGGCTGGAAGCCAGACGGCGACAGGCTGGTCAATGCCGAGGGCGAGCCGCTGGAATTTACCTTCCTCAATGCCCAGGCGGGTGTGGAACGTCTGCTGCTGCCGTACAAGCGCAACCTGGCGCAAATCGGTATTACCTTGAATATCCGCCGCATCGACTCCTCCCAATACGTCAACCGCCTGATGGCACGGGATTACGACATGATTGTCACCGGCTTTCCGGTCACGGCATCACCGGGCATGGAGCTGTACAATTTCCTCGGTTCCGCCGCCGCGTTCGATCCGGGCGCCAATAACTATATGGTGCTGCAGGACCCGGCCGTCGACAGCCTGGTCAAGGGCCTGGTCAAGGCCGACACCCAGGCGCAGATGCTCACCTACGCCCATGCGCTGGACCGGGTGCTGCAATGGAACTACCTGTGGATTCCCAACTACTACCCGCCCGGCACCTCTGCCGCATGGTGGAACCGCTTCGGCCGCCCGGCCATCGAGGCGAAAAACGATGAAGCCCTGGAAACCTGGTGGGAAGTCAGCCCAACGCCGCTGACAAACGAGCAGATGCGCGCCAAGCTGGAAAAACGCGGGGGCGCGCGCTGATGTTTGCCTATATCGTGCGGCGCCTGCTGCTGATCATCCCGACCCTGGTGATCATCCTGCTGGTGAATTTCGTGATCGTGCAGGCCGCGCCGGGCGGTCCGGTCGAACAAGCCATTGCCCACCTGCAAGGCATCGGCGGGGGCGGTGTCGCAGGCGCTGCCGGGGAAGGCATCAGCGGCTCGCGAGCCAGCCGCGGCCTGGACCCGAAACTGATCAAGGACATCGAACGGCAGTACGGCTTCGACAAGCCTGCGCCGGAACGCCTGTGGCTGATGCTCAAGAGCTACGCCCGACTGGACTTCGGCAACAGCTTCTTTCGCGGCGCAACGGTGATCGACCTGATCCTGGAAAAGATGCCCGTGACTATTTCCCTCGGCCTGTGGGCCACCTTGATTACTTACCTGGTGTCGATCCCCCTGGGCATACGCAAGGCGGTGCGCCATGGCAGCAGCTTTGATGTATGGAGCAGCACCGCCATCGTGATCGGCTATGCCATGCCGGCGTTCCTGTTCGCGATGTTCCTGATCGTGGTGTTTGCCGGCGGCACTTCGCTGAACTGGTTCCCGGTGCGCGGTCTGGTGTCGGAGAATTTCGAAGAGCTGAGCACCGTGGGCAAGATCGCCGACTACTTCTGGCACCTGGTATTGCCGGTCACGGCGCTGGTGATCGGCGGGTTCGCCACCCTGACCATCCTCACCAAGAACTCGTTTCTCAACGAAATCACCCGGCAGTACGTGGTGACCGCGCGCGCCAAGGGTTTGAGCGAACGTCGCGTGCTCTACGGCCATGTGTTTCGCAACGCAATGCTGTTGGTGATTTCCGGGATTCCCCAGGCGTTCATCAGCGTGTTCTTCGCAGGCTCGCTGCTGATCGAGGTGATCTTTTCCCTCGATGGCCTGGGCCGCATGAGCTATGAGGCAGCGGTGTCGCGGGATTACCCGGTGGTGTTTGGTTCGCTGTTTATCTTTACCCTGTTCGGCCTCTTGATAAAACTCATCGGCGACCTCTGCTACACCCTGGTGGACCCGCGTATCGACTTTGCCGCGAGGAACGCCTGATGCTCAATCTGTCTCCCGTGGCGCGCCGGCGTTTCGAGCGATTCAAGAGGAACCGTCGCGGCTGGTGGTCGCTGTGGCTATTCATCGGCCTGTTCATCCTGACGCTGGGCGGCGAGTTGATCGCCAATGACAAGCCCCTGGTGCTCAGCTTCAAGAACGAGCTGTATTTCCCCGTGCTCAAGCGCTACACCGAGCAGCAGTTCGGCGGCCAATTGCCGTTCCAGGCCGACTACCGCAGTGACTACGTGCAAAAGCTGATAAAGCAGGACGGCGGCTGGATGCTGTTTCCCCCCATCCCCTTCAGCGACGACACCCCCAACTACGAATTGACCCGCCCTGCCCCCAGCCCGCCGTCGACGGTGAACTGGCTGGGCACCGATGACCAGTCGCGGGACGTGCTGGCGCGGGTCATCTTCGGCGCGCGCGTGTCGATCCTGTTTGCCCTGGCATTGACCGCGATCAGCGCGGCCATCGGCATCGCCGCCGGCGCGTTGCAGGGTTACTACGGCGGCTGGGTGGACTTGCTCGGCCAACGCATCCTGGAAGTGTGGTCGGGCCTGCCGGTGCTGTACCTGCTGATTATCCTGTCGGGGTTCGTCGAGCCGAATTTCTGGTGGCTGCTGGGGATCATGGCGCTGTTTTCCTGGCTGGCCCTGGTGGACGTGGTGCGCGCCGAGTTCCTGCGCGGGCGCAACCTGGAATACGTCAAGGCCGCACGCGCCCTGGGCCTGGGCGACGGCAAGATCATCGCCCGGCATATCCTGCCCAATGCCATGACCGCGACCTTGAGCTACCTGCCATTCATCCTGACCGGGGCGATTTCGACCTTGAGCGCCCTGGACTTCCTCGGCTTCGGCATGCCGGCCGGCAGTGCTTCGCTGGGTGAGTTGATCGCCCAGGGCAAGCAGAACCTGCAAGCGCCGTGGCTGGGTCTGACGGCATTTTTCACCCTGGCGCTGATCCTGTCGCTGCTGGTATTTATCGGCGAGGCGTTGCGTGATGCCTTCGACCCTCGCTCATGAGTGATCGCGTATGAACCTGATTGAAATCCGTGACCTGAGCGTGGCGTTCGGCGACCAGACCGTGGTGCGCAAGGTGAGCCTGGACGTACGCCCAGGCGAATGCCTGGCGCTGGTGGGCGAGTCGGGCTCGGGCAAATCCGTGACCGCCCATTCGATCCTGCAATTGCTGCCCGAAGCCGGCTCGCACAGCACAGGCTCGGTGAAGTACCGCGGCCAGGAGCTGATGGGCGCGTCACCTGCGGCCCTGCAAAAGCTGCGCGGCAACCGCATTGCCATGATCTTCCAGGAGCCGATGACCTCGCTGAACCCGCTGCATACGGTCGAAAAGCAGATCGGCGAGACCCTGCTGCTGCACAAGGGCCTGGGCGGCAAGGCGGCGCAGGCGCGCATTCTCGAGCTGCTCGAGCTGGTGGGCATCCAGAAACCCCGCGAGCGACTCAAGGCCTATCCCCATCAACTCTCCGGCGGCCAGCGCCAGCGGGTGATGATCGCCATGGCCCTGGCCTGCGAGCCGGAACTGCTGATTGCCGACGAACCCACCACCGCGCTGGACGTGACCGTGCAGCGCAAGATCCTGCTGTTGCTCAAGTCCCTGCAGCAACGCCTGGGCATGTCACTGCTGCTGATCAGCCATGACCTCAATCTGGTGCGCAGCATTGCCCAGCGGGTGTGCGTGATGCGCGCCGGGGAGATCGTCGAGCAGGCCGATTGCCAGACGCTGTTCACGTCGCCTCAACATCCTTACAGCCGCCTGCTGCTGGACGCCGAACCGTCCGGCGATGTGTTGTGCAGTGATGAGCGCGAAACGGTCTTGCAGGTCGATGACCTGACCGTGCAGTTTCGCCTCGGCGGCGGGTTGTTTCGGCCCAGGACCTACCTGCGCGCGGTGGACGGCATCAGCCTGAGCGTGCAACGGGGCAAGACCCTGGGGATTGTCGGCGAGTCCGGCTCGG
This sequence comes from Pseudomonas sp. 31 R 17, assembly GCF_900004915.1. Lineage (NCBI taxonomy): Bacteria > Pseudomonadati > Pseudomonadota > Gammaproteobacteria > Pseudomonadales > Pseudomonadaceae > Pseudomonas > Pseudomonas sp. 31 R 17. Next base: position 102,290 of record NZ_CVTN01000078.1, read on the forward strand.
GCAAGTCCACACTCGGCCAGGCGATTCTGCGCTTGCTGGACTCCAGCGGCAGCATCCGCTTCCAGGGCCAGGCCCTCGACCCGCTCAACCATCAGCAGATGCGGCCGTGGCGCAAGCAGATGCAGGTGGTGTTCCAGGACCCCTATGGCAGCCTCAGCCCACGCATGTCGGTACAGCAGATCATCAGCGAAGGCCTGGAAGTGCATGCCCCGTGCAGCCTCGACGCGCGCGAAGCGCAGGTGATTCAGGTGCTCAAGGATGTAGGCCTGGACCCCGCCAGCCGCCATCGTTACCCCCATGAGTTTTCCGGCGGCCAGCGGCAACGTATCGCCATTGCGCGTGCGCTGGTGCTCAAGCCGGCGCTGATGCTGCTGGATGAACCCACCTCGGCGCTGGACCGTACGGTGCAAAAACAAGTGGTGGCCTTGCTGCGCGAACTGCAGGAGAAATACGGCCTGACTTACCTGTTCATCAGCCATGACCTGGCGGTGGTGCGTGCGATGGCCCACGATATGATCGTGGTCAAGGACGGCAAGGTGGTGGAGCGCGGCGCCAGTCATGATGTCTTTGAGTCGCCGCAACACCCCTACACCAAAGAATTGCTGGCCGCAGCCCACATCCCCCTGTAGGAGCGAGCTTGCTCGCGAAGAAATTGAATGCTCCAGATTCCTCCAGGAGCGCCGCATTATCGTTGACGACCTTCGCGAGCAAGCTCGCTCCTACAGGATCCCGTACCCATGAGTACCAGCCTCAAGGATTACCAACAGGTTCGCGGCCTGGCCATCCAGTCGCTGTTCGAGATCATCGAGCAGTCCAGCGAAGGCACGGTGATTGTCGACCGCGACGCGAATATCGTCTGGATGAACGAACGCTACGCCAGGCGTTTCGGCCTGCAGAGCGCCGAGCAGGCCATCGGCCAACCCTGCGAGCAGGTGATCTCCAATAGCCTGCTGCGCCAGGTGGTGCGCAATGACCGGCCGATCCTGCTGGATATCCAGGACACACCCAAGGGCCCGCTGGTGGTGATGCGCCTGCCGATCCACGACGAAGCCGGCGCGGTGATCGGTGCGATCGGGTTTGCGTTGTTCGATGAACTGCGCAACCTGTCGCCGCTGATCGAGCGCTACCTGAGCCTGCAGCAGGAGTTGGCGTCCACCCGTTCGCTGTTGCGCTCGCGGCAAAGCAAATACAACTTCGCGCACTTTATCGGCACCAGCGCCGCCAGCCTTGACGTCAAGCGCCGCGCGCGGCGCAGTGCGAGCGCCGAGTCGCCGGTGCTGCTGCTGGGCGAAACCGGCACCGGCAAGGAACTGCTCGCCCAGGCCATACACGGCGTGTCGCCTCGCGCCCATAAAGCGTTCGTCAGCATCAACAGCGCGGCGATTCCCCATGACCTGCTCGAAGCCGAGTTTTTCGGCACCGCGCCGGGTGCGTTTACCGGCGCCGACCGCAAGGGCCGGCCGGGCAAGTTCCAGATCGCCCAGGGTGGCACGCTGTTTCTGGATGAGATCGGCGATATGCCGATGCCCCTGCAAAGCAAGTTATTGCGGGTGCTGCAGGAAAAGGAATTCGAACCGGTGGGTTCCAACGAGATGTTGCACAGCGATGTGCGGGTGATTGCCGCCACCTCCATGGACCTGGAGGCGGCGATCAAACGCGGCGAATTCCGCGCAGACCTGTATTACCGCCTCAATGTACTGCCGATCCAGGTGCCGCCGTTGCGTGAACGGCTGGAGGACATCCCCGCGCTGAGCGAGGCGATTCTGGAAGAACTGCGCAGCCGCCACGAGTTGAGCCCTGAAGCGCTGACACTGTTGGCCCGGCACGCCTGGCCGGGCAATATCCGCGAGCTGCGCAATGTGCTCGAGCGGGCGGCGTTGTTGAGTGATGACCTGGTGTTGAGCGCCGGCGAGATTCGTACGGCGATTGGTACGTTCAGCCCGGTGGCAGGCGGTGCGGTGGCCACAGTTGAGGGCGAGACATTTGCGGCGGCGCGGGCGCGGTTCGATCGACAGTTGATCGGTGAGGCCTTGCAGGCGTGCGCGGGGAACGTGGTGGAGGCCGCCAAGCGGTTGGGGCTGGGGCGGTCGACGCTGTACAAGAAAATGATCGCCCTTGGGCTAACTCAGTCTCCATAGAGAGACACTACTCTCAATATAAAGACAATCCAATGTGGGAGGGGGCTTGCCCCCGATAGCAGTGTGTCAGCTTGAGCAAATACACCTGATACACCGCCATCGGGGGCAAGCCCCCTCCCACATTTGAGCTGTGTTTGTCTCCAGATTGAGATATGACCTGAAGAACTTGACGAAAAAGACAACAAATAACCTTGTATTTCAACACGTTAAATACTTGGCACACATCTCGCTATACCTCCCCCAAAGCCCCACCCCACAACAATAACAATCCGATGGAGACACACCATGAGTGTGATCATTGCCCTGGCAGCCCTGGCGCTGCTGATGCTGGCTGCCTACCGTGGCTACAGCGTCATCCTGTTTGCCCCAATCGCCGCCCTCGGCGCGGTGCTGCTCACCGACCCGTCCGCTGTCGCCCCGGCCTTTACCGGGGTGTTCATGGAAAAGATGGTCGGCTTTATCAAACTGTATTTCCCGGTGTTCCTGCTCGGCGCGGTATTCGGCAAGCTGATCGAGCTGTCGGGCTTTTCGCGCTCGATTGTCGCCGCCGCCATTCGTGTGCTCGGTACGCGCCAGGCGATGCTGGTGATCGTGCTGGTCTGCGCCCTGCTCACCTACGGCGGTGTGTCGCTGTTCGTGGTGGTGTTTGCGGTGTACCCGTTTGCGGCGGAGATGTTCCGCCAAAGCAATATCCCCAAGCGCCTGATCCCGGCCACCATCGCCCTCGGTGCGTTTTCGTTCACCATGGACGCCCTGCCCGGCACGCCGCAGATCCAGAACATTATCCCCAGCACCTTCTTCAACACCACCGCCTGGGCGGCGCCGTGGCTCGGGCTGATCGGCACGATCTTCGTGTTCTGCGCCGGCATGCTGTACCTGGCACGCCAGCGCAACAAGGCCCAGCGCGCGGGTGAAGGCTATGGCACCGAGTTGCGCAACGAGCCTGAAACCGCCGAAAACCTGACCCTGCGCAACCCCTGGGTCGCGCTGTCGCCGCTGATTCTGGTGGGAGTGATGAACCTGCTGTTCACCCACTGGATCCCGCAGTGGTACGGCAAGACCCACAGCCTCAGCCTGCCCGGCATGAGCACCCCGGTGACCACCGACATCGCCAAGCTCACGGCGATCTGGGCAGTGCAGGCGGCGTTGCTGGTGGGGATTATCGTGGTGCTGGTGTTCGGCTTCTCGGCGATCAAGAGCAAGCTGGCCGAAGGCAGTAAAAGTGCGGTCAGCGGCGCGCTGCTCGCCGCCATGAACACCGCCTCGGAATACGGCTTTGGTGCGGTGATCGCGTCGTTGCCGGGCTTTCTGGTGCTGGCGGACTGGCTCAAGGGCATTCCCAACCCGCTGGTCAACGAAGCTATTACCGTGACCTTGCTGGCGGGGATTACCGGCTCCGCGTCCGGCGGCATGAGCATCGCCCTGGCGGCCATGTCCGAGAGGTTTATTTCAGCGGCCCATGCGGCCAATATCCCCCTTGAAGTGCTGCACCGGGTCGCGGCCATGGCCAGCGGCGGCATGGACACTCTGCCCCACAACGGCGCGGTGATCACGCTGCTGGCGGTGACCGGGCTGACTCACCGCGAAGCCTACAAGGACATTTTCGGCATCACGATCATCAAGACCCTCGCGGTGTTCGTGGTGATCGGTACTTTCTACGCCACCGGCATTGTGTGAGGTTTTCATGACGACATTGAACGGCAAGACGGCACTGGTCACCGGCTCCACCAGCGGCATCGGCCTGGGCATTGCCCTGAGCCTGGCCAAGGCCGGCGCCAACCTGATCCTCAACGGCTTCGGCGACGCCAGCGCGGTGATCGCCCAGGTGCAGGCGTTTGGCAGCCAGGTCGGGCATCACCCGGCGGATGTCAGCGACCCGACGCAGATCGCCGAGATGTTCGCCTATGCCGAGCGCGAGTTCGGCGGCGTCGACATTCTGGTCAATAACGCCGGCATCCAGCACGTGGCGGCGGTGGAAGACTTTCAGGTGGAGCGCTGGGACGCGATCATCGCCATCAACCTGTCATCGGTGTTCCACGCCACCCGCCTGAGCCTGCCGGGCATGAAGGCCAGGGGCTGGGGACGCATCGTCAACATTGCCTCGGTGCATGGCCAGGTAGGTTCGGTGGGCAAGGCGGCCTATGTGGCGGCCAAGCACGGGGTCATCGGCCTGACCAAAGTCGTCGGCCTGGAAACCGCCACCAGCAACGTCACGTGCAATGCCATTTGCCCAGGCTGGGTGCTGACCCCGCTGGTGCAGAAGCAGATTGATGATCGCGTGGCCACTGGGGTGCAGCCGCAGCAGGCGCAGCAGGATCTGCTGGCGGAGAAGCAGCCGTCGCTGGAGTTTGTGACGCCGTCGCAGTTGGGCGAGTTGGTGCTGTTTTTATGCAGCGAAGCCGGCGCCCAGGTGCGGGGTGCGGCGTGGAATATCGACGGCGGCTGGCTGGCCCAATAACCCCAGACAGTGGAGATTAATGTGGGAGGGGGCTTGCTCCCGATGGCAGTGGATCAGTATCACATGTGCCAGCTGAACCACCGCCATCGGGGGCAAGCCCCCTCCCACATGGACTTGCTTCGCCTGACAAACCTCATATAAGAACAAGAGATCTCGCTATGTCCGACATCCTTTGGCAACCCTCCCCCGAACGCATCGCCACCACGCGCATGGACCAGTTCCGACGTTTCATCAATGCTCGCCACGACGTGCGGCTCAGCGACTACCCCGCCCTGCACCAATGGAGCATCGACCAGCGCGCGGACTTCTGGCAGGCCATCGTGGCGTTCTTTGACGTGCACTTTCGCAGCCCACCCAGCGCCACGCTGATCGAAGGGAGCGAAATGCCCAGCGCACAGTGGTTTCCCGGCGCGACATTGAACTTTGCAGAGCACTTGCTGCGCAGACGCGACGACCACCCTGCCGTAATAGCCATCAGCGAAGACGGCCAGCGCGAACAACTGACCTACGCCGAGTTGGCCGCCCACGTGGCCGGCCTGCAAAACAGCCTGCGCGCGGCCGGGGTCGGCCTCGGTGACCGGGTGGCCGCGTGCATGCCCAACACCTGGCAAACCCTGGTCGGCATGCTCGCCACCACCAGTCTCGGGGCGATCTGGTCGTGCTCCTCGCCGGATTTCGGTACTCAGGGCGTCATCGACCGATTCGGCCAGATCGAACCCAAGGTGCTGATCACCTGCGCCGGTTATCGCTATGCCGGCAAGACCCTCGACCAGAGCGCCAAGCTCAATGAAATCCTCGAACGGCTGCCGTCCCTGGAGCAACTGATCATCGTGCCCTACGCCCGCCCGCAGGCGCAGGTCGGCGACTACCTCACCCAGGCCCGGGTCAGGCTGTGGAACGACGTCTACCAGGCTGGCGGCGAGCCTGAATTTGTCGCGGTGCCGTTCGATCATCCGCTGTATATCCTCTATTCCAGCGGCACCACCGGCGTGCCCAAGTGCATCATTCACGGCACTGGCGGCGTGTTGCTCACCCACCTCAAGGAACATGGCCTGCACGCCGACCTGTCCCGTGAGGACTGCCTGTTCTACTACACCACCTGCGGCTGGATGATGTGGAACTGGCTGGTGTCGGTGCTGGCGATTGGCGCTACGGCGGTGCTGTATGACGGCTCGCCGTTCCATCCCGGCCCCGAGCGTTTGATCGACCTGATCGATGCGGAAAACATCAGTGTGTTCGGCACCAGCCCCAAGTTTCTCGTCACCCTGGAGAAAGCCGGGCTGCAGCCACGCCTGAGCCACCACCTGAGCAGCCTCAAGGGCCTGATTTCCACCGGTTCGCCGTTGTCGCCCCAGAGTTACGACTATGTGTACCGCGAGATCAAGGGCGAGCTGTGCCTGTCGTCCATGTCCGGCGGCACCGATATCGTCTCCTGCTTCGTGATCGGCAACCCGGTGCTGCCGGTGCGCCGTGGCGAAATGCAGTGCAAGAGCCTGGGAATGGCCATCGAAGTGTGGAACGACCAGGGCCGGCCGCTGCTGGGCGAAAAAGGCGAACTGGTGTGTACCCGGCACTTTCCGGCCATGCCCATCGGGCTGTGGAACGATCCACAGCAGCACAAACTGCGGACGTCGTATTTCAGCCAGTTCCCCGGCGTGTGGGCCCAGGGCGACTATGCCGAGCAGCGCCCCAATGGCAGCCTGCTGATCCACGGCCGCTCCGACGCGGTGCTCAACCCTGGCGGCGTGCGCATCGGCACCGCCGAGATTTATCGCCAGGTGGAAAAAGTCCCCCAGGTGCTGGAAAGCCTCGCCATCGGCCAGCGCTGGCAGGACGATGTGCGCGTGGTGCTGTTTGTGCGCCTTGACCACGGTGTGCAACTGGATGAGGCGCTGGAGCAGCAGATTCGCCAGGTGATCCGTGCCAATACCACGCCGCGCCATGTGCCGGCGAAGATCCTCGCGGTCTCGGATATCCCCCGCACCATCAGCGGCAAGATCGTCGAACTGGCAGTGCGCAACGTCGTGCACGGTGAGCCGGTGAAAAACACCGATGCGCTGGCCAATCCCCAGGCGCTCGAGCAATTTCGCGACCGCCCTGAGCTGGCTGGATAGATGAAAGGTTTCAGCGCTGACGCGGCGTTTTTGAAAAAATCCAAAAATGCATGCTATTTTCCGAGGTAGCCACCCGTGGTTCTCTCTAGGGATAATAGGTGTTGTCTTTTTTTCAAAGCGTCAAGCGCAGGGCTTTTTCATGAATGGAACATCCACCGGTAGCGAGGCCGCTGCACTGATCGAGCGGCTGGACTGGGCGCAAAGCCCCCTCGGTGATGCCAGTGGCTGGCCGCAAAGTCTGCGCACCGCCGTGGATATCGTGGTGCATTCGCCCATGCCGATGCTGCTGCTCTGGGGCGAGCAACTCATCCAGCTCTACAACGATGGCTTCGCCCTGCTGGCCGGCAACAAGCACCCCGACGCCCTCGGCCAGCCGGTACACACCACCTGGCCGGAACTGCAGGGCTTTGCCGCGCCGATCTACGACGCGGTGCTCGGTGGCCAGGTGCGGACCTTCAGCGAGCAATGTTTCGTGCTGCAGCGCAACCAGCGCGACACTGAAATCTGGCTCGACCTGACCTACAGCCCGGTGCGCGATGAAAGCGGCCGCGTGGCCGGCATCCTGGTCACCGCCATCGAAACCAACGAGCGGCGCAGCAAAACCCTCGAACTGCAGCAGCGTTCCGAAGACAGCCTCAAGGCCCAGCACAGCACCGAGCAGCGCCTGCAACTGGCACTGGCGGCGACCGACGCGGTGGGCACCTGGGACTGGGACATCGGCGAAGATCGCTTTATCGCCGACGCGCATTTCGCTCACTTGCATGGCGTCGACCCGAATGACGCCGGCCTGTTGCCCATCAGCGCCTACCTGCTCGGCGTGCACCCCGAAGACCGTGGCACGGTCACGCGCAGCATCAAGCACTGCATCACCCATGGTACCGAATACGCCGAGGAATACCGCCTGCAGCAAGCCGACGGGCAGGTACGCTGGGTGTTTGCCCGCGGCCGCTGCTACAAGGACACGCACGGACGGCCGGCGCGGTTCCTTGGCGCCGCGCTCGACCTCACCGAGCGCAAGCACACCGAACAGGCGCTGCGTCAAAGCCAGACCGAGCTGCAACTGATCATCAACGCCATGCCGGTGTTGATCGGCTACGTCGACCACGAGCAGCGCTTTCGCCTGAACAACAGTGCCTACCTCGACTGGTACGGCCAAACACCGCAAGAGCTGTACGGCAAGACCATCCGCGAAGTCATCGGCGACGACGTATACGCCGGACGCGCCGACAAGATCGCCGCCGCACTCAACGGCAAGGCGTGCAGTTTCATGACCGTCACGCCGCACCGCGACGGGCGCGCGCGCCATGCCTTGATGAAGTACCTGCCGCGCTTCAGCAACGACGGCTCGGTGAACGGTTTCTACATCTTTGTGATCGACGAGACCGAACGCAAACTTACCGAAGAAGCCCTGCGCCATCTCAACGAGAACCTCGAAGAACGCGTGGCCCAGCGCACCCAGGCACTGGCCGAGGCCAACCAGCGCCTGCAGAATGAGATGTTCGAACGCGAACGGGCCGAAGACGCCTTGCGCCACGCGCAGAAAATGGAAGCGGTGGGCCAGCTCACGGGCGGTATCGCCCACGACTTCAACAATATGCTCACCGGTATCATCGGCAGCCTCGACCTGATGCAACGCTACATTGCCGACGGCCGCAGTGAGGACATCGGCCGCTTTGCCGATGCCGCCGTGACGTCCGCCCACCGCGCCGCCGCCCTTACCCACCGGCTGCTGGCGTTCTCACGGCGCCAATCGCTGGACCGACGCCCCACCGATCCCAACCAGCTGGTGGCGTCCCTGGAGGATCTCTTTCGCCGCACCAAGGGCGCGCATATCACCCTCACCGTGCAGCTTGGCAAAGACATCTGGCCGGTCAACACCGACGCCAGCCAACTGGAAAACGCCCTGCTCAACCTGGTGATCAACGCCCGCGACGCCATGCCCGACGGCGGCGAACTGCTGATCGAAACCGCCAACAGCTATCTGGACGGCACGGATATCACCACCCTGGAGCCGGTCAAGGCCGGCGACTACGTGATGCTCGGCGTGCGCGACAACGGCAGCGGCATGGCGCCGAAAATCCTGGCCAAGGCGTTCGACCCGTTCTTCACCACCAAACCCATCGGCCAAGGCACCGGCCTGGGCTTGTCGATGATCTACGGCTTCGCCCAACAGTCCGGGGGCCATGTGACTATCCAGAGCGAGCCGGGCCAGGGCACGTGCGTTCGCCTGTACTTGCCGCGCCTGCATGGCACCGCGCTGGAAAGCAGCCTGCCCGCCAGCCTGGGCGAAGCCCCGGTGGCCCTGGCCGGAGAAGCCGTGGTGGTGGTCGAGGATGACCCGGCGGTGCGCATGCTGGTGGTCAATGTACTCGACGAACTGGGCTATACCGCTCACCAGGCGGCGGATGCCCGGGCCGCGCTGCCGCTGCTGGAGTCGGACTTGCGCGTGGATTTGCTGGTAACCGACGTCGGCCTGCCGGGCATGAACGGCCGGCAACTGGCGGAAATCGCCCGCCAGCATCGTCCTGGCCTGCGCGTGCTGTTTATGACCGGTTATGCGGAGAAAGCCGCTGAACGCCAGGGCTTCCTGGAGGACGGCATGGACATGGTCGCCAAGCCATTTTCCATCGACCTGCTGGCCACCAAAATCCGCAGCATGATCGGCGTCGAGGCCTGAGTTCAGGCATAATCGCGCGCCGTCGAAGACCTGGTAGAGATCAATGAAAGCCCAAGCCCGTCATATCCTGGTGAAGACCAGCGAAGAAGCCGAACAGCTCAAGCAGCGTATTGCCAAGGGCGAAGCGTTTGACGTGCTCGCCAGGAAATACTCCACCTGCCCGTCGGGCAAGCGTGGCGGTGATCTGGGAGAGGTGCGGCCCGGGCAGATGGTAGGGGCGATCGATGCGGTGATCTTCAAGAAGCCGGTGAAGGTGGTGCATGGGCCGATCAAGAGCAAGTTTGGCTATCATCTGGTGCAGGTGTTTTATCGGGATTGATGGGGTTGGCTTGCCCCCGATCCGCCACAGGCGGCCATTTACCTCGGTATCAGCGCCCCCGGCACCTGAATCACCCGACTCGCCAGCCGATGCCCCGCCAACGCCGCCGCTTGCGGCGAGCCGCCCTTGAGCCGCCCGGCCAGGTACGCCGCACTGAACGAATCCCCCGCCGCCGTGGTGTCCACCACCTTCTCCACCTTCAATGCCGGCACGGCAAAACGCTCCCCCGCGCAACGAATCAAACATGCATCCGCCCCGCGCTTGAGCACCACCTCGGCAATCGCTGGATAGGCCGCAAACACCTGCTCGCTGTCCTCATAGCCAAACAGCGCGCGCTCGTCATCCTCGGTCAACAAGGCGATATCCACTTCGGCCGACACCTTGCGATAAGCCTCACGCGCCGCGTCCACATCGGCCCATAGCCGTGGCCGGTAGTTGTTATCGAACACCACCTTGCCGCCCCGACGGCGGGTTAGCACCAGGGTGTCCAGCAAGCGTGCGCGCCCAACCTCACCCAGCACCGCCAGGGTGATGCCGCTGAAATACACCAGGTCATACTCCGGCAACGCCGCCAGGATCGGCTCGGCCGCAGGCGTGGTGAAGCAATCGCGCACGGCCGCTTCGTTGCGCCAGTAGAGAAACTTGCGCTCGCCATTGGCATCGGTCTGGATGCAATACAGGCCCGGCAGGCGTCCGGGCAGGCGCTGGACCATGCCCAGGCCAATGCCCTCGGCTTGCCACTGCGCGCACATTGAGTCGCTGAAGCTGTCGTCGCCCAGGGCGGTGACATAGTCGACGCTGCCGACATCCCCCAGTTCGCGGCGCAGGTACACGGCGGTGTTCAGGGTATCGCCGCCGAAGCTCTGGTGCAGGCTGCCATCGGCGCGGTGTTGCAGTTCGATCATGCATTCGCCGATAAGGGCGATGCGCGGTTTGGTGGTCATGGCTGATTTCTCGGTGGGGCTGATGGCCTCATCGGGGGCAAGCCCCCTCCCACATTTGGAATGCATTCCCCTGTGGGAGGGCGCTTGCCCCCGATAGGCGCGACTCGGTCTAGAAGCAGGTACGCAGGGTCTCGATCACCCGCAGTTGCTCATCCACCAGGCAACCCACCTGCCACTTGTCGAACGTCAGGCAGGGATGGGAAGTACCCAGCGAAATGATGTCGCCAATGCGCAGTTCAACCCCCGGCGCCACGGTCATGAACGCATGCTGGTCCATCACGGCGGTCACCTGGCACGCGCTCACATCATCGCCCTCGACCGCCACGATGCCGGCCTTGTAGCGCTTGAGCGGCACCGGCAGACCGGCGTCGTAGGCCACGTCGCGCTTGCCCAGGGCGATCACCGCAAAGCCAGGCTCGGGCAACGATTGCACATGGGCCCAGACTTCCAGCGCCGGGCGCAGGCCTTCGTCGAGGTCGCTGCGACGGTCCAGCACACAGCATTGCGCTTGCTTGTAGATGCCATGGTCGTGGGCCACGTAGCTGCCTGGGCGCAGCACGCTGAGGAAGCGCCCGGCGGCATTCTGTTGCTCGAAGGATTCAGCGATCAGGTCGTACCAGGCCGAACCCGACGCGGTGACGATTGGCTTGGGCAAATCAAAGTAGCCGTTGTCTTGCAGGTCCACCGCCAGGCGCACCAGGCTGGCGGCGAAGTCACGGATGCCGCTGATGGCGTGCTCGCCGTGGATCACGCCTTCGTAGCCTTCGATACCGGTCAGCGCCAACGCAGGTTGAGCCTTGATCGCCTTGGCCAATTCGCGCACTTCCTGCTCGCTGCGGCAGCCGCACCGGCCACCGACCACGCCGTACTCGATCATCACGTTCAGGCGCAGGCCACGGGCGGCGAAGAACAGGCCCAGGTCTGCGACGTTGTCCGGGTGATCGACCATGCAATGAAAGTCGAAATCCTGATCGGCCAGCAGGTCGGCAATCAACGCCATGTTCGGCGCGCCCACCAACTGATTGGCCATCAGCACACGGCGCACGCCACCGGCATAGGCGGCGCGGGTCTGCACGGCGTTGGCCAGGGTGATGCCCCAGGCTCCGGCAGTGATCTGACGCTGGAACAGGGCGGGCATCATGCTGGTCTTGCCGTGGGGCGCCAACTGCGCGCCGCTGTTGCTGACAAAGTCCTGCATCCAGCGAATGTTGTGCTCCAGGGCTTCGCGGTGCAGCACCAGGGCCGGCAGGCTCACGTCGCGGACCAGATGGGCGCCGATTGCGGCGGCGCCTTTTTCAACGGCATTGAAGGCAGACATGGGAAATTCCTATTCGGTGATGCGCCGGGCCAGGCTGTTGGCGCTGTCGATCAGCACCCGGCGATAGTCATGGTAGTTTTTGCTCGCATCGGCCCGAGGGGCAACGATGCACAGCGTCGCGATGCTGATGCCCTGGGCGTCGCGCACCGGGGCGGCAAAGCAGTGGGTAAAGGTGTCGGCCACGCTGTCGAAGGAGAAGAACCCGTCGAGGGTGGCCTGGCGGATCTGTGCCAGGAAGGTCTCCAGGGGCAGACGCAGGCCATCCGGCAGGATGAAATCGTCGGGGTCGATCAGGTCGATGATCTGCCGGTCGCTCAAATGCCCCAGCAACAGGCGCCCGGAAGCGGTCCAGGGGATCGGCGCGTTTTCACCGATATCCGACGAAATCCGGAAATGCCGCTGGCCTTCGCGCATCAGCGCCACGGTGTACTTGCGCCCGTTGAGCAGGCACATCTGCGCGGTTTCGTGGGTTTGACTGACGATTTCCTGCAAGGCGTGGTCGGCCTCGCGAGTCAGGTCGAAGTGGCGCAGGTGCGCCTGGCCGAGGAAATACAATTGGCGCCCGAGGTAGACATGACCGTCCTTGCCCACAGTTTCCAGGATGCGCCGTTCAAGCAGCGAGGCGACCAGTTCATAGACCGTGGACTTGGGGCTGCCGATGCCACTGGCGATATCATTCGGGCGCAGCGGCTGGCCGACTTCCTTGAGAAAATCGAGGATATCGAACGCACGGTCCAGGCCCTTGGCGCGGCGTTTGATGGTGTCTTCGGTCATGGCGGTTCCGGTCCGGTCTTGGGTGTGTGCTGCACAGTGATCCCCTGTGGGAGGGGGCTTGCCCCCGATAGCGGTGTATCAGTAACAGATGTATGGACTGACATACTGCAATCGGGGGCAAGCCCCCTCCCACATTTGATCTTCAGTGGGCTTTAAGAATGGGGCCAATTTAGCCCTTTTTCTTGTAGGCCACGCAATCGATCTCCACCTTGCAATCGACCATCATGTTCGCCTGCACGCAGGCCCGCGCGGGGGCGTGTTCCGGGGTGAAGTATTCGCCGAACACCTTGTTGAAACTCCAGAAGTCCCGTGGGTCTTCCAGCCACACGCCGACACGCACCACGTCTTTCAATTCGTAGCCGGCCTCTTCAAGGATCGCCACCACGTTGCGCATGGTCTGGCGGGTTTGCTCGATGATCCCGCCAGTGATGATTTCGCCGTCCACCGCAGGCACCTGGCCTGAAACGTACAACCAGCCGTCCGCTTCCACTGCGCGGGCGAAAGGACGTGGCTGGCCGCCGCCGGCTGTACTGCCGGCACCGTAACGAGTAATGCTCATAAAATAGCTCCTTGATTAAAAACGAATGTTCTTGAGAAATTCCGCCAGTCGCGGCGACTGCGGGCGTTCGAAAATATCCTTGGCGCTGCCCTGCTCTTCAATGCGCCCCTGGTTCATGAACACGATCTTGTCCGACACTTCATAGGCAAAGCGCATTTCGTGGGTGACCAGCAACATGGTCATGCCCTCCTCCGCCAGTCCCTTGATCACGCTGAGCACTTCGCCTACCAGCTCCGGGTCGAGGGCCGAGGTGACTTCGTCGAACAGCATCAGGCTGGGGTTCATGGCAATCGCCCGTGCAATCGCCACACGCTGTTGCTGGCCGCCGGACAACTGACCGGGGAAGTGATTGCGACGCTCCAGAAGTCCCACGCGGTCGAGCCATTTTTCCGCGAGCGACACGGCCTCGTCCTTAGGCATTTTCTTAACTTTCAACAAGCCCAACGTCACGTTCTGCAAGGCGGTCAAATGCGGGAACAGGTTGAACTGCTGGAACGCCATGCCAGTCATCGCGCGGTGTTGGGCGATCACGCGCTCGGGATGACGCACGCGCTTGCCGGCCACGTCGCTGTAACCGATGGACTCGCCGTCCAGGGTAATCTGCCCGCCCTGGAATTCTTCCAGCAGGTTGACGCAACGCAACAGGGTGGTCTTGCCCGAGCCGCTGGAGCCGATCAGGGTCACCACGTTGCCGCGCTGCAGGCTCAGGTCGACACCCTTGAGCACTTCCAGTGCCCCGTATTGCTTGCGCAGGCCACGAATATTCAGCAGCGGTTCGATTGTTTGAAGTTGATTCATGGCAAGGCCACCCGCTTTTCAATGTAGCGCCCGAATATTTCAATGGCGTAGTTGATGACAAAGAACATGAAGCCTGCGAACAGGTAGAACTCCAGGGTCATGAAGGTGCGTGCGATGACTTGCTGGGTGCTCAGCAGCAACTCGGCCACGCCGATGACCGAGAGCAGGGTCGAGGCCTTGACGATTTCCGTGGAGGAATTGACCCAGGTCGGCAGGATCTGCCGCAGCGCCTGGGGCAACAGCACGTAGCCCAGGGACTGGTAGAACGTCAGGCCAATCGCCTTGCCCGCTTCCAGTTGCCCACGGGGAATGGCCTGCAGCGCACCGCGCACGATTTCCGCGACGTGGGAGCCACAGAACAGCGTGAGCCCGACGGCGCCGGCCTGGAACGCGCTGATCTGCCAGCCGAGCGCCGGCAGCATGTAGAAACACGCCAACACCAGCACAAACACCGGCGTGCCGCGAATCAGGTCGACATACAGACGAAACGGCGCACGCATCCAGAACTTGCCGTAAGTAAGCACCAGCCCGGCGAAGATGCCGATCAGGGTGCCGAAGATAATCGCCAGCGCCGAGCAGTAGATGCTGGTCTGAAACCCTGCCCACAGCGTCTCCCGGGCAATCCACACTTCATGCAGCCAACTGGGGGATTCGTACATGGAAACCCTCCTTAACGACGGATCGCCAGACGCTGTTCCAGGTAACGGAGCAGCATGGCAATGAGGTAACAGGCAGCCACGTAGAGCGCGGTCGTGACCAGCCAGGTTTCAATCACCCGGTAGCTTTCGACGTTGATCTTGCGGGCGTAGTAGGTCAGCTCCGGCACCGCAATCGCAGCGGCCAGGGAGGTGTCCTTGAACAGCGAGATAAAGTTGTTCGACAGCGCCGGCAGCACGTTGCGCAGCATCACCGGCACGGTGATATAGGCGCGGATACGCCACTCACCCAGGCCAATCGCCAAGCCGGCTTCGCGCAGGCCCTTGGGAATGTTCAACAGCCCGGCGCGGAACACCTCGGTCAAATAGGCTCCGGCATACAGCGACAGGGTAATGATGAACGACGGAATTTTATCCAGGCGAATCCCCAGCGACGGCAAGGCGAAGTAGATCAACAGGATCAACACCAGGATCGGCGTGTTGCGCACCACCGTCACGTACACCGAAGCGAAGATGCGCAACGCGCGGTGCCTGGAGAGCATGGCAAACGCCATCAGCAGGCCGATCACGCAGCCGATCGCGATCGACAGCAGGGCCAACTGCAGACCCAGGCCGAGGCCCGCCAGCAAGGTGTCGAAATCACGCCATACGGCGGCAAAGTTCAACTGATAGTTCATGGTCGGCACTACCTGAATGGGGCGCCATCAAGCGCGCCCCGATTGTTGCGGATCACTTGAATTCCACAGGGAAACCAATCGCCGGCTCCGGCAGGTCAACGCCGAACCATTGCTTGAACGAGGCCTTGTAGGTGGGGAATTCGACGCCGGTCATGGCTTCATGCAGCGCGGTATTGACGAAGTTCAGCCAGTCCTGGTCGCCACGCTTGACCGCACACGCGTAGGTCTGCGGGCTCCAGGCGTAGGTCGGGCTGCGATAGCGGCCAGGATTTTGCACCATCAGGTATTTGACCGAGGACTGGTCGGTGGCGGCGGCATCGGCGCGACCGGAATTCACGGCCTGGTACATCAGGTCGACGCTGTCGTACTGGTCGACCTTGGCCTTGGGCAGCGCCTGGTGCACCAATTCCTCGGCATACACGTTCTGCAGCACGGCCACGGTGACGCCATCGCCCGCCGCCTGCAGGTCTTCGATTTCCTTGTACTTGCTGGTGTTCGGCAGCAGCAGGCCGACGCCCTCGCGGTAGTACGGCAGGGTGAAGGCCACTTGCTGCGCACGGCTGGCGGTGACGGTGATGAACTGGCAACTCATGTCGACCTTGTCGGTCAGCAGGTTGGGAATCCGCGCGTCGGACGACTGCACCACGAACTCGACCTTGCTCGGGTCATTGAACAGGCCCTTGGCGACGATGCGGCCAATGTCGATATCGAACCCCTGCAACTTTCCATCCGCTCCCTGGAAGTGCCACGGCGCATTGGTACTGCCTGTACCCACGATCAGATGCCCACGCTTGAGCACATTGTCGAGTTTGCTGTCCGCCGCCTGCGCGAGGCTGGCGACGCACGCCGAGGCGGCGAAGAGAAAAACACACGCTTTGAACACGGAAGGTCGGTGATGCATGACAAGCACTCCAGGAGATGTGTATTCCGCTATACCGGAACTTGGTATGTAACAACGGAATAGATAGCAGAAAGTGTGCCATAGGCTTTCAGGGAAACATACGCACGAGGGAAATTGTTTATGGATCAGCAGGATAGCGATTGAAGAACGCAGCGGCGTTGCGCCTTCACCTGATCAGGCTGCTACCGGTTGCCCCACAACGGTGTTACTGCGCACCAACTGTGCACCGTTGGGCTAACCTGTAGAACGAGCAAGCCCCTACATGGAGGAACCCCCGGATGAAATTGAGCCTTGGCCTGTTAATGCTGTGCTATCTGGTGGCCGGCAACGCGCTGGCGAGCAACGACCGCCGCGACTGCAAGGAACAACTGCGCAAACTCAAGGAAGCCTTCGACACCAACTACACCAGCCAGAATCACCATGCCTACCGCGAGGCCAAGGCGTCCCGTGACAATGAGGAGTACCGCAAGTGCGCCAACCAGGCGCGCAAGGCCCGGGAGCGGCTGGAGCGTCAGCCGGACCTGTGAAGGTTGACAGTAGACGCCGATAAACCATCGGCCTAGCGTTGGCAAAAAACGCTGGCCGAGGGACGTCACCATGGGTATCGCCAAGGACGCTATTGCAACCAACGAGCAGTATCAGTCGATCGTCAGGTCCGCTCCAATCGTATTCATACTGTTTGTTTCAGAGACCTGCCCTGGATGCGGCCCTGCAGCCGAGCGCTTTGAAGCGGTTGCACGGCATTACAAAACAGTGAAATGCCTGGTGGTCGATATCGCAAAAACCCCCAGGTTGCCAGGCGTGAGAGCGACACCCACCCTTGTCCCGCACGTCAATGGCGAGATCAAGGAATTCATCGAAGGGCTTGGCCCCCAGGCAACCCAGGAGCAAACCCTTGATGGCCTATTCAGGCGCTATGCCCTGAAAGAGGCTCAAGGAACACCTGCGTCACCCGGCGCTCACGCACCGCAGCCACCGTCAACCGCCAACCTTCATGTTCCAGGTGATCGCCCACCACGGGCAGGCGATCGAGCAGGCTCATGACCAACCCGGCCAGGGTCTGGTAATCCTCGGTAGCGGCCGCCTTGAAACCGGTGCGCCGACGGACCTGATCGAGATTCAACGCGCCATCGGCACGAAACCCCGCGCCATCCTCGACGATCTCCCGCCCTTCGATCTCGCTGGCATCGGGCAATTCACCGGCGATGGATTCAAGGATATCGGTCATGCTCAACACGCCCATGAAGTCACCGAACTCGTTGATCACGAAAGCAATATGCGTGGATTCCTGGCGCATTTGCTCCAAGGCATTGAGGATCGAAAAGCTCTCCAGCAGATTGATCGCCCGGCGCGCCAGGTCTTCCAGGTTCGGCTCGTTGCCGGCCAGGTATTCCTTGAGCAATTCCTTTTTGTGCACGAAACCCAGGGGCTCATCCACCGCGCCGTTACGGATCAACGGCAACCGCGAGTAGGACGAATGCATCAGTTTCAGGCGAATGCTCTCGGGATCGTCCGCCAGGTCGATACAGTCGACCTTGGCCCGTGGCGTCATCAATGTGCGGATCGGGCGTTCAGCCAATTGCAGCACGCCGCTGATCATCACGCGCTCGCGTCGATCGAACAACGGACCTTGCGCAGCATCCGACGCGTCCAGCAGGTCGGCCACCTCTTCACCGACCTCCTCCACCGCCAGGCCGCGACCGCCGAGCAGGCGCATCACCGCGTGGGCGGTGCGCTCACGCACCGGCAATACACCTTGCGCCGACTTTTTGCGCCGCGAACGGGCGATCTGGTTGAACACTTCAATCAGAATCGAGAAGCCGATCGCCGCGTACAGGTAGCCTTTGGGGATGTGGAAGCCCAGGCCTTCGGCGGTCAGCGCAAAGCCGATCATCATCAAAAAGCCCAGGCACAGCATGATCACCGTCGGGTGGGCGTTGACGAAGCGGGTCAGCGGCTTGCTCGCGACGATCATCAGGCCGATGGACACGATCACCGCGATCATCATCACCGCCAGCTCATCGACCATGCCCACGGCGGTAATCACCGCATCCAGGGAGAACACCGCGTCGAGCACCACGATCTGCGCCACGATCGGCCAGAACATCGCATAGGCCACGTTGCCCTTGTGCTGGGCCACATGCCCTTCCAGGCGTTCATGCAACTCCATGGTGGCCTTGAACAACAGGAACACACCGCCAAACAGCATGATCAGGTCACGCCCGGAGAAACTCTTGTCGAACACCTCGAACAGCGGCTGGGTCAGCGTCACCAGCCAGGAAATACTCGCCAGCAGGCCCAGGCGCATCAGCAAGGCCAGGGACAAACCGATCAGCCGCGCGCGGTCGCGCTGTTCAGGCGGCAATTTGTCCGCGAGGATCGCGATAAACACCAGGTTGTCGATGCCCAGTACCAGTTCCAGCACAATCAAGGTCGCAAGGCCGAGCCAGGCCGTTGGATCCGCTAACCATTCCATCTATGGGTTCTCTGTATTCAAGTGGTTCAGAATGCCGGACACGGCAAAACGCGGTCACTGGACCGGGACAAGGTTAGTCGACGAAATACGGGGTGTACGAGCGGGAACAACGACAGCGGGTGTCTTGGGGAAAGACGACTGGGGGGCTCCGAGAGGGTGTTCATGCAAGTCCTGAAATAACCAAAGGACTTGAATCCTACATCCCAAATACAAATTTCCTACAACGCAAAACTATTACAAAACCTGTCTTCCTGACTTATATAAAACCACTGTGGGAGGGGGCTTGCCCCCGATGGCGGCCTCTGGGCCGACCAGGATGTTGGATCAGATCGAGTACATATCCGTTTCTGCGGTCACGGCTGCTAATGGTTCCGCTTTTACAGCGGCTCACTTTTGAAAAGCGCAAAAGTAAGCAAAACGCTCTTGCCCCACCACTCGGCACCTCGCTTAGGCTCGGCGTGCCCTCTCTCCGGCTTGAATCCGTGGGCCGCCGCAATGGGCCATCCATGGCCCTGTGCGGCTAACCCGGCGTCCTGCCGGGTTACCCACGAATTCAAGCCTGCGTTCGGCCAGCGTGGTTTAACGGGGCGCCTAAGATCAAAAGCAGATCAAGAGCAAGAGCGGCTCGCTTCGCATCGTGGGTTGGGCGCTGCTGAGTTGAGTAGACACCTATGCCCCGATGAGGGACCGTCAGTGCATGCTTCTGCGCCTGACACACCGCCATCGCGGGCAAGCCCCCTCCCACATTTGAATTTCATGCGTCGGGAGGAGTGTATTCGGCCCTTCTGCTCCGGCAACCGCACCAACATCTATCTGCAGACGCTTGGTTTCCGGGTAGTGCCCGGTCTATAAGCCATACACCAATCCAATGTGGGAGGGGGCTTGCCCCCGATGAGGGACAGTCAGTGAATGCTTCTGCAACTGACCCTCCGCCATCGGGGGCAAGCCCCCTCCCACATTTGAACGCCATGCGTCGGGAGGATTGTATTCAGCCTTGCTTAGCCAACAGTTCCAGGCCTTCATGCAGCGCCGGGAACAGACTGTTGTTGAAGTTGTTCCAGCGCAGTTCGAGGATGGTGTCTTCGGGCGAAATCTCGGTCTTCAAGACGTCGTGGAACACTTCGCCGGAATCAATGCCGTTATCCACATAGTGAAATGACGCGCCGGTGAGGTACAGCGGCGCCGAGGGGGTGGTAGCCCTGGTCGTCCAGTCCACCACGGTCTGCCCACGCGCGCCATATAAGGCGTTCCAGGTGGCATAGGCGCCACGGCGTTCGTAAGGCGATTCGATGCGGGTGATACCCGGATGGATGTTCATGATGCGCCGCGCAAACGGTGCGCCTGGGCGTACCAGTTCATCGAGGATCACCAGCAAGCCATCGAGCACCACAATGTCGGCTTTCAACTCGACCAGCACGTCATGCAGGCGCCGTTCGAAATCCTGTTTGCCGGCGATATGCCCGGCGCTGCCCCGGGGCAGGCGACGATAGGTCGACGGTACGCTCAGCAACAGGTCGTTGACCAACTTGCCCTGTACGCGCAGGTCGGCCGGGTACAACCACTGGCCGCCAGGCTTGTAGGCGAAACCATAATCGGCGACCAGCGCCTGATCCCGTGGATTCTGCTCATCGTCGTCGTACACCACCCCGACCAGGTTGTAGGCGTCGCCCAGCGCGGTGTCGTTGAGCGAGCCCACCAGAAACTCCAGCACCGACTTCATGTAGCGCTCGTGGTCCTTGTAGGCCACCGGCTGCCCGGCCTTGTCGGCGGCGGCATTTCTCAGGGACCAGACATACACCAGGTTCTTTTTCGTCATTGTTTCGCTCTCGCAGAAGGAATACGTACGGCGTGAATACCCGTGCGCCTACCCAACAAGAACGAACCAGCCCTCGCGCAATTTATCCAGCGCCGCCACCGCCCGGCACACCGAGCTAAATAGTCGCGCCGACACTTCGTTTGTCATGGGTAAGGGTCTGTGTGCCCAGCCCCTCTTTTCACTCTCCGGGATGTATTTATGACCGACCCCAAACGCGGCGCCTTCAAAGGCATGCTCGCCCTGCTCCGGCCCTTTCGCATCATTGTGACGGTCTCCGTCGCCCTCGGCATGGTGGGCGGCCTGGCCATTACGTTGCTGCTGGCGACCATCAATAACGCGCTGCACTCGGCGGCCGGCATGACCCAGGGCGTGGTTCTGACCTTTGCGGCACTGTGCGTGGTGGCGCTGTTCAGTTCGATCATTTCCGACATCGGCACCAACTACGTCGGGCAACGGATCATCGCCGCCCTGCGCAAGGACCTGGGCGAGAAGGTGTTATCGGCGCCCATCGGCCAGATCGAACGCTATCGCTCCCACCGCCTGATCCCGGTGCTGACCCACGACGTCGACACCATCAGCGACTTTTCCTTCGCGTTCACGCCGCTGGCCATCGCGGCCACAGTCACCCTCGGCTGCCTGGGCTACCTGGCCTACCTGTCGGTGCCGATGTTCCTGATGATGGTTGTGGCGATCATTATCGGCAGCACCGTGCAGTTCATTGCCGGCGGCAAAGGCATCCAGGGCTTCGACCTGGCGCGCAGCCATGAAGACGAGTTGCAGCGTTACTACAACGCCATTGCGTCCGGCGCCAAGGAACTGCGCATGCACCGGCCACGGCGGTTTCGCATGAACACCCACCGCATCCAGGAAACCGCCGACCGCATCAGCGATATCCAGGTGCGCTCGGTCAATATCTACATCCTCGCCAAGACGTTTGGCTCGATGCTGTTCTTCGTGGTCATCGGCCTGGCCCTGGCGATGCAGGCGTACAACCCCAATCCGGACCCGACGGTGATCACCGGCTTCGTGCTGGTGCTGCTGTACATGAAAGGCCCGCTGGAACACCTGCTGGGTTACATGCCCGTGGTCGGCAAGGCCAAGATCGCGTTTGGCCGCATCAGTGAACTGTCGGAGCGTTTTTCGTCGCCGGAACCGCACCTGTTGATGGATGACAGCGAAGCGCCGACACCGGTGGTCAACAGCCTCGAACTGCGCAACGTGAGTTACAGCCCGCCGGCGGTCGAGGGCAGCGAGCCGTTCCACCTGGGGCCGATCAACCTGAGTATCCAGCAAGGCGATATCGTGTTTATCGTCGGCGAAAACGGCAGCGGCAAGACCACCCTGATCAAACTGCTGCTGGGTCTGTACCCGCCCCAGGCCGGCGAGATTCGCCTGAACGGCGAAGCGGTCACCGATCCTGAGCGCGACGACTATCGCCAGCTGTTCACCACGGTGTTTTCCGACTACTACCTGTTCGACGACCTGGTCCAGGGCAGCGCCGCCCAGTCCCTGGACAGCGCCACCAAATACCTGGAACGCCTGGAAATCGCGCACAAGGTCAGCGTCAAGGACGGCGTGTTCAGCACCACCGACCTCTCCACCGGCCAGCGCAAGCGCCTGGCCTTGGTCAATGCCTGGCTGGAAGAACGCCCGGTGCTGGTGTTCGACGAATGGGCCGCCGACCAGGACCCGGCCTTCCGCCGGATCTTCTACACCGAGCTGCTGCCGGACCTCAAGCGCCTGGGCAAGACCATCATCGTGATCAGCCACGACGACCGTTATTTCGACATCGCCGACCAACTGGTACGCCTGCGCGCCGGCCAGGTGGTGCACGAAATGGAACCGGCATGAATTTTATTTTCCGGTTTTTCCAGGTAGGAACGTCTCACTAGTGCTAATGAGAATTAACCTCAATAGATACGATAACTGCCCACTTAAAACCTAGAAGAGAAAGCATCCATGCCAGCACGACTCGGTCTCAGCCCCCTGAGCACAGCGTTATCCATGCGCAGGGCCCTGAACATGAACCTTCTTCCGAGTGCCCTGGCACTGGCGGTGGCGCTGCCGATGGCGGGCTATGTTCAGGCCCAGGAGATCGAGTTGAACATTCCTGCACAGCCGCTGGGGAGCGCGCTGCAGGAATTTGGCCGCCAGACCAACGTGCAAGTGCTGTACAGCCCTGGCGACGTGCAGGGTAAGAACAGCCGGGCGATCAAGGGCAAGATGCAGCCGCAGCAGGCCGTCGATGCGTTGCTGGCAGGCAGCCAGACCACCTACAGCCTCAACGGCAATACCTTGACCGTGGCCGCCGCCAGCACGGCGGGCGGGCTGGAACTGAGCCCGACCGAGGTCACCGCCAACTACCTGGGCAACGTCACCGAAGGCTCGAACTCCTACACCCCGGGCACCATTGCCACCGCCACGCGCCTGACCCTGACACCCCGGCAAACCCCGCAGTCGATCACGGTGGTCACGCGCCAGCACATCGAGGACTTCGGCCTCAACAGCATGGATGACGTGATGCGCCACACCCCCGGCATCACGGTGTCGGCCTATGACAGCGACCGTACCAACTATTATTCCCGGGGTTTCTCGGTCAACAGCTTCCAGTACGACGGCATTCCTTCCACCGTGCGCAACGTCGGTTACTCGGCGGGCAATACCTTGAGCGACATGGCGATCTACGACCGCGTCGAAGTGCTCAAGGGCGCTACCGGCCTGCTCAATGGCGCCGGCTCCCTGGGGGCGACGATCAACCTGATCCGCAAGAAGCCGACAGCGGACTTCAAGGGGCATGTGCAATTGGGCGCCGGTTCCTGGGACAACTACCGCAGTGAGGTGGATGTCAGCGGGCCCCTGACCGACAGCGGCAATGTCCGTGGGCGTGCGGTCGCCGCGTACCAGGACAAGAAGTCGTTCATGGACCACTACTCGCGCAGGACCGAAACCTACTACGGCATTACCGAATTCGACCTGTCTCCCGACACCCTGCTGACCGTGGGCTTCGACTACCAGGACAACGTTCCGCAGGGTTCGAGCTGGTCCGGCTCCTTCCCGCTGGTCAATTCCAACGGCAGCATCAACAAGATGCCGCGCTCCTACAACAACGGCACCACCTGGAGCTCCTGGGAGCAGAACACCCGAACCGCGTTCGCTATGCTCGAGCATGACATGGGCAGCGGCTGGGTGACCAAGTTCCAGCTCGACCACAAGATCAACGGCTACCACGCCGACCTCGGTTCGATTC
Organism: Pseudomonas sp. 31 R 17; assembly: GCF_900004915.1. Lineage (NCBI taxonomy): Bacteria > Pseudomonadati > Pseudomonadota > Gammaproteobacteria > Pseudomonadales > Pseudomonadaceae > Pseudomonas > Pseudomonas sp. 31 R 17. The sequence goes on from NZ_CVTN01000078.1 coordinate 126,162, forward strand.
AGTTCGTCCAGCCGGCAGCCGATGGCACTGCCGAAGTCAACGGGCAGAAGTACACCGGCGAAACCAAAAGCACCTCCGCCGATCTCTACGCCACCGGGCCTTTCAGCCTGTTCGGGCGCGACCATGAACTGGTAGTGGGCGGCTCGATCGGCACCTCGCGCTGGCAGGGCAAGGGTTACTGGTCGCCGGAATGGCCGGGCGGCAACAAAGTCGATTTCTATAACTGGAACGGCCACCTCGCCAAGCCTATCTACGGCCCGGCCCAGCAGCACATCGATGACACCATCCGTCAGACGGGTTACTACGTGACCACCCGCTTGAACGTGATGGATGACCTGAACGTGATCCTCGGCGGGCGCGTGGCCAACTACCACGTCACCGGCAACAACCCTTCCTACAAGGAAACCGGGCGGTTCATTCCTTATGCCGGGGTGATCTACGACCTCAACGACAACTTCTCGGCGTACGCCAGCTACACCGATATTTTCCAGCCTCAGGAAAGTACCTATAAGGACCGCGACGAAAAACTGCTGGAACCGGACGAAGGGCAAAACTACGAGATTGGCCTCAAGGGTGAGTTCTTCGACGGCCGCCTGAACACCAGCATCGCTTACTTCGAAGTGCATGAGACCAACCGTGCGATCTCCGACGATGCGTACAACAACCAGACGCCAACCCCGCAGAACTATGCATTCAAAGGTTCCAAGGCCGTAACCAAAGGCTACGAAGCGGAAATTTCCGGTGAGTTGAGCCCGGGCTGGCAAGTGCAAGGTGGCTACACCCACAAGATCGCGCGCGATGACGATGACAAGAAGATCTCCACGTTCGAGCCCGAGCATCAGGTCAACCTGAACACCACCTACAAGCTCAAGGGTGACCTGGACAAGTTCACCATCGGCGGCGGCGTGCGCTGGCAGACCAAGGGCTGGAACGAGATCTGGAACGGGCCACTGGAAACCAATCAGGACATCACCCAGGAATCCTACTGGCTGGTGGACTTGATGACCCGCTACCAGGTCACCAAGAACCTGTCGGCGACGGTCAACTTCAACAACATCTTCGACAAGTCCTACTACACCAACGTGGGTTTCTATAACTCCGCCGCCTACGGCGAGCCGCGTAACGTGATGGTCAGCACCCGCTGGGACTTCTGACCGCACGGCGACAAGCTCCCCAATCGGCGGAGTAATGGGGATCAAAATGTGGGAGGGGGCTTGCCCCCGATGGCAGTGTGTCAGTCAATACATCTGTTGACTGTGACACCGTAATCGGGGGCAAGCCCCCTCCCACATTGGATAATGCCGTCCTGATCCGCCTCGTAATGGTCAGCATCGCTGGGAATTCTGACCCCACGGCGACAAGCTCCCCAATCGGCGGATTAATGGGGATCAAAATGTGGGAGGGGGCTTGCCCCCGATGGCAGTGTGTCAGTCAATACATCTGTTGACTGTGACACCGCAATCGGGGGCAAGCCCCCTCCCACATTGGATAATGCCGTCCTGATCCGCCTCTTAATGGTCAGCATCGCTGGGAATTCTGACCCCACGGCGACAAGCTCCCCAATCGGCGGATTAATGGGGATCAAAATGTGGGAGGGCGCTTGCCCCCGATGGCAGTGTGTCAGTCAATACATCTGTTGACTGTGACACCGCAATCGGGGGCAAGCCCCCTCCCACATTGGATAATGCCGTCCTGATCCGCCTCGTAATGGTCAGCATCGCTGGGAACTCTGACCGCACGGCGACAAGCTCCCCAATCGGCGGAGTAATGGGGAGCAAAATGTGGGAGGGGGCTTGCCCCCTCCCACATTGGAGACGGGTTACCCCATCGCCTGCGCCAGGCTGCGGATGAACGCGGCGCTGTCAACAATGCCGTCGTGGTCCGTCTCGATCATCACCGAACGCTCGATGCGTCCCTGGCTGATCACTCTCGCCATCTGCTGTTCAATCAATTCCCTGAAGCGCCCTGCCCGGCTCATGGACGCCCACCAGCAACTGACAGGCGCCTTGATCGGCTTGAAGTCCGACGCGACCATGCGTTCGCTCAACGCGCGGTCGACGTCCCAGGCAATCTGCGCTTCGTTGCCGTGCAGCAGTTGCTCCTTGATGGCAGTAAAGGTTTCGCCCAATGCCCGCTCAGCCCAGCTCACGAACCCTTGCCACTGTCCCACTTCATCCTCGGCATCGCGCTGGCACTGCTCCCAGGCACGCTGTATCGCCTCGGCGAACTCAGGGAACATCACGCCCAGTAACGCCGCGCGGCGCTCGTTGGCCGACACCTCACGATCTTCCCCCACGTCGACCGCATCCCAGTAAGGCTTGACCCACTGCGGCGGCGCGGCGTCGATCCACCCCACAAACTCCACGTCGCGCCCCGCCTGTTCCAGGCCGTGCGCCACTTCCATCGCCAGGTTACCGCCCAACGACCAACCTGCCAGGCGGAACGCCCCGTGGGGCTGGGCCATCAGCAGCTGTGCGGTGTAATCCTCGACCATCACTTGCCAGTGCGGCACCGCCGCGCCCTCCTTGGCCAATGCTTGGCACATCACCCCGAATACCGGGCGCTGCTCACGCAGCGCGAGGGCAATCGCGGTGTAACAATGCACCGAGCCAAAGCTTGGGTGGAACAGGAACAACGGCGTGCCTTCGGTCTGCTGGTTGAGCCTGACGATCAACGACGTTCGGTGATCGCCCTGCAAGCAGCGGACCTGCCCTGCCACAGTCGGATTGAGCATCAACTGACTGACCGACAAATTCACACCGCTGACCTTGCGGATGCGCTCCTTGAGCATCAGTATCCGCAACGAATGGCCACCCAGTTCGAAGAAATTGTCGTGCAGCCCCACGCGTTCCACGTCCAGCACCTCGCTCCAGATCGCCGCGACCTGCTGCTCTATTTCGCTGCAGGGTGCCTGGTACTGCCCGGTGCCGTGGGCCTCTGGCTTGGGTAATGCCTTGCGATCCAGCTTGCCGTTCGGGCTCAGCGGCATCTGCGCCAATACCACCCATTGCGCCGGCACCATGTAGTCCGGCAACTGCGCGGCCAAGTGCGCAACCAACGCGACTTTCCAATCGTCCTGCGGCTGTTGCAGCACCACGTAACCCACCAGGTGGGTGCCGTCGACCGCGAGCACGGCCGCTTCACGGATGCTGCTGTGTTCCAGCAGGCGCGCTTCGATCTCACCCAGCTCGATGCGCAGCCCGCGCAGTTTGACCTGATGGTCGATGCGCCCGGCGTATTCAATCACGCCATCGTCGCGATAACGTGCCAGGTCGCCGGTGCGATACAGGCGCGCGCCGCTGCCGAACGGATCGGTGACAAAACGCTCGGCGGTCAGCGCGGGACGACGGTGATAACCCCGCGCCAGCCCGACCCCACCCAGATACAACTCACCCAACACACCGACCGGCGCCGGTTCCAGGTTGGCGTCCAGCACATAGCACGAAAGGTTGGCGATCGGCCGGCCGATCGGCACGACGTCGCGGCCCTCTTCGACGCAGGTCCAGTGGGTCACGTCGATTGCCGCTTCGGTGGGGCCATACAAGTTGTACAGCCCGGCGCCGGGCAGCTTGGCGAAGACCTGCTGCTGGGCGTCGGCGGGCAAGGCTTCGCCACTGCAGACAATGCGTTGCAGGCTGTGGCACGAGGCCACCTCTGCGTCTTGCAGGAAGGCTTGCAGCATGGACGGCACGAAATGCAGCGTGGTGATTTGGTGCGCGTTGATCAGGCTGACCAGCCGCGCCGGGTCACGATGGTCGCCCGGTGCGGCCACCACCAGGCGTGCGCCGGTCATCAATGGCCAGAAGAACTCCCACACCGACACGTCAAAGCTGAACGGTGTTTTCTGCAGCACGCTGTCACGGGCCTCGAGGCCATACGCCTGCTGCATCCAGCACAGCCGGTTGGTCAGCGCACGATGGCGGTTGCCGGCGCCCTTGGGCTGGCCGGTGGAGCCGGAGGTGTAGATCACATAGGCGAGGTTTTCGCCGTGCACGGCGACGTTCGGGTTGTGGGCGCTGAAAGCGTCCGGCGAGGCGTCGCCGCTTTCCAGTACCAGGCTTTCCAGTACCAGGCTTTCCAGCACCAGGCATTGCACGCCGGCTGGCACCGGCAATTGCGCCTGCAGGTGGGCCTGGGTCAACAACAATTGCACAGCGCTGTCCTGCAGCATGTAAGCCAGTCGCTCACGCGGGTATTCCGGGTCCAGCGGCACGTAGGCACCGCCCGCCTTGAGCACCGCCAACAGGCCCACGACCATTTCGATCGAGCGCTCCAGCGCCAGCCCCACCAGTACGTCCGGGCCGACGCCGGCAGCGATCAGGCGATGGGCCAGGCGGTTGGCCCGGGCGTTCAATTCGGCGTAGCTCAAGGTGTGCCCGGCAAACAGCAGCGCCGGGGCCTGCGGCGTGCGCTGCACCTGCGCCTCGATCAACTGATGCACCGCTTGATCCAAAGGATATTCCACCGCAGTGGCGTTCCATGTCTGCACCAGCGTCGCGCGCTCGGCGGCGGCCAGGGTTGGCAATGCACCCAGGCATTGGGAAGCATCGTCTGCCAATGCCATGAGTAATTGCTGGAAGTGCTCGGCCAGGCGCTGGATGTGCGCTGCGCTGAAGGCCTTGTGGTCGTAGTTGAACTCCACGCCCAGGCTGTCGCCTATCGCCAGCAGGACCGTCAGTGGGTAGTGGGTCTGCTCCAGGCTTTGCACCGCGCCAAAGCGCAGCCCCGACGGCGCGCCCTGCTCCAGGGCCTCGGACACCGGGTAGTTTTCGAAGACGAGGATACTGTCGAACAGCGCTTCGCCGCCCAGCCCGGCCCAGCGCTGGATCTCGAACAACGGTGTGTGTTCCTGCTCACGCAAGCTCAGGTTCTGCTGCTGGACCTGCTGCAGCCACTGACTGACCGACATCTGTGCATCCGGCGTCGCCACCACCGGCAAGGTGTTGATGAACAGGCCGACCTGCTGTTCAATCCCGCGCAATTGCGCCGGACGCCCTGCCACCGTAGCGCCGAACGCCACGGTGGCGTGCCCGGTGTGGTGCTGCAGCAGCAACAGCCAGGCGCTTTGCACCAAGGTGTTGAGGGTGACTTTGTTGCGCTGGACGAACGCTTTGAGACGCTCGGTCTGCGGCGCGTCAAGACTCAGGCGATGCTCACCGTTAATCGCCAGGGCCGTGTCGTCCTGCACCTGTGCGCCACGCGCCAGGCGCGTGGGCTCCTGCAAGTTGATCAACTGGTCTTTCCAGAACGCCTGGCTGAGTGCCTTGTCCTGGGCATGCAGCCAGGCAATGTAATCGCAATAACGCCCGGTCGGCGCCGGCAATGGTTCACCTGCATAGTGTTGCAGGACTTCGCCAAACAACTGCGAACCGCTCCAGCCGTCCATCAGGATATGGTGATTGGTGTAGATCAAGTGATAGCTCGACCCACCGGTGCGCACCACCGTCAGGCTCAACAGCGGCGCCTGTTCCAGCACAAAGCCCTGGGCCCGCGCCGACTCGGCCAGGCTGTCGAGGGATAAGGCAGCATCGTCGCGCGCCTGCCAGTCCAGCTCGACAAACGGCAGGCGAACCTGCTTGTAGACCACCTGCAAGGGCTGGTCCAGCTCGGCCTGCCAGACAAAACCGCTGCGCAGGATCTCATGACGCTCGACCGCCGCCTGCCACGCCTGGTGGAAGCGCGGTACATCCAGGCCGTGCACGTCGATGCGCATCTGGTTGATGTAGTCACCCGAGCCTTCGCCGTACAGCGACTGGAACAGCATGCCCTGCTGCATCGGTGACAGCGGGTACAGGTCTTCGACCTCGGCGGCGTTCAGCGCCAGGTCATCGAGCTGCTGCTGGGTCAGGTTCGCCAGGGGAAAGTCGGAGGGCGTTACGCCCCGGTTGGCCGACTCGCAGCAGTGGTCGATCAGGGCCTTGAGTTCCCGGGCGTACTCATCGGCCAGTTGCTGGACAGTCGCTTGCGCGAACATGGCCTGGCTGAAACTCCAATTGAGCTTCAGCTCGCCGCCATACACCTGGCCGTTGATTTCCAGCCAGTTACCCAACGGCGCCTCCGGGCTTTGCTCGGCACCGCTGGCGTCGCCGGAAGGCGTAAACAGCCCTGGCTGCTCGGCGCTGTCGAAGCTAGCGTCGAACTGCCCCAGGTAGTTGAACGTGATGCGCGGGCGTGGCAACGCGGCCAAGGCCTGCCGGGCCTCGGCATCGCCCAGGTAACGCAGTGCGCCAAAGCCCAGGCCCTTGTCGGGGACGGCGCGCAGTTGTTCCTTGATCTGTTTGAGGGAGCTGGCCAGGGTGGTGGCCGGCAGCAATTTCAACGGGTAAAGGCTGGTGAACCATCCGACGGTGCGGGTCAGGTCGATCTCGTCGAACAGGTCTTCGCGGCCGTGGCCTTCGAGCCTGATCAACATCGACTCATCACCGGTCCAACGCGTGATCACACGGGCCAGCGCGGTCAGCAACAGGTCGTTGATCCGGGTGCGATAGGCGCTCGGCGCGTCCTGCAGCAAACGACGGGTGTAGACCGGGTCCAGCTGCGTACTCACACTCAGCGCCAGGTGGTTGCTCAGGCTGGCCTGCGGGTCGGCGCCGGGCAAGCCGGACGGACTGCCGTGCAGTTGCGCCTGCCACCAGGCCAGTTCGTGTTGCAGTGCCTCACTGCGCGCATACGTCTGCAAGCGTTCAGCCCAGGTGCGGGTGGCGCTGGTCTTGGCCGGCAGTTGCACGGCGGCGCCCTGGGCCAGTTGCTGGTAGGTGCTTTGCAAATCTTCGAGCAGGATGCGCCAGGACACGCCGTCAACCACCAGGTGATGGATGACCAGCAACAATCGCTGGGACCCGTCGGCCAGTTGCGCCAGCACCGCACGCAACAAGGGCCCCGCCTCCAGGTCGAGGCTGCGCTGGGCTTCTTCGCCCAGGGCGTCAAGTTCCTCGACTGTATTCAAGGTGGTCTGCCACAGCACCTGGTCGGCCTGGTGCAGGTGCGGCCCACGGTACGTCGCACTCCAGCCCGCCGGCCCCTGCACAAATGTGCTGCGCAAGGCATCGTGGTGCACGATCAGCGCCTCAAGCGCGGCCACCAGCAGCGGCACCTGCAAGGGCTGGTGCGGTTGCAGCACCACCGATTGGTTCCAGTGGTGACGCTGGGGGATGTCATCGGCAAAAAACGCCTGCTGCACCGGCAACAGCAGCAGCTCGCCGCTCAGTGCCGATTGATCCAGCAGCACTGCGCCCTCGCCTTCCTGGGCGACTGCCGCCAGGCTCTGCACGGTCTGGTGCTGGAACAGGTCCTTGGGCGAAAAGCGCACGCCGACCTGACGCGCCCGGCTGACCACCTGGATCGACATGATCGAGTCGCCGCCCAGCTCAAAGAAGTTGTCATGCAAGCCCACTTGCGGCAGGCGCAGCACGTCGCACCAGATCGCGGCGATCTTGCGCTCCAGTTCGCTCTGGGGCGCTACATACACCTGCTGCATCAGGCTTATATCCGGCAGGGGCAGGCCCTTGCGGTCGAGCTTGCCGTTGGGGGTCAGCGGCATGCGTTCGAGGAACATCAGGTGGGTAGGCACCATGTAGTCCGGCAAACGGGTTTTCAGGGCGCGACGCAGGGTTTCGCGGCCGTTGGCCTGGGCGACGGCATCGTCCAGCAGGGCCGGGTCAAGCGGCACCACGTAGGCCACCAACTGCTTGCCGGTAGGGCCTTCCTGGGCCACCACCACGGTTTCGCCGACGCTGTCCTGTTCGCGCAGGCGCGCTTCGATTTCACCCAGTTCGATACGGAAGCCACGGATCTTGACCTGATGGTCGACGCGACCCAGGTAATCCACCACGCCATCGGGACGCCCACGGGTCAAGTCGCCGCTGCGATACACGCGGCTGCCGGGCTTGCCGAACGGGTCCGGCACGAAACGTTCGGCGGTCAACGCCGGACGCTCCAGGTAACCCCGGGCCACGCCCTCGCCGCCCAGGTACAACTCGCCGGCCACGCCGATAGGTTGCAGGTTGAGCTGCGCATCCAGCACGTAGCCGCTGCGGTTGCCGAGCAACGTGCCGATGGGCGCGTAGACGGCGCCGCACGGGTCGCCCTTGCGCGCCTTCCACAGCAGCGGCGTGACTACGGTTTCTGTCGGGCCGTAGCCGTTGAACAGGTAGGTCGGCTTCAGCGCGCGCCAGGCCAGGTCGTAGCTGGCCTGGGCCACCGCATCACCGCCGAAGCAGTACACCCGAACGGCTGGAGGATTGCCGTCGCGCTCGGCGTGTTCGGCCAACTGTTGCAGGTACACCGGTGGGAACACCGCCATCGTCACGTTGTGCCGGTGCATCTGCTCATAGGTGTATTCCGGCAGCCACAGGCTGTCGTCGCGGATCAGCACGCTGGCGCCATTGATCAGCGGGTGCATCCAACCCTCGTGGGAACCGTCGAAGGCGAACGACATGAAGTGCAACTCGCAATCGGCCGGGCGGGTTTCATAGCGCTC
>NZ_CVTN01000075.1:0-49828 GCF_900004915.1 Pseudomonas sp. 31 R 17
CCCGCCGGTGACGCCCAGCCACACGCCGACCTCTTGCAAGCCTTCCTGCGCGGTGCCGGCCTCGATCAGTTGCGTCTGGATCGGGCCGATGCCTGCGCCCAGATGGAAAGTATCGGCCGCAGCTACCGGCTGATGGTCGAAGGCCTGATCGACGTGTTGCGTGCCCGCGCCAGCCTCAAGGGCGAATTTCGCATGCAGCAAACCATGATCCGCCCCGCCGAAAACAACCCGTTGAAATTCGCTCCGAATGCCGACGAAGCGTTACTGCTGCTGCTTCGTCACGGCAATCCGGCCTTCATGGCCCCGGACGCTGCCGTGCGTGACAGTTTCGACGATCTGCGCGCGCACCAACTGGCCGTGATGGCGGGTGTGGAAGCGGCGCTCAAGCACTTGCTGCTGCGCTTTGAACCGGCGCAATTGGAGGAACGCATGGGCAAGCCCGGTGGCCTCTCAAGTATTTTCAACGGCTCGCGCCAGGCCCAGTACTGGCAGCAATTCACCGAGCTCTACAGCAATATTTCCCGCGAGGCCCAGGAAGATTTCCAGGACCTGTTCGGCCGCGAATTCAGCCGGGCCTACGAAGCGCACAGTGCACGACAGCGACGCTGAACCGCGTCGCAGTAATGGATAAAACGGATAGCTAAACACGTCATTGAGGACGCAGGATGATTCCCAGGTTTTTACTTGCAGCCGCCACCGCGCTGCTGCTGACGGCGTGTGCCAAAGACGCGACCAAACCCGAAACCGCCGCCGACGCTGAAGCGGACACGGCCGCCGTCGAGCTGCATTTTCACGCGATCGCCGGGCTCAACCCCGGTGCCAGCGGGCAGCCCGCGCCGGTGCGGGTGCGTATTTTCGAGCTGAAAAACGCCGCGACGTTCGCGCGCTCCGACTACTTCGCCCTGGCTGACCGTGCGCAATCCACCCTTGGCCTGGACCTGCTGGACCAGGACGAAGTGGTGATCCAGCCCGGCCAGCAACTGAGCATTCAGCGCGATCTTGACCCGGCCACCCGGCAGATCGGCCTGCTGGTGGGCTACCGCGAGCTGGACCGTGCGCAATGGCGCGCCGTTATCAACGTGCCGCCACGCCAATACAGCGAATATCAGATCAGCCTCGATGTGCGTGCCGTGCGCGCCGACGTCGTGGCTACCCCCTCCAGCCCAGCCCAATAACAAGCAATCGGAGCCCCCATGTCCTGGAACAATCGCGTGGTCTGGTCGGAAGGCATGTTCATCGGAACGCAGCACTTCCAGCAGCATGACCGTTACCTGGAAAACCTGATCGACGCCCGCAGCCGCCCTTTGTCCGCGGGTGCCTGGGGTTTTTCCGAGTTGCTGATCGACCAGGGCCTGCTCGCCCAGGGCAAGCTGGCAATCGTGTCGGCCCGTGGCCTGCTGCCTGACGGTACGCCGTTCAATATCCCCCAGGACGATCTGGCGCCGAGTCCGCTGAACATCGACGACAGCCTGCGCGACGGCCTGGTGTACCTGGCCCTGCCGCTCAAGCGTGCCGGTGCGCGTGACACGGTGGAGGAAGGCGAGGCGTTGGAAGCCGCGCGTTATGTGAGCCAGGTGCGCGAAGTGCGCGACGACAACGCGCCCTTCGAAAACCGCGCGCCGGTGGCCGTGGGTTCCCGCGCCCTGCGTCTGTTGACCGCCCAGGACGGCATCAGCGACTACGCCGCCATCGGGCTGGTGCGCATCAAGGAAAAGCGCGCCGACCGTGCGCTGGTGCTCGACGACAGCTACATCCCGCCGGTATTGGACGTGGCCGCGAGCAAGCCGCTGACGGCCTTTCGCAGCGAACTGCTCGGCCTGCTGCACCAGCGTGGCGAAGCCCTGGCCGGCCGCGTGGTCGCGTCCGGTGCCGGTGGCGCATCGGAAATCGCCGACTTCATGCTGCTGCAATTGGTCAACCGCGCCCAGCCGCTGATCCAGCATGTGAGCCAGTTGAGTCCGTTGCACCCGGAGCGTTTCTTCAGTGAGCTGGTGAGCCTGGCCGGTGAGTTTTCGACATTCTCCACCTCTGGCCGCCGCCCCCAGGAATATCCGCAGTACCAGCACGACGACCTGGCCCTGAGCTTCACGCCGGTCATGGCGGCCCTGCGTGAGGCGCTGTCGATGCTGATCGACAGCAAGGCCACGCCGATTCCGATTGTGGAGAAAGCCTACGGTATCCATGTGGCGATGCTGGCGGACAAGACTTTGCTCGACAGCGCCAGTTTCATCCTCGTGGTACGTGCCGACGTGCCCGGCGAAACCCTGCGCGCGCGTTTCGGCCAGCAGAGCAAAGTCGGCGCGGTGGAGCACATCCGCGACATGGTCAACCTGCAATTGCCGGGCATCGGCCTGCTGCCATTGCCGGTGGCGCCACGCCAATTGCCCTATCACGCGGGCAGCACCTATTACGAGCTGGACCGCGGCAGCGAGCACTGGCAGCAGTTGAGCAATTCCGGTGGTTTCGCCTTCCACATCGCCGGGCAGTTCCCGGGTTTGAACCTGGCCTTCTGGGCGATCCGAGGATAATCCGCGATGCATCCCAATGATGATGACCGCACTCAGTTCATGCCGCGCCCGGGCGGCCGAGCACCCGAACCTGCGCGCGCGGAACCCGCACCTTTATCGATGCCGGCCGCGCCGATGCTCACCGGCAAAAGCCAGGGCCTCAACCCGCTGGAAAGTGCCGCCGGCCCCTTGCTGGCCTTGCTGACGCGGTTGCGCAACACCATCGCGCACCCGGCGCCGGCCAGCCTGCGTGCGCAACTGTTGGCCTATCTGCGCCAATTCGAAGAGCGCGCCGAAGCCGCCGGCGTGGCGCGCAACGAAGTGCTGCTGGCCCGTTACGCGCTGTGCACCGCCCTGGACGAAGCCGTGCTGAGTACGCCCTGGGGCAGCACCAGCGATTGGGGCAAACAGAGCTTGCTGATCACCGTGCACAACGAAGCCTGGGGCGGTGAAAAGGTCTTTCAACTGCTCGACCATTGCCTGCAAAGCCCACGGGAACGCCTGTACCTGCTGGAGCTGCTGTACCTGTGCATGTGCCTGGGGTTTGAGGGCCGCTACCGCGTGATGAACGACGGGCGCAGTCAATTGGAAGCCTTGCGCGAGCGCACTGCCGCCGCGATTCGCAGTGCCCGTGGCGAACACGAGCGTGAGCTGTCGCCGCACTGGCGCGGCGTGACCGTGGCGCGGGATCGCCTGGCGCAATTCATGCCGCCGTGGATCGCCGTGGCGATTGGCCTGGCGCTGCTGCTGGCGCTGCTGTTTGGCCTGCGCATGAAACTGGCCTCGGATGCGGAGCCGGTGTTCAAGAATATCCATGCCCTGGGCGAGATCCCGGTGCAGGCCATCGACCGTCCGGTGGCGCAACCGAAAGTGATCGAGCGGCCGCGCCTGGCCGGCTTCCTGGCGGAAGACATCAAGGCCGGCCGCGTGGCCGTGGAAGACAAGGTGGACCGCTCTGTGGTGACGATTCGTGGCGATGAACTGTTTGCGTCCGCCAGTTCCAGCATCGTCGATGACTATCAGCCGCTGATGCTGCGCATTGCCGACGCCATCCGCAAGGTCAAGGGCCAGGTGCGGGTCACCGGTCACAGCGACAACCGTCCGATTGCGACGTTGCGCTTCCCGTCGAACTGGGCGCTGTCCGAAGCGCGGGCCAAGTCGGTGCTGGAGATTCTGGCGGCCAAGACCGGCCAAGGTGACCGCTTCAGCGCCGAAGGCCGCAGCGACACCGAGCCGTTGGCGACCAACAGTACTGCCGAAGGCCGTGCCCGCAATCGTCGGGTTGAAATCACCGTATTGGCGGAGGGCGTCGAGTGAAGGCGTTTTTCAGTTTCATGATTCGCTGGGTGATCCCCGTACTGGGGTTGATCGCCCTGGGCCTGATCATCTGGTTTGTCGGGCCGTTGCTCGACGTATTGGTGCCCGAGGGACGCCGCTGGGCGCTGATCATCCTGGTGTTCGCGCTGTGGATTGTCTACCGCGTGTTGCGCATCATCCAGGCCCGCCGCCAGGCCGCCGAAGTGATGCGCAGCCTGGCCGCCGAAACCCCGGCCGACCCCAACAGCGTGGCCACCGCCGAAGAGCTCTCGACCCTGCGCCAGCGCATGGACGAAGCCCTGACGCTGCTCAAGAAAGCCAAGCTCGGCGGCGACGAACGGCGCAATCTGTATGAGCTGCCGTGGTACGTGATCATCGGCCCGCCGGGTTCGGGCAAGACCACCGCACTGGTCAATTCCGGGCTGCACTTCCCGCTGGCGGCGCAATTGGGCGCCGGTGCGGTGCGCGGCGTCGGCGGCACGCGCAACTGCGACTGGTGGTTTACCGACCAGGCCGTGCTGCTCGACACCGCCGGGCGCTACACCACCCAGGACAGCAACTCCACAGTGGATAAAGCCGCGTGGCTGGGCTTTCTCGACCTGCTGAAAAAACAGCGCTCGCGTCGACCCATCGACGGTGCCTTCATCGCCATCAGCCTGTCGGACTTGCTGCTGGGTACAGACGCCGAGCGCGCCGCCCATGCCGCTGCGATTCGCCTGCGCATCCAGGAGCTGTATACCCAACTGGGCGTGCGCTTCCCGATCTACCTGATGCTGACCAAGCTCGACCTGGTGCCGGGTTTCATGGAGTTCTTCGACAACCTGAGCAAGGAAGAGCGCGCCCAGGTGTGGGGCATGACCTTTGCCCTGGACGACGGCAAGCACAGCGACAGCCCGTTGGCGCACCTGCAAAGCGAATTCGCCGGCCTGGAGCAGCGCCTCAACGAACGCCTGGTCGAACGCCTGCAACAGGAGCGCGACCCGGCGCGCCGCGATCTGATCTACGGTTTCCCGCAGCAGTTCGGCGCCTTGAAGGACTGCCTGCAGAGTTTCCTCGAGGGCGTATTCAAACCCAATGCCTTTGAAGAGCGCGTGCTGCTGCGCGGCGTGTACTTCACCAGCGGCACCCAGGAAGGCAGCCCGATTGACCGCCTGATCGGCACCATGGCCCAGAGCATGAACCTGGATCGCCAGCATCTGGCGCGCCAGAGCGGCACCGGGCGCAGTTACTTCATCGAAAAACTCTTCACCGCCGTGGCCTTTGCCGAACGTGGCCTGGTCGGGGTGAACCCGAAAGTCGAGCGGCGCCGCAAGTGGGTCGCCCGAGGTGTTCTCGCGGCGACGGTGGCCTTGGTGGTGGTGGTCAGCAGCCTGTGGTGGGTGAGTTATCGCGCCAACCAGACGTATATCGCCCAGGTCGATCAGAAGGTCTCACCCCTGGGCCAGACCGTGCAGAACCTGAGCCCGGCGCAGCGTGACGTAGTGGCCGTGCTGCCCTTGCTCAACGCGGTCAAGCACCTGGCCGGGGATTCGCCCAGCTGGTCAGAGGGGCTGGGGCTGTACCAGGGCGACATGCTCGAAGCCGAATCTGCAAGCGTCTATCGCAAGTTGCTGATCGCGGTCTTCGCCCCGCGCCTGGTCACGCGCATCGAAGAGCAACTGCACGGCGGCGGCAACTCGGACTTCCTCTACGAAGGCCTCAAGGCCTACCTGATGCTGGCCGACAACGAGCATTACGACCCGGACTTCATCAAGGCCTGGATCGCCCTCGACTGGGACCGCAACCTGCCACGCGACCTGCCGGCCGATCAGCGCCAGGCCTTGACCGAGCACTTGCAAGCGCTGTTTGACCGTCACCCACCGAATGCGCGTCTTGACCCACGCCTGATCGACGACCTGCGCCGCCAACTGCAACAACTGCCGGTGGCCCAGCGTGTCTACGACCGGGTCAAGCGCCAGAAACTGCCTGAAGGGGTACCGGACTTTCGCCTCAACGAAGCGGCGGGCCGTGATGCCGCACTGGTGTTCAGCCGCAAGAGCGGCAAGCCGTTGGGCGAGCCGTTGAGCGGGTTTTTCACCGCCAAGGGCTATCGCCAGGCCTTCTTGCTGAGCAGCCTGAACCAGACCGGCACCCTGGCTGAAGAGCAATGGGTACTGGGCCAGGCACAGGCCGACCAGCAGAACGTGGTGAGCCTGGCCGCCGATGTGCGCCGCCTGTATTTCCAGGACTATCAGCGCCAGTGGGACGCGTTGCTCGCCGACATCGACTTTGTGCCGATCACCAGCGTGGCCCAGGCGGCCGATGTGCTGCGAGTGATTTCCGGTCCCACCTCGCCATTGAAGAAACTGTTGGTGGCAGTGGCCAGGGAAACCGACCTGCAGGCCGAAGAACGCCAGTTGGCCGCCAAGGGCGTGCCGGTGGAGGGCGGCGTCGACAAGCTCAAGGAGCGTCTGGGCAGCCTGCTGGGCCAGGAGCAGCCGAGCGCCAGCGCGCCCGCAGCGACGGATGATCCGGTCACCGCGCACTTTGCGGAACTCAACAGCATCGTCAGTAAAAACGAAGGCGAACCGGCGGCCATCGACGGCCTGCTGGCGGATATGAATGCGTTGTATGTGCAGGTCAGTGCAATGGTCGGTGCCAGCGGCGATGCGTTGCTTGGCGAAGCGAAGAACCAGGCGGCGGCTGCGGCCACGCGGGTCAGCCTGAACGCCGAGCGCCAGCCGCCGCTGGTGCAGGGCATGGTCAAGTCGGTGGTCAATTCCACCACCAACAGCATGATGGGCGGGGTGCGTAACCAGCTGAACGCGGCCTGGGCCAGCGAAGTGGTCAACGTGTATCGCCAGTCCCTGGCCGGGCGCTACCCGATGTCGCCCGGCAGTGCGCGGGACGCGACCCTGGATGACTTCGGCCAGTTCTTCGGCGTCGGCGGGGTGATGGATAACTACTTCCGCAAGTACCTGCAGCCCTATGTGGACACCTCGGCGCAGACCTGGCGCTGGCAGCCGGGCGCGGCGCAGAAGCTCGGTATAGCGCCGGGTGTGCTGCAAACCTTCCAGCGCGCGGCGACGATCCGTGATGCGTTCTTCAGGTCCGGGGGCACGCAACCTGTGGTGCGCTTCGAACTCAAGCCGGTGTCGATGGACCCGACCATCACCCAATTCCTGCTGGACCTCGACGGCCAGCAACTGAGCTACGACCACGGCCCGAGCCGCCCAGTGGCGATGCAATGGCCGAACCCCGGCAGCATTGGCGTGGTGCGTATTTCCATCATGCCGCCGTCGGCCAGCGGGCGTTCCGGTGTGACGCTGGACGGCCCGTGGGCCTGGTTCCGCCTGCTGGAGCAATCGGACCTCACCCCCGGCAACTCGCCGGACCGTTTCAACCTGCGCCTGCGGGTCGACGGCGCGAGCATCGCTTACGAGTTGCGCGCCAACAGCGCCTTCAACCCGTTCAAGAGCCGCGTGCTCAGCGGCTTCAGCCTGCCGGAGCGGCTATGACGACGCTGGGTTTCTACGGCAAGTTGGCCAGTCGCGGTGACTTTGTCAGCCGCGCCTTGCCCCAGAGTTTTATCGGCCCCTGGGACAGCTGGCTGGCGGCGGGGCTGCTCGCCAGCCAGAACAGCCTGGGCGGTGACTGGCTCAACGCTTACCTGGTCAGCCCGCTGTGGCGCTTTGTATTGGCGCCCGGGGTGTGCGGACCGGATGCGGCGGCAGGTGTGGTGATGCCGAGTATCGACCGGGTCGGGCGGTATTTCCCCTTGGCCGTGGTGGTGTTGCTCGACCACGACACCAACCCCGCGTCTCTGGTCGGCGGGCCGGATGCCTGGTTTGAGCAGGCCGAAGAGCTGTTGCTCAGCACCCTGGACAGTGGCGCTACCTTCGAAAACTTCAACGCCGGCCTCGACGCCCTGGGCGTTCCGGCGAGTGAGCCGCGTGCGGTCGACAGCCGTTTCGCCGGCCTGCAGCGCGTGGCCGCCACCGAGCCCCACGGGCGCATGACCGCGCTGGCCGAACAAGCCTGCGAAGGTGCCAGCCTGTGGTGGGGACGCGGTTCGCAGCGTATTTCTCCCGGTTTATTACGGTGTCAGGGCTTGCCTGCCGCCAGCGATTTTGCGCAGTTTCTGCTCGGACAAGAAGGTGTGGTGTAGATGGGGGCGACTTACAAATCCGCGAGCAAAAGCCATGTGGGCATGGTCCGCCAGGTCAACGAAGATGCGTGCCTGGAGCTGCCGGAGAACCGCCTGTGGGTGGTCGCCGATGGCATGGGCGGGCACGCGGCGGGGGATTACGTCAGCAGCCTGATCGTCGACAGCCTGCGCGCCGTCCCGGTGGGGCGCTCCCTCGACGAATACGCGGCCGCCTTGCGCAACGACCTGATCCGCATCAATGCGGCGGTACGTGAAGAAACCGCCAACCGTGGCGTGACCATGATGGGCAGCACCGTAGTGGTGCTGGCCGCGCGCGGCTTGCGCGGAGTGTGCCTGTGGGCCGGCGACAGTCGCCTGTATCGCCTGCGCGACGGTGAGCTGGAAAGCCTCTCCCGCGACCACAGCTACGTGCAGGACCTGCAAGACAGCGGCCTGCTCAGCGAAGCCGATGCCCGCGTGCACCCACGGGCCAATATCGTCACCCGCGCAGTGGGCGTGGAAGCGCAACTGAACGTGGCGTCGGTGGAGCTGTTGATCGCCCCCGGCGACAGCTACCTGCTGTGCAGCGACGGCCTGACCAAGACCGTCGAGGATCATGAGATCGGCGAAGTGCTCGGCCACGACGCGCCGGATGAAATCGTGCGCAGCCTGGTGCACCTGGGGCTCAATCGCGGCGCGCCGGACAACATCACCACGATCGTTGTGAAGGTCTCGTCATGAAGATCGAGATCCCGGGCTATGTCATCGAAGGCGAGATCGGCGAAGGCGCCATGGCCAACGTCTACCTGGCGACCCAGCGCTCGCTGGAACGCAAGGTGGCGTTGAAGGTGATGGCGGCGGCCCTGGCGGCCGACCCGACGTTCTGCGAACGCTTCCTGCGCGAGGGCAAGACCCTGGCGCGCCTGTCGCACCCGCACACGGTGACCATCCATGACATCGGCAATGTCGGTGAGCTGTATTACATGGCCATGGAATACCTGCCCAACGGTACGCTCAAAGAACGCATCGCCGCCGGGCTGACTCCGGAGCAGGGCGTGACGCTGATCCGCCAGATCGCCTCGGCGCTCGGTTATGCCCATGCCCAGGGGCTGGTGCACCGCGACGTGAAGCCGGCGAACATCCTGTTCCGCGCCGATGGCACGGCGGTGTTGTCGGACTTCGGTATCGCCAAGTCCCTGGACGACCGCACCCAATTCACCCAGGCCGGTTTCGCCGTGGGCACACCGAGCTACATGAGCCCGGAACAGGCACGCGGCCAGGAGATCGACGGGCGCGCCGACCTGTATGCGCTGGGCGTGGTGCTGTACGAGATTCTGGTCGGCGAGCTGCCCTACCGTGGAACCGATGCGCTGTCGACGGCCCTCGCGCACCTGACTGAGCCGTTGCCGGAATTGCCGGTGCACCACGGCCGTTACCAGGAGGTGCTGCGCAAGTTGTTGGCCAAGGACCCGGCGGAGCGTTTCGCCGATGCCGACGCATTAGTGCGGGCCCTGGACAACCTGCCGGCGGACTCGCCGGAGGCCACCTTGGTGCGGCCGCTGCCGATTCCATTGAGTTTTGACCTGGCGGGCATCACGCCTGTCACCGTCGACATACCCACCGACAAACCGCAGCCGCAGCCGATAGTGCGCCAACCGGTCGTGACGCCAACGCAGCACAACGCCCCGTCCGAACAGCGCCGTGGGCCGGTGCTGGCATTGGCCGCCGTGGCGGTTGCAGTGGCACTGGCCATTGGTGGTGCCAGCTATTGGTGGTTGAGCGGCGCCGACGAACCGGTCAAGCCGCCCGCTGCCGTGATGCGTGAAAAGGTGCCTGAAGCGGTGCCGGCAGCGGCCGTCGCGGTGGCCGATGGCGGCCAGCGTCCGCTGCTGATGGCGGGCAAGAAAACCCTGTTCCAGCGCGTGCTCAGCAAGCCCGGCGCCAAGCTTTCCAACGAGGCGGGCAGCGCGCCGGGCAAAGCCTTGCCAGCGTTTTCGGTGCTTTATGTGTACCAGCGCAAGGATATCGACGGCAGCCCTTGGGTACGTATCGGCGCCGCCACCGACGGGCGCAGCGACGGTTGGCTGCCGGCCGCCCAGGTCAGCGACTGGAAACAAAGCCTGGTATTGAAATTCACCGAACGCTCGGGGCGTGCGCCAGTGATGTTCCTGCGCCAGTCCGGCGAGGTGGAAAAACTGCTGGCCGATCCTGCTGCGGCGAAAAGCGCGTTGGCCAGGGCGCAGAACAACCGTGAGGACAACCAGCAAGTCCTGGCCCTGGAACCCACCGCCAGCGCGGTGCCGCAAAACCAGTTCTACCTGTTGCCGATTTTTGATTCCAAAGAGAGCTTCGACGAAAACGGCCAGCCGGTGCAGTTGCTCAATGTCGCCTCCATCGACCCTGGCAGCAGCGCAGTCGCCAAGCCTTCGGCGCCCGCAATCAGCGCCTATGCCGACGCCTTCCGTACCGCCGTGGTGCTGGTGGTCGACACCACCGTGTCGATGCAGCCCTATATCGACCAGGTGCGCGATGTGGTCCACGAACTGCAAACGCGCATCGCCGAGCGCGGCGAGTTGGACAGCGTCAGCTTCGGCCTGGTGGGCTTTCGCAACAGCATCAAGAAAACCCCCGGCCTGGAATACGTGGCCAAAACCCTGATCACCCTCGATCAGGGCCGTGATCCGCAGCGTTTCCTCGACCTGGCGCGGCAGGTCAAGGCCTCGACGGTGTCCAGCCACTCGTTCAACGAAGACGCGTTTGCCGGGGTAATGCAGGCGGTGGACGGCATGGACTGGTCCGGCTACGGCGGGCGCATCATCCTGCTGGTCTCCGATGCCGGCGCGCTGCGCAAGAACGACCCGTTCGCGGCCACCCAGATGAACGAAGCCGAAGTACGCCAGGCGGCGCTGGGCAAGCAGATCAAGATCTACGCGCTGCATCTGCGCACCGATGCCGGCAAGAAAACCCATGCCGGCGCCGAGAGTCAGTATCGCGTGCTGACCGCCGACGCCAACCCGCAGATCGGCGACCTGTACACCCCCGTGCCGGGCGGCGATGTGCGCAAACTGGGCGAGCGCGTCGATGAGATCGGCACGGTGTTCGCCAACCTTGTGCACCAAGTGCGCAGCAACACACCGCAGCCGGTGCCGTTGCTCAGTGCCGCGCCGAGCCTGGCGGACAAATCCGCAGCCGTCGGTTATGCCATGCACATGGATTTCCTCGGCCGCAAGTCCGCCAGCCAGGCGCCGCAACTGGTCAGCGCCTGGACCGCCGACCGCGACCTGACCAACCCGGCGCTGCCGGCGTTCCAGGTGTGCGTGATGCTGACCAAGCTGCAGCTCAACGACCTGCAACAGTCGCTGAAGTTGATCGTGGATGCGGCGCGCAAGACCCAAAGCTCGCCCAAGGACTTCTTCCAGGAAATCGCCAGCGCCTCGGCCTACATGAGCCGTGACCCGCAAGCCCTGCGCAAGGGCGGCAACCTGGCCGACGGCGGCCTGTTGGGCGAGTACCTGGAGGGACTGCCGTACCGCAGCAAATCGCTGAACATGACCCAGGACCTGTGGTTGTCGTTGAGCGTGGCCGAGCAGGAGGATTTCATCGACGAGCTGGATTCGAAAATCCGTCTCTACGAGACCTTCCACAACGACTTGGCCAACTGGGTGCGGTTCGGCGATGCCGAGCCGGGCGATGCGTTGTACCGCGTGCCGTTGTCGACGCTGCCGTGATGCTGAGCCTGAACGCGGTGCACAAGAGCCGGGGCGTCGGCAGCCAGCGCTACAGCCTGATAATTCCGGCGCTGCACCTGCGCGCGGGTGAGCAACTGGCGATTGTCGGGCCCAGCGGCTGCGGCAAGAGCACCTTGCTGGACATGCTGGCGCTGGTGCTGGCGCCGGACCGGATCGGGCAGTTCGAATTCAACCAAGTCGACATTGATGGGTTGTGGCGCGCCGACCGGCAAACCGACCTGGCCCAGTTGCGCAGCCGGCATCTGGGCTATGTGCTGCAAACCGGAGGGCTGCTGGCGTTTCTCGATGTGCGCGGCAATATCGGCTTGCCCCGGCAGTTGCTGGGTTTGAAGGACGACGGCAGCGTGGCGCGCCTGGCCGAGCAATTGCAAATCAGCGATCAACTGCACAAGCGTCCGGCGGCGCTGTCGGTGGGCCAGCGCCAACGCGTGAGCTGCGCCCGCGCCCTGGCCCATTCACCGCAACTGGTGTTGGCCGACGAGCCGACGGCGTCCCTGGACCCGCTCAATGCCGAGCGCGTGATGCAAGCCCTGCTGGCCCAGGCCCGTGAACACCGCGCCGCCTGTGTGATCGCCACCCATGATGAACCCCTGGCCCGCGCCAGTGGCTTGCAGGTGCGCCGCATCGGTTGCCGTCGCGATGCCGACGGCGGTGTCACCGCGACGCTCGGGGAGGCCTGCTGATGCGCATCGGCCTGGTGGCGTCCCTTGCCTGGCAGGACTACCGCAACGACGCGTGGCTGTCGGCCTGCTCGGTGCTGGCGCTGGTGGCAGTCATCGCGCCGTTGCTGGTGTTATTTGGCCTGAAATTTGGACTGGTTGGCAGTTTGACCCAACGCCTGGAGACCGACCCCGCGACCCGTGAAATTATTCCGTTGGGCGGCGGTCGATTCAGCAGCGCTTTCGTCGAGCAGCTAAGCCAGCGCAACGATGTAGCGTTTTCCATAGCGCGTACGCGGCAGATTGCGGCGACCGCGCAAGTGGGTGCCCTGGTTTTGGAAATGCTGCCGACCGCGCCGGGTGACCCGCTGCTGGCCGGCTCGCCGATCCCTGCGGGCCTGGACCAGATCGTGCTCAGCCATACCGCCGCCGAGAAGCTCGCGGCGCGGCCCGGCGACTGGCTGGAGACGCGCTTTGCGCGGCAACTGGCGGGGCGCGTCGAGGCCCAGCGGACGCGGGTGCAGGTGCGCGCGGTATTGCCGCTGGAGGCCTTCGCCCGTGACGGGCTGTTTGCGGACCTGGCGTTGCTGGAGGCGGTGGAAGATTATCGCGATGGCCGCGCCGTGCCGGCGCTGGGATGGGCGGGTGATGCCGTGGCGGTGGGCGAGCAGCGGGTGTACCCGGCGTTTCGCTTGTATGCGCGCGGACTCACCGACGTGGAACCGCTGCGCCTGTATTTCGCCGGGCAGAATCTGCTGGTGTCGACCCAGGCGCAGACCATCGCCCAGGTGCAGTCGTTGAGTCGTAACCTGTCGGTGGTCTTCTGGATCATCTGCGGGTTGGCCTTGGCCGGTGCGTTTGCGGCGATCTTCGCCGGCGCGTTGGCGGCGGTGGCGCGCAAGCGTCGGGAGTTGTCAGTGTTGCGCCTGCTGGGGTTTTCCACCGCCGCGCTGTTGCTGTTCGTGGTGCTGCAGGCGCTGTACAGCGCGAGTGTTGCCGCGGTGCTCAGTGCCGGGCTGTATGGCCTGGCCGAAGCGGGTTTGAATCGATTATTCGTGCAGGTGCCGGGCGAATACGCCAGTCATCTGTTGGCGCGTCACTACGGCCTGGCCCTGGCTGCCGTGCTCGGCGTCAGCGCCGTGGCGGCGGCGTGTGGGGGGTGGCGAGTGGCGCGTATCCAGGCTTCTGAAGGAATCAGAGATGTTTAAGTTACTGGGCGCCTGTGTGGCGCTGAGCCTGGCCTCGCTGGCCTGGGCCGATGAGGCAAGCGACAAGCTCGACAACCCCAAGCCGTTGCCGGACGACGTGAGCCTGCCACTGCCGTGCGAAGGCCAGATGGTGTTCCGCTACGCCTATGTGTTGGCCCAGGGCACCCTGGACGACCGCGAGGTCAGCCTCGGCTATCCCTTTGCCGAAGGCGAGGCGGGCTACCAGCAGTCGTTTATTTCCGGTTACCGGCGCGACTTCATCAACGGCCAGTTCACCCTCAAGGATCTGCCGAAAGACTGGAACAAGGTCATCGCGCCGCTGATGCCGAAGACCGACGCCAAAACCCCGCTCAAGCCGATGCTCTACTTCATCGGCAAGTACGAAGTGACGGCCCGCCAGTACGCCCAGGTAATGTCCCAGGCGCAGTCCCTGGCCAGCGGCGAGCCGGCTCCGGCCTGCGATGCGCCTGAGGGCATGGCCGGGCGTCTGCCCAAAGTGAAATTGTCGCGTTTCGAGGCCGAGCGTTTCTCGGCGGTGTACAGCGCCTGGCTGATGAAATACCACCGCGAGTTGCTGCCGGTGAGCGGCCGTGGCGCCTCGGCCGACGATGGCGGCCTGGGCTTTGTGCGCTTGCCCACCGAAGTGGAGTGGGAGTACGCCGCACGCGGTGGCCAGGCGGTGAGTCGCCAGGATTTGGAAGGGCGCCTGTTTCCACGCCGCGTCGAGGGCAGCGAAAGCGACGGGCCACTGGGCGATTACGCCGTGTTCAACCAGGTCGCCGGTGGCACCGGGCAGGCCGCGCGGCTGATGCCCATCGGCACCAAATTGCCCAACCCGATCGGTATGTTCGACGTGATCGGCAACGCTGCGGAAATGGTCCAGGAATCCTTCCAGCTGGTGCACGCCGGGCGCCGCCAGGGCACCTATGGCGGCTTCGTCGTCAAGGGCGGCAATTACCTGGAGGGCGAAGGCACGTTGTTCACCGGCATGCGCCGCGAATACCCGCTGTTTGCCGCCGACGGCACCGAGCAAAGCAACGAGACCACCGGATTTCGCGTGGCGATTGGCGCGCTGTCGGCGCCGCGTTCGCGCTACAAGGAACTGTTCGCCCAGTGGCAGAAAGAAGGTCGCCTTGCCTCGCTGACCGACGCCATCGACGACGCCCAGGACCCGACCAAGCGTCTGGACAGCATCATTGCCGCCAGCGTCGATCCCAAGCTGCAAGCCGAACTGGGACTGGTCAACGAAGAACTCAAGCGCAACGTGTCGCTGATCGCCCAGCAGCGCGAAGAGGCGGCGGGCAACCTGATCCAGTCCGCTGCCTTGGTGGCCGAGACCATCAGCAACTACAACATCCGCCTGGCCAACCTGCAGAAGAGTCGCCAGCAGGCCGTGGATAACAAGGACACGGCCAGCGCGCAGTTATTCGACATGGCCATTGCCAATGGGCGCAGCGCGCTGGATGGCGCAGTGGCGATTTATATCGACAACCTGGCCACCGGCACGCGCTACACCGATGCGGTGATCCAGGCCCAGTTTCAACGGATCAAGGAAGAGTTGGATCGCAAGCCGGTGCTCGGCAAGAGCCTGGTGACGCGCGCAACACTGTTCGTTCGCCATGTCGGCAACTACCGCAAGCAACAGCGGGCCGACCCGGCAACGATCTTGAAGGAATTGCTCGCAGCAAGCGGTCAGCGGTCTTGATCGTTGGCTGTCCGGCGAGCTTGGAAGGGACTCAGACGGCGGTGGGCCGTGCTGGGCAAGTCAAACTTAATAGAGATCACACCTATGCTTTTTTCCCGTAAGTCGGTTTCCAAGCGTCACCTGCTGCTGATCGCGGCCGGTTTCAGCACCGTGCTGACCGGTTGCGCTACGTCGCCTGCGTCCAAGGTCGCGTCGAGCACCAAGGTCGAGTACTACCCGAACTGCTACGAGCCGGTGCAGCACCTGCGCGCCACCGACTCGAACATGACCAAGTCGGTCGTGACCGGTGCCGCGATCGGCGCGGCCGGTGGTGCATTGCTCGGCGCCCTGACCGGCGACAAGGAAAAGCGCGGCCGTAACGCGGCTATCGGCGCAGCGGGCGGTGCCCTGGCGGGCGGCGCGGCGGGCTACTACACCGAGCGTCAGAAGCAGATCGCCGATGACAACCAGCGCATCGCTTCCTACTCCACCGACTTCAACAAAAGCGCCTCCGACATCGACCGCAGCACCGCCTATGCCAAGGCTTCGCAGCAGTGCTACCAGAGCGCATTCACCAAGCTGGTGGCAGACCGCAAGGCCAAGACCGTTAACGACACCGAAGGCCGCAAGCGCCTGGCGGAAATCGTGGCAGGCTTGAAGGAATCCAACGACCTGATCGTTGCGGTCAACGGCAAAGCCAGCGAAGACCTGAACAACTACACCCAGGCCTACGAGAAAGACCTGCAGCAAGTGGGTGTGCAGCGTAACGACGTGGTCACCGTCGCCACTGCCGACACCACACAGGTCGCGCCGCCGGCCAAAGGCAAGAAAGTCGTCAAGCCGGCGAAAAAGAAAGTGCTGCCAGTGGTGCCAAAAGAAGCGGTGACCACCGAGAAGAGCATCCAGACCGTGCAGGCCAAGCAAGCTGAAAGCAAGCAGGTCGCCAGCGCCGGCAAGGCTCAGCTCGAAGGCAGCTGCCGCGATCCAAACCTGGCCGACTGGGCGCCGGTGCCTTGCCCTAACGTTTAAGCAACATGTTGCTATAAGCGTTAAACGCCAACCGATCTCCCGCTAAAGCGCGAGATCGGTGGCGTTCTCTTTGCAAATCGTTACACTGCTGCGGCCACTCAATAATTACACCGAGGCCGTGTGCATGAAATTTCGTCTTCTCCTGTGGGTGCTGGGCCTGATGATGGGCAAAGCCAGCCGCACCAATCCCGCCTTTCAGCAGCAGCTGGGTGACAAAGACCTGGCCTTCCAGTTGCAGACCCTCGACGGCAAGGTTGCCCGTCACTTCATCGTCAAAGACCAGCGCATCACCAGCCACTCGGGCGTACACCCGACGCCGGCGTTCGCGATTGCATTCAAGGATGCCGCCTACGGCTTCGCCACGATGCAGGCGAAGAACAAGCAACTGGCGTTCATGACGGGGATTCAGGACAAGTCGATCCAGATCAAGGGCAACCCGGCGCTGGTGATCTGGTTCCAGGGGTTGACCAAGTATTTGAAGCCGAAGAAAAAGAAGTAGGCTTTCAGGGAGACCGAGCTGGATTCATCGGGGGCAAGCCCCCTCCCACATTCGCCCGCATTCCACAGTTGGAACCCGGTCAAATGTGGGAGGGGGCTTGCCCCCGATAGCGTCCTCACAGGCTACCCAGACACAACAGGTTCTGTGCCCGTCATCTCACGGGTTTACTTGACCCGAGACAGTGACTACTCGATCAGCCAGCAACTGTGCCAGTTCGATTAACTGCGTAACGCCCAGCAGTTCCTCTCGTTTCGGTCCTTCAAGGTCAAAGGCCAGGTCGCAACTCAGCGCATTGGCCGAGGCGAGTGTTTCGCTGAGGTTGACCAACAGATCTTCAGTGCTGATTCCATCGGCCACGGTAAATAGCCGCATGGGGGGATTTGGGGTGGGTTTGATCATTGTGAAGTTCCTTAATCTAGGTGGAGCTGCCACTGATCGCCGCGATGCGATGGAGGGTGGCAGCTGTGCGCAGGTTCGCGGACCGGAGATTAAGGAAGCCGGCATACCAGAAGGTATCCCGCGCACAGCCACCATAGCGCCGCACAGTAGACGATAAAAAAGCGTCAACTGAAAGGAGGCAATGCTTAATCAATCCGGGCCGCGACGCCCGACCGCTGCGTGTGCAGCGGTGTACGGAGACTAGAGATTGAGTGTCCTAGGGGCAACCTCAACGCCTTGTAAGACGTTTCTGTTTTCCCAGTACCTGGCCGAACGGACAGTTGTTTGGCTTTGCGCCAGCCAAGCTGAAGAAAAAGAAGTAGGCTTTCAGGGAGACCGAGTTGGATTCATCGGGGGCAAGCCCCCTCCCACAAACGGCCATATTCCAAGGCCGGAACGCGATCAAATGTGGGAGGGGGCTTGCCCCCGATAGGTTTTACAGGCTACCGATTCAGCCCTGACTGAACTGGGAGGCCAGTTCGCGCAGCAGCACTTCCGCATCGAGTACTTTGCCCACCACTTCCTCAGCCTTTTCCCGGCTCAAGCCCAGACGCTCAAGCAACGCATCCGGAATCGCCTCATCCGGCCCGGACCCAATCCCCCGGCTACGCAACAGGCGCACGGCCAGGCATACCAGGTTCGGGTATTCAGCGTACTGCCCGTCATAGGTGGGGTCGTGCTGGAAGCGCAGGGCGGTGGACAGCTCGTCCGGCATGTCCCAGTAGCGCATCAACCACGCACCGATCTGTTCACGGCTGATACCGAGCAGGTGTTGCTCGACATAGCTGTGGCACACATGCGGGTTGACCTCCAGGTGGCGGCAGATCAGCGAGAAGTGCGGCGGGAATACGTGGGCCAGCAGCAGGTAGCCGAAGTTATGCAGCAGGCCGGCGAGGTAGGTCAGGCCGGCTTCGGGGCGCTGGGCGCGGGGCATGGCGCGGGTCAGGCCTTCAATCACGGCGGCGGTGTAGATTGATTGGTGCCAGTACGGCGTGGACTGGTGCGGGCGGTCCTTGGGCAGGCTCAGGGTTTTACCCAGGGCCAGGCCCAGCGCCAGGTTGATCACCAGATCGAAGCCCAGCACCCGCACGATGGCGTCTTCCACCGAGCGGATCTTGCCCGGCGAAGCGTAGTAGGGTGACGCTGCCCAGCTCACCACCTGGGCGGCCAGGGCCGGGTCGGTCTCCACCACTCCGGTGATGTCATCGATGGTGGCGTTGGGGTCGACGCGCAGTTTGATGATCTTCTGCGCGGTATCGGCCAGCGGCGGGATCTCGATGGTCGCTTCCAGGCGTTGCTGAATACGGCGGGCGGTGAAGGCCTGCATCGCCTGGGTGATTTCCTCGCGGTCATCATTGGGGCGGTCGAGGTTGGGGCGAATCTTGCTCAGCGGCTCGCCGAAATGCGCGGCGCTGGCTTTGGTCAGCATGGTCTTGAAGTGCTCGCTGGCGATTTCCAGCAGCAACCCGGCTTCGCCCGAATGCACCAACAGGCTCGACTCGTTGAGCAGGCTGCCTTCATACAGGCAAGGCGAACTGGTGAGTGGCGGCAGGCCCGGCAGCAGGCTCAGTTCATGTTTGCCCAATATGCGCTCAACGCGCTCCGGTGCCACGGCGGTAAGCCGGCGCCCGGTGAGTTCGGTAAGGCGGTTGAGGTCGAGCAACTGGCTCTGGGGGAACAGCACCATGAGTTCGCCCACAGCATCTTCGAGCAGTACCGCCTGGACCTTTCGCGCAGGGTTCAGGCCAGGCTGTTCGATGACTTCCGTGTAGGGAATGGCGAGCTTTGCGAGCAGCGCCCGAATGACCGGCGGGGCGGTCAGTGGGGCTGTAGCGAGGGCGACTTCTGACATGGCCTGATCCAATTTCGTACAGTCACCGAAGTATAACCAGCTTGTTACACCTGTTGGTTGACTAACTTTGGTTTGTGATCGAGTGCGCGGCCCTTGTAGGAGCGAGCTTGCTCGCGAAAACCGCCCTGACGACGCGGTCATCCAGAATGCCAGCGTTATCGTTAACGATTTTCGCGAGCAAGCTCGCTCCTACAAGGGGAGGCGCGTCAGACCTGGCCGTATTGCTGCCCGTGCCGCAGCCAGCGGTTGAGCAGCGGGCTGACATGTTCCGGCCAGCGCTCCAGCAGGGCTTGCGCCGCATCGCGCACGGCGGGCAGCAGGTCGGCGTCGCGCATCAGGTCGGCGACCTTGAATTGCAACAGGCCGGTCTGGCGGGTGCCGAGCATTTCACCAGGACCGCGCAACTCGAGGTCTTTTTCGGCAATGACAAAACCGTCGTTGGTTTCGCGCATGATGCCCAGCCGTTGGCGGCCGATCTGCGACAGCGGCGGGTGATACAGCAGCACGCAATGGCTGGCGGCGCTGCCCCGACCGACGCGGCCGCGCAGTTGGTGCAGTTGCGCCAGACCCAGGCGCTCGGGGTTTTCGATGATCATCAGGCTGGCGTTGGGCACGTCCACACCCACTTCGATCACAGTGGTGGCCACCAGCAATTGCAGGTTGCCGGCCTTGAACTCGGCCATCACCGCAGCTTTTTCGGCCGGTTTCATCCGGCCATGGATCAGCCCCACCTTGAGTTCGCCCAGGGCGCTGGTGAGGTCTTCATAGGTGGTTTCGGCGGCCTGGCAGGTCAGCTCTTCGGACTCTTCGATCAACGTACACACCCAGTACGCCTGGCGGCCTTCGGCGCAGGCGCCGCGCACCCGCTCGATCACTTCGACGCGCCGCGTGTCGGTGACCAGCACGGTGTTGACCGGCGTGCGGCCGGGCGGCAGTTCGTCGAGGATCGAGGTGTCGAGGTCGGCGTAGGCGCTCATGGCCAGCGTGCGTGGGATCGGCGTGGCGGTCATGATCAACTGGTGCGGGTTCATGCGCCCGCCGACGCCTTTCTGGCGCAGGGCCAGGCGCTGTTGCACGCCGAAGCGGTGCTGTTCGTCGATGATCACCAGCGCCAGGTTCTTGAACTGCACTTCGTCCTGGAACAGTGCATGGGTGCCCACCACCATGGGCGCGCCGGCGGCGATTTGCTCGAGGGAGGCCGCGCGGTTCTTGCCCTTGAGCTTGCCGGCCAGCCACGCGACTTCCAACCCCAGCGGCTCGAGCCAGCGTTTGAAGGTGATGAAGTGTTGTTCAGCGAGAATTTCCGTGGGTGCCATCAGCGCGACCTGGTAACCGGCTTCCAGGGCCTGCAAGGCGGCGAGGGCAGCGACCACGGTCTTGCCCGCGCCCACATCGCCCTGGATCAGGCGCAGCATCGGTTCCTGCTGGCTGAGGTCGTAGGCAATTTCGTTGCCGACGCGTTGCTGGGCGCCGGTGGGGGCAAAGCCCAGGTTGGCCAGGTATTGCGCGGGCAGGCGCGTGGCCTTGGGCATCGCCGGAGCGCGCAGCGAGCGCATGCTTTCGCGCAGGCGCTGCTGGGACAGTTGATGGGTCAGCAATTCTTCGAAGGCCAGGCGATGCTGTGCCCAGTGATGGCCGAGGGCGAGCTCGTCGACATCGGCGTCGGCCGGCGGGTGGTGCAGGTAGCGAATCGCATCGGCCAGCGGTGCCAGTTGATAGTCGCGCGCCAGTTCCAGCGGCAGCCAGTCGGGCAGGCTTTGCGGGCCGAGCATCGTCAGGGTCTGCATGCACAACTGGCGCAGGCGTTGCTGGGTGAGGCCTTCGGTCAGCGGGTAGATAGGCGTGAGGGTGGTGTCCACCGGCGGCGGTTCGTCGCCGGTTATGGCGCGGTACTCCGGGTGGTAGATCTCCAGGCCGGAGGCCCCCGGACGCGCTTCGCCGTAGCAGCGCACGCGGGTGCCGCGCTTGAGGCCTTCTTTCTGCGCATTGCTGAAATGATAGAAGCGCAGGCTCAGGCCGCCGGTACCGTCCTGCAGGCGCACCACCAGGCTGCGGCGCTTGCCCATGACCACGTCGGCGCCGCTGACAGTGCCTTCGATCACTGCGTCCTGGCCGGGACGCAAATGGCCGATGGGCACGACCCGGGTGCGATCCTGGTAGCGCAGCGGCAGGTGGAACAGCACGTCCTGAAGGTTTTCCAGGCCGACCTTGGCCAGTTTCTCGGCCATGGCTTCACCGACACCCTTGAGTGCCGTCACCGGCACCTGCGACAGCTCTGTCATACCGTTACTTAGCTCGCAGCAGGCGGTTTGGCCACCGAGCACAGGCGGATCGAGTCGGCGAGGATCTCAATCGCCTTGGGGCGCGGGAAGCTGGCGCGCCAGGCGATGGCCACGGTGCGGAAGGGCACCGGTGGCGTGAGTGGGCGTACTTCGATCACGCCGGGGGCGTAGTGATGGCTGTCTACCGCCGACAACGGCAGGATCGAAATGCCCAGGCCGGAAGCGACCATATGGCGAATGGTTTCCAGGGAACTGGATTCCACCGTGGTGTGCTTGGCGCCGTCGTTGCCCTTGGTCAGGGTCGGGCAGGCTTCCAGCACCTGGTCGCGGAAGCAGTGGCCTTCACCGAGCAGCAGCAGGCTCTTGTCGTTGAGCAGGCCGGCGTCGATGCTGTCCTTTTTGGTCCACGGGTGGGAGGCCGGCATCAGGACGTAGAACGGCTCATCGTAGAGCGGCAGCGTCAGTACATCCGCCTCATTGAACGGCAGGGCGATGATGATCGCGTCCAGCTCGCCGTTGCGCAGTTTGTCGCGCAGGACGTGGGTGAAGTTTTCTTCGATATACAGCGGCATCTGCGGCGCGACGCGGTGCAGTTGCGGGATCAGGTGCGGGAACAGGTAGGGGCCGACGGTGTAGATGGCGCCGACCTTGAGCGGTGCGGTCAGCTGGTTCTTGCCGGCCTGGGCCAGTTCGCGAATGCTTTGCGCCTGCTCCAGCACTTTCTGGGCCTGGGCAACGATGCCTTCGCCCACGGGGGTGAGGCGCACGGCGCTTTTGCTGCGCTCGAAAATCAGTACACCGAGTTCGTCTTCAAGCTTTTTCACGCCCACCGACAGCGTCGGCTGGCTGACGTGGCAGCGCTCGGCCGCGTGGCCGAAATGCTGTTCCTGGGCGAGGGTCACGATGTAGCGTAATTCTGTAAGAGTCATAGCGGGCGTCCATGAAGTTGCGGGCCAAGCATACCGGCTGCAATCGATAGACGCACGTTATCAGAACTTTGCTGGGGATTGAGCGTGGAGTGGCGGGAATTTTGCTGAAGCGAGCAAGCGAATGTGGGAGGGAACCGGCCCCTCCCACATTGCCCGGCTAGCGGCGCCGCTTGTCGATGTTGTAAACGAACGGTGCGACGAGTTCCACACTGCCGTTTTTCAACAGGTCGGCTGGCGGTTTGGGCAGGGGTTGAGCCTTGCGGATCATGTCCAGCGTCGCGCGGTCCAGGTCGGCGTTGCCGGAGCGGCCTTCCAACTCATAGGACAGCACATTGCCTTCGCCATCAACCACGAAGCGCAGGCGGTTCATGCCTTCCTTGCCACGCTGTTGCGCGCCCGGCGGGTACTTCTTGTACTTCTGCAGGTGTGCCAGCAGGGTACTTTGCCAGGATGCCTGGGCGGCCATCTGTTGTGCCGATGGGCCGGGAGCGGGCTGCGCTGATTTTTGCGCAGGTGCGTTGCTCGGCGGGGTCTCGCTCGGTGGCTCCTCGGAAGGTTTTTCCTTGGGCGGCTCGGGCTTCTTCTCCACCGGCTTGGGCGGTTGAGGCTTGGGCTTGGGCTTGACCGGCTTGGGCACCTGGATCGTTGGCTTGGGCGCCTCGGCCAGTTTCGGCAGAGGTAGCTCCTCGACCGGTGGTGGCGGTGGTGCAACGACCTTGGGCGGTGCCGGAGGCGGCGGTGGCGCCGGCAAGGGTGCCAGGTCGATGACCATCGCGGCCGGCGGCAACTGGATCGCCTGGGGCGCGGACCATTGGAGCGCGATGATGATCGCGACGGCATGCACGCCCAGCACGACTGCGAGGCTGGTGCCATAACGCGTCAGTTTGTGGCGCGTCGTGATCATTTCTTGGCTGCCGTCTCAAGTCCGACCAGGCCTACCTTGAGGTAGCCGGCTGCCCGCAGGGCATCCATCACGCTCATCAGGTCGCCGTAGTCCACGCCCTTGTCGGCCTGGAAGAAGATCGTCGTGTCTTTCTTGCCCTGGGTCTTGGCGTCGAGCACCGGCCCCAGGGTTTCAGCCTTGACTTCTTCTTCACCCAGGAACAGACGTTGGTCCGCTTTCACGCTGAGGAAAATCGGCTTCTCCGGCCGTGGCGCCGGCTTGGCGCTGGAGGCGGGAAGGTCAACCTTGATATCCACGGTGGCCAACGGTGCGGCCACCATGAAGATGATCAGCAGCACCAGCATCACATCGATAAACGGTGTGACGTTGATTTCGTGGTTCTCGACGAGCTCGTCGTCGCCTTGATTCAAATGCAGGCCCATGGCCGATTACCCCACTTTCACCATGTGCGGTTGCGAGCTGCGCTCGGTAGGCAGGTGATCGAGGTCGCGGCTGACCAGCAGCAGGACTTCTGCCGAGGCATCCGACACCTGGGCCTTGTAGCCGGCAATCGAACGGGCGAAGACGTTGTAGATCACCACCGCAGGAATCGCGGCAACCAGGCCCAGGGCGGTCGCCAGCAGGGCTTCGGCGATGCCGGGGGCGACCACGGCGAGGTTGGTGGTCTGGGTCTTGGCGATGCCGATAAAGCTGTTCATGATGCCCCACACGGTACCGAACAGGCCGACGAAGGGCGCGGTGGAACCGATGGTGGCCAGCACGCCGGTGCCGCTGCTCATGTTACGGCCGCAGGCGGCAACCAGGCGCTCAAGGCGGAAGCTGACACGCTCCTTGATGCCTTCTTTTTCGCGGGTGTTGGCCGACAGGCGCATTTCTTCCAGCGCGTCGTGCACCAGGGTATTGGCCAGGGTGCCCTTCTTGGTCGCGGTTTCACTCGCTTCCTTGAGGGTGGTGGCTTTTTTCAGGTGGACGATTTCAGTGCGCAGACGACGCTTGGCGCCCAGCAGCTCGAAGCCTTTGGCGATCCAGATGGTCCAGGTAATGATGGAGGCGATGGCCAGGCCGATCATCACGGCTTTCACCACCCGGTCGGCGTTCTGGTACATGCCCCACGGGGACAGGTCGTGTGCCATGCCCAGGGTGTTGTCTTCTTCCAGCACTACGCCGGTTTCTTCGGCAGGTGCTGCAGCCGGAACCGGGTCGGCGGTTGGCGCGGCGGCTGGAGCAGCCGGAGTGGCGGCGTTCTGCTCGGCAGCGGCTGGAGCGGCAGGTGCGGTGGCATCAGCGAAAGCGGCGGTCGGCGCCAGCAGTATGCTGAACAGCATCGCAGCAATCGCACGCCAGGCGCGGGATGGGCTGTGAGGCTTGGTTGGCGAAGCGGGGTTTGTATTACGTGTCATGCTGGCCGGACCTGAGTGAAAATAAAGGGTTGATCGTCCTGCCAGACCCCTGTGGGCCGAGGACAAATGGGTGGTTATTATTGCAAGTAATTCTTGTTAACTAAAGTGGCACTGTTACTTTATTTCGCTTTTTACTGGCCGTTGATCCTCTCGCGCGGCTAATCTGGGCCTTTGATAATGGAGTTTTATGATGTCTGCGCCTTCTGTTGTGATTGCCGGTTGCGGTGATGTGGGTAGTCGGCTGGCTAGCCAATTGCTGGCCGGAGGATGGGAGGTTCATGGCCTGCGCCGCGATATTTCACGCCTTCCCGAGGGCGTTATCGGCATTGCCGGCGACCTGTTCAATAAAGACTGCCCTGAGACCTGGCCGATCGGCGGGGTGGATTACCTGGTGTACTGCGCCGCAGCCACCGACCACGACGAGGCCGGCTATCGCGCAGCGTATGTGCAGGGTTTGAAGCATGTGCTGGAGTGGTTGCAGGATTACGGCCAGGCGCCCAGGCATCTGCTGTTCGTGTCCAGCAGCAGCGTGTATGGGCAACAGAATGGCGAGTGGGTCGACGAAACCTCTGAAACCCGAGCCAAAGGTTATTCCGGCCAGGTCATGCTCGAAGCCGAGCAGGTGGCGCTCAACAGCGGCATCCCTGCAAGCGTGGTGCGATTGACCGGCATTTACGGCCCGGGCCGTGAGTGGCTGTTGACCCAGGTTCGCCAGGGCTACCGCGTGGCGATCGACCCGCCTTTATATGGCAACCGGATTCACGCGGATGACGCGGCGGGTTTGCTGGCGTTTTTGCTGCGTCATGTGGAGCAGGGCGGTTCGCTGGACAAGGTCTATATCGGCGTCGACGACGCGCCCGCACCCTTGGCCGAAGTGGTGGGCTGGTTGCGTGAGTATTTGGGCGTTACAGAGTGGTCCGAGGACGCCAGTGTGCGGCGGGCGGGCAGCAAGCAATGCAGTAACGCGCGGGCCAAGGCGCTGGGTTGGGCACCGACCTATCCGACTTACCGGGAAGGGTATGCCGCCATCCTCAAGGATTGAAACACCGTCTGGAATGTGGGAGGGGGCTTGCCCCCGATATCAGGGGGTCAGCCACCGTTGTCCTGGCTGATACACCGCTATCGGGGGCAAGCCCCCTCCCACATTCAGCTGCGTATCTGGTCGGTTATTACTTTTCAAGCAACCATTGGCGAGGGCCAGGCGTGAACTGCGGCACTTCATCCGCTTGCGCCGTGTTGATCGCCTGGAAAATCTCCAGTTGCTTGCCCTTGCGCGCAAAGATCCACGGATTGCCCACGCCGTTCAGTTGCAGCCAGATGCTGTCATAACCGCCGCTCATCGAGGCGCAATCGCCTGCCAGGCACAGGGAATAGCGGTCCACCCCAGGCAGGCCGACAATCTTGCCATCAGCCTGGAACTGTACGGTGGCGCCATTGCCGACACCGTCGGTGATCTTCCAGTCCCCGCCCATGTAGGCCGCATACAGCGCCCGCTCGAAGTTGGCACCCAGTGGCGCGCCGTCCGGAGCCGGATCCTTGGGGCGCATGAACAGTTGCTCGGGCTCATTGTCGTTGGCCACTTGCAGCAGCTTTTTGCCTCTGCGCTTGAGCTCGGTGGCCGAGCTGCCGTAGAAGTCCACGCTCCAGGCGCCGGGCTTGTCAGTCAGCAACTTGCCTTCCGCTACTTCAAAACCGTTGTAGTAGCGTGCCTGCAAGGCCTTGGTGTTGACCTCCCATTCCAGGTTCGGGCCAAAGGTCTGCAAGGCTTCGCGCAAAGGGCCGCCCTTGGCTGCCGCATCGATGGCGGCCTGGTTGACCCAGGTCCCGCTGACATCCAGATTGGCAGGGTTGCTGGCACAGCCGCCGAGCAGCAGGGCGAGCAACGAAGAGGCTACAAGCGCTTTGCGCATGACTAAATCCTTCTGAAACGAAGTCGGCGCAGCTATTGAAGCTGCGCCGGGTGTTTTTACTCGATGACCAGAATCGCGTCCATTTCAACCTGCGCGCCCTTTGGCAAGGCAGCAACACCGATGGCGGCGCGGGCCGGGTACGGCTGTTCGAAGTACTTGCCCATGATCTCGTTGACCTTGGCGAAGTGGCTCAGGTCGGTCAGGAAGATGTTCAGCTTGACGATGTCCTTGAACGAGCCGCCGGCCGCTTCAGCCACGGACTTGAGGTTTTCGAAGACCTGTACGGTCTGTGCTTCGAAGCCTTCCACCAGTTCCATGGTCTTCGGGTCCAGCGGGATCTGGCCGGACATGTAGACGGTGTTGCCCGCCTTGATCGCCTGGGAATAAGTACCGATGGCGGCCGGGGCTTTGTCGCTGGTGATTACTGTCTTGGTCATGAATGACTCCTTGTAATGGGCGATGGCTTGTTGGCAGGGTTATGCACGCATGCGGGTGATGCGAATCACCCCGGTCAGCGCGCGCAGCTTCTTGATCACGCGGGCCAGGTGCACGCGGTCGTGCACGCTGACCACCAGCTGGACCACGCTGATGCGCCCATCGCGTTCGTCCATGCTGATTTTCTCGATATTGCCGTCGGCCGCGTTGACGCTGCTGGCCAGCAAGGCGATCAAGCCGCGCTGGTGCTCCAGCTCCACGCGCAGCTCGACGTTGAATTCGCCGGTAACATCCTTGGCCCAGGAAAGCTGGATGCATTTTTCCGGGTTGTGGCGGATTTCGGTGATGTTGCGGCAGTTGTCCAGGTGCACCACCATGCCTTTGCCCGCCGACAGGTGGCCGACAATCGGATCGCCCGGGATCGGTGTGCAGCATTTGGCGTAGCTGAGCACCAGGCCCTCGGTGCCGCGAATTGCCAGCGGGCCTTCCGGGCTTGGCAACTGTTCGCCCTCGCCGAGCAGGCGGCGCGCAACCACGTAGGCCATGCGGTTGCCCAGGCCGATATCTTCCAGCAGGTCTTCGATGGTTTCCTGACGGTACTCGTGGAGCATCGCTTGCACGCGCTCCTGCGGAATCTTGTCCAGGGCGCTGTCGAAACCGTTGAGGACCTTGTTCAGCAGGCGTTCGCCCAGGCTGATGGACTCGGAACGGCGCTGCAGTTTCAAGGCGTGGCGGATGTGCGTGCGCGCCTTGCCGGTGACTACGAAGTTGAGCCAGGCCGGGTTCGGGCGCGCGCCGGGTGCACTGACGATCTCGACCGTGGAACCGCTCTGCAGCGGTTCGGACAGCGGCGCGAGGCGACGATTGATCCGGCAGGCGATGCAGCTGTTGCCCACGTCGGTGTGCACGGCATAGGCAAAGTCGACCGCTGTGGAGCCTTTGGGCAGCTCCATGATGCGGCCTTTGGGCGTGAACACGTAGACCTCGTCCGGGAACAGGTCGATCTTCACGCTTTCGATGAATTCCAGGGAGTTACCGGCACGTTGCTGCATTTCCAGCACGCCCTTGACCCACTGGCGGGCACGTGCGTGGGTGCCCTTGGGCTGCTCATCGCCGCTGGACTTGTACAGCCAATGGGCGGCGATGCCGTTGTTGGCCATCTCTTCCATTTCGCGGGTACGGATCTGGATCTCGATCGGTACGCCGTGCATGCCGAACAGCGTGGTGTGCAGCGACTGGTAGCCGTTGGCCTTGGGGATCGCAATGTAATCCTTGAAGCGGCCGGGCAGGGGTTTGTACAAATTATGTACAGCGCCCAGCACGCGGTAGCAGGTATCGACCTTGTCGACGATGATCCGGAACGCATACACGTCCATGATCTCGTTGAAGGCCCGGCGCTTGCCGCGCATCTTCTTGTAGATGCCGTAGATGTGTTTCTGCCGTCCGCTGACTTCGCCTTCGATCTCGTCGATCGCCAGGCAATGGCTCAGGGACTCTTCGATCTTGTTGACGATTTCCTTGCGGTTGCCCCGGGCGCGCTTGACCGCCTGGTAGATGCGCGCCGAGCGCATGGGGTGCATGGCCTTGAAGCCGAGGTCTTCGAACTCGATACGAATGGCATGCATGCCCAGCCGGTTGGCGATGGGTGCGTAGATTTCCAGGGTTTCCTTGGCGATGCGCCGGCGTTTTTCGCCGGAGAGCACTTCCAGCGTGCGCATGTTGTGCAGCCGGTCGGCCAGCTTGACCAGGATCACGCGGATATCGCGGGCCATGGCCATGGCCATCTTCTGGAAGTTTTCCGCCTGGGCTTCGGCCTTGGTCTCGAAATTCATCTGGGTCAGTTTGCTGACCCCGTCGACCAGTTCGGCCACGGTTTCGCCAAATTGCGCGCTGAGCGCTTCCTTGGCGATGCCGGTGTCTTCGATCACGTCATGCAGCATCGCGGCCATCAGGCTCTGATGGTCCATGTGCATGTCGGCAAGAATGTTTGCCACCGCAAGAGGATGGGTGACATACGCCTCGCCGCTACGACGGCGTTGGCCGTCGTGGGCTTGTTCGGCGTAGAAATACGCTCGGCGGACAAGGTTGACCTGGTCGGGGCCGAGGTAGGCCGATAAGCGATCGGCGAGGGCGTCTATGCTCGGCAAAGTGTGAACTCCTGCCGAAGGCTGTGACCCCGCGCCGTGCTACGTCGACCAGGCATAGGCTTAGACGGCCTCGTTGGACTCGTCCTCGAACGCTGCAAACAGCGGTTCGTCTTCAACGATTTCAGCGTTGGCGATGAACTCGTAGCTCATCAGGCCTTCAGCGATTTCGCGCAGGGCCACAACGGTAGGCTTGTCGTTTTCCCACTGGACCAGGGGCTCTTTGCCGCCAGTGGCCAGTTGACGGGCACGCTTGGTAGAGAGCATGACCAGCTCAAAGCGGTTATCCACGTGTTCTAGGCAGTCTTCAACGGTTACGCGGGCCATGGTATTCCTCGGAGCGAATGCAAGATGCGCGCTGCCCGGTTGGGCGAGCGGACTGAGCAGTTTAAAAAATCACCAGCGTTTAGGGAAGCGCTGATTTTTCTCAGGCCCTCGCAAAACCGCTACAAGTGCCAATGTAAAGCCCTTGCAGCCGTTTTGGGAAGGGCCAATCAGCCGAGCAGTTCGGCGAGTAACTTGCCGAAACGCTGCTGTTGGCGCTTTTGCTGCAGCTGATTGGCGCGGAAAATCGCCTTCAAATCGTCCAGCGCGTGGGCAAAATCGTCATTGATGATCAGGTAGTCGTAGTCGACGTAGTGGCTCATTTCGCTGACGGCTTCACGCATGCGACCTTCGATGATCTCGTCACTGTCCTGGCCGCGGTTGGTCAGGCGCTGGTGCAAGGCTTCAAGCGAGGGCGGCAGGATGAAGATCGAGCGCGCCCTGGGCATCAGCTGGCGTACCTGTTCGGCGCCCTGCCAGTCGATTTCCAGAATCAGGTCATGGCCTTCATCCAGCGTCTGCTGCAGGTGGCTTTGCGAGGTGCCGTAGAGGTTGCCGAACACTTCGGCGCGCTCCAGGAAGTCGCCGTGTTCGATCATCTTGACGAACTCGGTACGCTCGACGAAGTGATAGTGCACGCCGTTCACTTCACCCGGGCGCATGGCGCGGGTGGTGTGGGAAACCGAGATGCGGATCTGCTCGTCAGCGTCGGTCAGGGCCTTGACCAGGCTGCTCTTGCCCGCGCCCGAGGGGGCGGAAATGATGTAAAGGGTGCCGGTGCTGTGGGTCATGGAGGTTGCCTTACTCAATATTCTGTACTTGTTCGCGCATCTGCTCGATCAACACCTTGAGGTTGACCGCCGCCGTGGTGCTGCGCGGATCGAACGCCTTGGAGCCGAGTGTATTGGCTTCGCGGTTGAGTTCCTGCATCAGGAAGTCCAGGCGCCGACCGGCGGCACCGCCGGACTTGAGCACGCGGCGCACTTCGAGGATGTGGGTGCTCAGGCGATCGAGCTCTTCGGCGACGTCGCTCTTCTGGGCCAGCAGCACCATCTCCTGCTCCAGGCGCACGGGGTCGAGGTCGGCCTGCATGTCGGCGAAGCGGTCCAGGACCTTCTGGCGCTGGGTGGCGAGCATCTGCGGTACGAGTTCGCGCAGGGTGACGACGTCCGCTTCGATCGACGTCAGGCGCTCGTTGATCAGGCGGGCCAGTTCGGCGCCTTCGCGTTCACGGCCGGCCTTGAGTTCGTCCAGCCCCTGGGTGAAGAGTGCCAGCGCCTGGGCGTTCAAGGCTTGCGGGTCGGCGGCGTCGGCCACCAGCACGCCGGGCCAGGCCAGGACTTCCAGGGGGTTCAGTGCGGCGGGCTGCTTGATCAGGCCGGCAATGGTTTCGGCGGCGGCGACCAGTTGCGCGGCGCGGTCGCGGTCGACCTGCAGCGGTTTGCCGGTGGTTTCTTCAGTAAAGCGCAGGGTGCATTCCAGCTTGCCGCGGGAAATGCCCTGGCGCAACGCTTCACGTACGGCGCCTTCGAGGTCGCGAAAAGACTCGGGCAGACGTAGATGCGGCTCCAGGTAACGACTGTTGACCGAGCGCAATTCCCAGCTCAGGGTGCCTTGGGCGCCGGCTTTTTCGACACGGGCAAAGGCGGTCATGCTGTGCACCATGGAGGTACCTCGCGTTGGAGAAATAGAGATTGGCCAGGCCGACCTGTAGGAGCGAGCTTGCTCGCGAAGAACTCCAGGGCGCCGCGTTAAATCAGGAGGAGCGCGTGATCGTTGACGTTTTTCGCGAGCAAGCTCGCTCCTGCACAGTAACGAAGGGGCGCGATTGTAGCGCAGTGGGGCGAGCACGCCCAAACGCGCGTATTCGTAACCGGATTTTTAGAAGTGCCCCGAATCGGCTGGCGGCTCTATAATGCTCGGCAGTTTTTCGTCCTCAGTACAGGAATTCCCTATGAAACGTCCAAGTGGTCGCGCTGCCGATCAGCTCCGCTCGATCCGCATCACCCGCAACTACACCAAACACGCCGAGGGGTCCGTACTGGTCGAGTTTGGTGATACCAAGGTGATCTGCACCGTCAGCGTCGAGAACGGCGTGCCGCGTTTCCTCAAGGGCCAGGGCCAGGGTTGGTTGACCGCCGAGTACGGCATGCTGCCGCGCGCCACGGGCGAGCGTAATCAGCGTGAAGCCAGCCGTGGCAAGCAGGGCGGGCGTACCCTGGAAATCCAGCGCCTGATCGGCCGTTCCCTGCGCGCGGCCCTGGACATGTCCAAGCTGGGCGACGTGACCCTGTACGTCGACTGTGACGTGATCCAGGCTGATGGCGGCACCCGCACCGCGTCGATTACCGGTGCCATGGTGGCCCTGGTCGACGCGCTGAAAGTGATCAAGAAGCGCGGTGGCCTCAAGGGCGGTGACCCGCTCAAGCAAATGATCGCCGCCGTCTCGGTCGGCATGTACCAGGGCGAGCCTGTGCTGGACCTGGACTACCTGGAAGACTCGGCCGCCGAGACCGACCTGAACGTGGTCATGACCAGCACCGGTGGCTTCATCGAAGTGCAGGGCACCGCCGAAGGCGCGCCATTCCAGCCGGCCGAGCTGAACGCCATGCTGGCCCTGGCCCAGAAAGGCATGACGGAAATTTTCGAACTGCAGAACGCCGCACTGGCTGACTAAGCCGGTCCTCAGGAGAAGCGCGATGAATGACAGCCAGTTACCGGTTCCGGCACCGTCCAGGGAAGTACGCCAGTTGGCGATGTTGTGTCATTTCGCCGCGTTTGCAGGGTTGGTATTCCCCTTCGGCAGTTTGTTGGGGCCGTTGATCCTGTGGCAGTTCAAGAAGGACGTGGACCCGCTGATCGATGATCAGGGCAAGGAAGCCCTGAACTTCCAGATCACGGTGGCGATCGCCTGGCTGGTGTGCCTGTTGCTGGGTTTCGTGGTCATCGGCTTTTTGTTGATGACCGTGCTGGTGATTGGCGCGTTGATACTGACGATCATTGCCGGTATCAAGGCGAATAAGGGCATCGCCTACCGTTATCCGTGGACTTGGCGCCTGATCAAGTAAGCGGATTGCCCACAAAAAAACCGACATCACTGTCGGTTTTTTTGTACCTGGAGAAAGACCTCAGATGGTCAAGGTCCAGTCGTAGTCCACGATCAGCGGCGCGTGCTGAGAGAAACGCGGCTGGCGCGGCAGGCGTGCACTGCGCACGAACCGGCGCAGGCCCGGGGTCAGCAACTGGTAGTCGAAACGCCAGCCCAGGTTGAGCATTTCGGCCTGTTCGTTATCCGGCCACCAGCTGTACTGGTCGCCTTCACGGCTGACTTCGCGCAGGGCGTCGACATAGCCCATGTTGCCGACAATCTCGTCCATCCAGGCCCGTTCCGGCGCCAGGAAGCCCGGGGATTGCTGGCTGTCGCGCCAGTTCTTGATATCCAGCTTCTGTTGCGCCACGTACAGCGAGCCACAATAAATGTACTCGCGACGTTTGCGTCGCTGTTTATCCAGATAACGGGCGAAATCGTCCATTAGCTTGAATTTCTGGTTCAAGTCTTCATCGCCGTTCTGCCCCGAAGGAAGCAGCAAGGTCGCGATGCTGACCTTGTCGAAATCGGCTTGCAGGTAACGCCCATAGCGGTCGGCTGTCTCGAAGCCGAGGCCGCTGATGACCGCCTTGGGTTGCAACCGCGAGTACAAAGCCACGCCACCTTGGGTGGGCACTTCGGCATCGCAGGCATAAAGGAAGTAGCCATCCAGTTGGAAGGCTGGGTCGTCCAGTTCAAAGGCGGAGGCGCGTGTGTCCTGCAGGCAGATGACGTCGGCATTCTGTGCTTGCAGCCAACTGAGCAAACCACGCTCGACTGCAGCCTGAATACCATTAACGTTCACACTGATGATCCGCATAAATGGCCCCAAAAATCGCGTGCGTGTATGATACACGCCGTCCACCTAATTAGCTAAATCCGTGGTATCTGAGGCTTTTTTCATGCAGGCGTATCAACGCGATTTCATTCGTTTTGCCATCGATCGCGGGGTTTTGCGCTTCGGTGAGTTCACCCTCAAGTCCGGGCGCACCAGCCCGTATTTCTTCAACGCAGGCTTGTTCAACTCCGGCTCGGCCCTGGCTCAGTTGGGGCGTTTCTACGCGGCCGCCATTGTTGAAAGCGGTATTTCCTTCGACGTGCTGTTTGGTCCGGCCTACAAGGGCATTCCCCTGGCTGCGGCGACGGCGGTGGCCCTGGCGGAACATCATGGGCAGGACCTGCCGTGGTGCTTCAACCGCAAGGAAGCCAAGGCCCATGGTGAAGGTGGCAGCCTGGTCGGAGCCCCGTTGACCGGCGATGTGCTGATCATCGATGACGTGATCACCGCCGGCACCGCGATCCGCGAGGTGATGCAGATCATCGCCTCCCAGGACGGCGCCAGGGCCGCCGGCGTGCTGATCGCGCTGAACCGCCAGGAGCGTGGCAACGGCGAATTGTCGGCGATCCAGGAAGTGGAGCGTGACTTCGGCATTCCGGTGGTGAGCATTGTGTCGTTGAACCAGGTGTTGCAGTTCCTGGAGGATGATCCGCAGCTCAAGCAGCACCTGCCGGCGGTGCGTGCGTACCGTGAGCAGTTTGGCGTTTAAACCGGAAGTATTGCAGGCGCAGGCAAATGTGGGAGGGGGCTTGCCCCCGATAGCGGTGCATCAGTGCTGGATACTCCAACTGATACGCCGCCATCGGGGGCAAGCCCCCTCCCACATTTTTTTTAGCGTTTTTACGGACGCTTGCGATTGCTGATCAGCGTACCTACACCCGTATCGGTGAAGATTTCCAGCAGGATCGCATTCGGCACCCGGCCATCCAAAATCAGCGAGCTGCCGACGCCGCCTTGTACGGCTTCCAGCGCGCAGCGGATTTTCGGCAGCATGCCGCCGTAGATGGTGCCATCGGCGATCAGTTCGTCGACTTGTTGCGTCGTCAGGCCGGTCAGCACCTTGCCTTCCTTGTCCATCAGGCCGGCGATGTTGGTCAGCAGCATCAGCTTTTCAGCCTTCAGTGCCTCGGCCACCTTGCCCGCCACCAGGTCGGCGTTGATGTTGTACGACTCACCGTTGGCGCCCACGCCGATAGGCGCGATCACCGGGATGAAGTCACCCTTGACCAGCAGGTTGAGCAGATCGGTGTTGATGCCGATCACTTCGCCCACCTGGCCGATATCGATGATTTCCGGCTGGGTCATTTCCGGTGTCTGGCGCGTCACGGTCAGTTTTTTCGCGCGGATCAGTTCCGCGTCCTTGCCGGTCAGGCCAATGGCGCTGCCGCCGTGGCGGTTGATCAGGTTGACGATGTCCTTGTTGACCTGGCCACCGAGTACCATCTCCACCACGTCCATGGTCTGCGCGTCAGTGACGCGCATGCCATCGATGAAATGACTCTCGATCGACAAACGCTTGAGCAGGTCGCCGATTTGCGGCCCACCGCCGTGGACGACAACCGGGTTGATCCCCACGGCTTTCATCAGCACGATGTCGCGGGCAAAGCCGGTTTTCAGCTCGTCGCTTTCCATGGCATTGCCGCCGTACTTGATCACCAGCGTCTTGCCGACGTAGCGTCGAATGTAAGGCAACGCTTCGGACAGGACCTTGGCGGTGTTGGCAGCGGCTTCGCGTTCGAGGGTCATTCAGGGCTCCGGTAGAAAAATCAGAACGGTAATTGGAGATCAGGGGCAACACGTTTCAACTGGACGTGAAAGACGTCCTTGATGCGCTGCAACTCAGCCTCGGTATCCGCCTCGAAACGCAGCACCAGCACCGGTGTGGTGTTGGACGCACGAACCAGGCCCCAGCCTTTGGCGTAATCGACTCGCACACCATCAATGGTGGTCAGGTTGGCGCCTTCGCCCCATTGCGCGTCGTGCAATGCGTCAATGATGCTGAATTTGCTCTCCTCGGTCACATGGATATTGATCTCTGGCGTAGAAATATCATTCGGGAAGGTCTGAAACAGCGCTTGCGCGGTGGATTTTTCCTTGCTGAGGATCTCCAGCAGGCGCGCAGCGCTGTAAATGCCATCGTCGAAACCGAACCAGCGTTCCTTGAAGAATACGTGACCGCTCATTTCACCGGCCAGCAAGGCACCGGTTTCCTTCATTTTCTTTTTGATCAACGAGTGACCGGTCTTCCACATCAGCGGGCGACCGCCGTATTCCTTGATCAGCGGCGTGAGGCGACGAGTGCACTTCACGTCGAAGATGATTTCGGCGTTGGCGTTGCGCGCCACCACGTCACGGGCGAACAGCATCAGCAGGCGGTCCGGGTACACGATCTCGCCGGTTTCGGTCACCACGCCTACGCGGTCGCCGTCGCCGTCGAAGGCCAGGCCGACGTCGGCGCCCACTTCCTTGACCTTGGCGATCAGGTCCACCAGGTTTTCCGGCTTGCCGGGGTCCGGGTGGTGGTTGGGGAAGTTGCCGTCGACGTCGCAGAACAGGGGAATCACTTCACAATCGAGGGCTTCGAGCAATTGCGGAGCGATTACGCCGGCCGCGCCGTTGCCGCAATCCACCACCACTTTGAGGCGGCGGGCGAGTTTGACGTCGCGGGTGATTTCGTCGGAGTAGCGCTGCAGGATATCGACCTTGGTGATGCTGCCGGTGCCGCTGCTCAGGTCGTTGGTTTTCAGGCGAGTGTGCAGGGCCTGGATCTGTTCGTTGGCGAGGGTGTCGCCGGCGATAACGATTTTGAAGCCGTTGTAGTCCGACGGGTTGTGGCTACCGGTCAGCATGACGCCTGACTTGCCGGCCAGGACATTGGCGGCGTAATACAGCGCAGGCGTGGGCACCAGGCCGACGTCGCTGACATGGCACCCGCTGTCCGCCAGGCCCTGGATCAGTTGCTCCACAAGCTCCGGGCCGGACAGGCGACCGTCACGACCGACCGACACGTTCGGCTCGCC
The DNA here is from genome assembly GCF_900004915.1 of Pseudomonas sp. 31 R 17. Taxonomy (NCBI): domain Bacteria; kingdom Pseudomonadati; phylum Pseudomonadota; class Gammaproteobacteria; order Pseudomonadales; family Pseudomonadaceae; genus Pseudomonas; species Pseudomonas sp. 31 R 17. The sequence continues at coordinate 36,343 of NZ_CVTN01000075.1, forward strand.
CTGGGCCAGGCTCTGTGAGCCGATGGCGCGGCCAATCCAGTAGGCGGTTTCGGCGGTCAGGGTCTTGGGCACCACGCCACGAATGTCATAGGCACGGAAGATGCTGTCGGGAAAGCTCGGGGCTACGCGGGCTGCGGTACTCATCGCGGGGGGAACTCCATCTGAAAGGGGGCAAGGCTGGCCTGATGTGGCTGGCCGGCAGGCTCAAACTGAAGGGTATGACGACGTTTTCGGCAGAGAGTTCGTGGTGTAAAAATGCCATCGGCGCTTCGGTTCTGCGCTCATGCCTGCGTAACCTGTTGATTTTATTTAATAAAATCCGCTGATAATTTTCGCGCATTCTTCATCCTGAAAAACCTGGCGGTGGCGTCTGGCCGGGCAATTGCGCCCGGCCCTGTTCAGCTTAGTCAGTGACTGCCGGAATGCCCAAAACCACCTGCGCCGCGCTGGGTTTCGTCGAATTCCTGCACCAGTTCGAACTGCGCCTGGACCACCGGCACCAGCACCAGTTGGGCGATACGCTCGCCGACCGCAATGTTGAACGCGGTCTGGCCGCGGTTCCAGCACGACACCATCAATTCGCCCTGGTAGTCGGAGTCGATCAGGCCCACCAGATTGCCCAGCACGATGCCGTGTTTGTGGCCCAGGCCGGAGCGCGGCAGGATCAGGGCCGCCAGGCCCGGGTCGCCGACGTAGATCGACAGGCCGGTGGGGATCAGGATCGTCTGGCCCGGCTCCAGGACCGTGTCCTGCTGGAGCATGGCGCGCAGGTCCAGGCCGGCGGAGCCTGGGGTGGCGTAGGCCGGAAGGGGGAATTGGCTACCGATACGTGGGTCGAGGATCTTGGCTTGCAAAGCGTGCATGGACATTAAACCTGGTTCAGCCGTTGGGCGATAAAAGAGATCAGTTGGCGGGCAATCTTGCCCTTGCTGGTCTGGGCGAAAACGGTGGCGTGCAACTCGCGGTCGATCACGCTGATGGCATTTTCCTCACTGTTGAAGCCGATGCTCGGGTTGGCGACATCATTGGCAACGATCAGGTCGAGGTTTTTGTCTTTCAATTTGCGCGCGGCGTAGTCCAGCAAATGTTCGGTCTCGGCGGCGAAGCCGACGCTGAACGGACGGTCCGCACGTGTGGCGATGGTGGCCAGAATGTCTGGGTTGCGCACCATTTGCAGGAGCAGACCATCGCCGCTTGTAGGGTCTTTCTTGAGCTTTTGCGGTGCAACAACTTCCGGCCGGTAGTCCGCAACCGCTGCCGAGGCGATGAACAGGTCGCACGGAATCGCCGCTTCACAGGCCGCCAGCATGTCGCGGGCGCTGACTACGTCGATTCGGGTCACACGATCGGGCGTCGGTAAATGCACCGGGCCGGTGATCAGGGTCACACGTGCGCCTGCCTCAACCGCAGCTTCAGCCAGGGCAAAGCCCATTTTTCCTGAGCTATGGTTGGTGATGTAGCGCACCGGGTCGATGTTTTCCTGAGTCGGGCCCGCGGTGATCAGTACGTGTTTGCCGGTCAGGGCCAGGTGCTGGAAGCATTCGGCGGCACACAGCGCCAGGTCGGTGGCTTCGAGCATGCGGCCCATGCCGACGTCGCCGCAGGCCTGGCTGCCGGACGCCGGGCCGAAGACCTTGAGGCCACGGCTTTGCAGGAGTTGGGTGTTGGCCTGGGTGGCCGGGTCGCGCCACATGGCCTGGTTCATCGCCGGGGCAATGGCGACGGTGGCGTCGGTGGCCAGTACCAGGGTGGTCAGCAAGTCATCGGCGATGCCCTGGGCCAGGCGCGCGATCAGGTCGGCGGTCGCCGGCGCGATGAGCACCAGGTCGGCCCATTTGGCCAGTTCGATATGGCCCATGGCGGCTTCGGCCGCCGGGTCCAGCAGGTCCAGGTGAACCGGGTGGCCGGACAAGGCCTGCATGGTCAGCGGGGTGATGAACTCACTGCCACCACGGGTCATGACCACGCGCACTTCGGCGCCCTGGTCCAGGAGCCTGCGAACCAGTTCCGCGCTCTTGTAGGCGGCAATGCCGCCGCCGACGCCGAGAACGACGCGTTTCCGATACAGACGCTGCATTGGTTTGCCTTTCCAGTTCAGTGAAGCCAGTTCAGTGACGCCTGCGATGACCCCTCCCCAGGTGAAATCGCATGCAAAAAAGAGGGCCTACGATAACACAGCGTCCGCCCGGCAACAGCGGCGCATACGGCGTACATCATGGAAAGGAGGTGGGATGAGTATTCGCAATTGGCCTGCTGCCGAGCGGCCGCGAGAGAAGCTGTTGGAGTGGGGCGCGGCCAGTCTGTCCGATGCCGAATTGCTGGCGATTTTCCTGCGCACTGGCGTATCCGGCAGGAGCGCCGTGGACCTGGCGCGTCATCTGCTGGCGCAATTCGGTGGGTTGCGCCCGCTGCTGGAGGCCAGCCAGGCGCTGTTCAATCAGCAACTGGGCCTGGGGCCGGCGAAGTTTGCCCAATTGCAGGCGGTGCTGGAAATGTCCCGGCGCCACATGGCCGAGCGCCTGCGCAACGATTCGGTGCTGGAAAGCCCGCTGGCCGTACGCGAATATCTCAAGGCGCTGCTGCGTCATGAGTCTCACGAAGTGTTTGGCTGCCTGTTTCTCGACTCCAAGCATCGGGTGCTGGGTTTCGAGGCGCTCTGCGAAGGCACCATCGATACCGCCCTGGTCTATCCCCGGCAAGTGGTCAAGCGTGCGCTGGCGTATAACGCGGCAGCGTTGATCCTGTGCCACAACCATCCTTCGGGAAGCGTGGACCCCAGCCCGGCTGATCGAAAATTGACCAAGGTTCTACAAAAAGCCCTGGAAATGGTGGACGTGCGGGTGTTGGACCACATCATCGTGGGCGATGGTGATCCGTTGTCGATGGCGGAATACGGATGGATGTAGGGGGCTGCACGTTTAGAGCTGCAAGCCACAAGTCGGCTTGCAGCTTGCAGCTCAAGGCTTGACGCTGACCTTGGAATAATCCTGCCGGCCAAACGGGCTCACCTGATAGCCCTCGATATTCTTGCGTGTCAGGGCAAACGCCGTGGGGTGCGCCAGGGGCAGCCACAGCGCCTGCTGCTGGATCTGCGCCTGGGCCTGCTGGTAGAGCTTGGTGCGCACGCCCTGTTCGCTGGTGGTCTTGCCGGCGCTGATCAGCTTGTCCAGCGCAGGGTCACAGTAGCGGGCGAAGTTGGTACCGGATTTGACGGCTGCGCAGGAAAATTGCGGGGTCAGGAAGTTATCCGGGTCGCCATTGTCACCGGCCCAGCCCATGAAGAGCAGGTCGTGTTCGCCGGCTTTGGCGCGGCGAATCAACTCGCCCCACTCGATCACGCGGATGTCGGCCTGGATGCCGACCTTGGCCAGATCGGCCTGCAGCAATTGAGCGCCAAGATTCGGGTTGGGGTTCAGCAGGCTGCCGGTAGGGCGGGTCCAGATTGTGGTTTTGAAGCCGTCCTTGAGGCCGGCGCGGTTCAACAGCGCCTTGGCTTTGGCAAGGTCTTGTGGATAACCCGGCAAGTCCTTGGCGTAGCTCCAGGTATTGGGCGGGTAAACCCCATTGGCCGCTTCGGCGGTGCCTTCGAATACCGCCTTCAGGTAGCTGCCTTTGTCAAAGGCCAGGTTGATCGCCTGGCGTACCTCGGGCTTGTCCAGTGGCGGGTGCTGGCTGTTGATGGCGACGAAGGCGGTCATGAAGGCGGCGGTTTTTTCCACCTTCAGCGCCGGGTCTTTTTCGGCTTCGCCCACATCCAGGGGCTTGGGCGACAGGGCGATCTGGCACTCGTCGCGGTGCAGTTTCTGCAGGCGCACATTGGCATCCGGCGTAATGGCGAAGATCAGGTTATCCACAGTCGGTTTGCCGGCGAAGTAGTCCGGATTGGCCTTGTAGCGCACCACCGCATCCTTCTGGAAACGCACGAAAACGAACGGGCCGGTGCCGACGGGCTGGCTGTTGAGCTTCTCCGGGGTGCCGGCCTTGAGCAGTTTGTCGGCATATTCGGCCGGGTAGATCGAGGCAAAGCCCATGCTCAGCGCTGCAAGAAACGTGGAATCGGCGTGATCCAGGGTGAAGCGCACGGTCAGCGGGTCGAGGGCATCGATCTTCTTGATCAGCGTCGGCAATTGCAGGGACTGCGCGTGGGGAAAGCCGCTTTGGGCGATCTTGTGCCACGGGTTGGCCGGGTCGAGCATGCGTTCGAAGCTGAAGCGCACGTCTTCGGCCGTCAGGGTGCGGCTGGGGGTGAAATACTCGGTGCGATGGAATTTCACGTCCGGGTGCAATTTGAACGTGTAGGTCAGGCCATCCGGGGAGACGTCCCAGCTGTCTGCCAGGCTCGGCACCAGCTTGCCGGCGGTAGCGTCGTAGTCCACCAGACGGTTCATCAGCACATCCGCCGAGGCGTTGGTGGTGGTCAACGAGTTGTACTGCACCACGTCGAACCCTTCGGGGCTGGCCTCGGTGCAAACGCTTAAATTGGTGGCGGCAACGGCCATCGGAGCGATGAAAAGGGGGGCTAGCAATAGCGGTAGGGCAGCGAGGCGCATATTCGGTTTCCTGTGCAGATCGAAGGCCCATCTGCGAGTGCAGTCTGGAAAAGCCCTACCGTAGTGGCCTGTTGATTAAATGACTAGCCCATTTTTGCCTGTGCTTTTGGCCAAAATGCTGTTTTGATGGCGCCTCAGCGCGTTTCAACGTGCAGGTCAGAGTGCTTGCAGGCGCTGAAAATCATTCTGTGCGACGAGCGGTCGGCTGTTACAGCGGCCCCTCCTGGCAACGGTTCAGGCGCCAATAGCCGAGATTTGCTCAGGTAAAAACACACTCGCTGTTGTTGCACCTGGGTCTTTCTGGTATAAAGCAGCGCTCTTTTCTAGGGGCCCGGTTCCTTCGCTTGTAGGTGTAGCCGGTAAGACCCTAAAGAAACGCGGCGCCTGGCGCCAAATGACTGAGAGATTAAGCGGCCAACCCATGCCGGGTTGGGCATGTGGTTTTAGAGGGCTGAGGCATGTCGAGAGTCTGTCAAGTTACCGGTAAGGGTCCGGTGACTGGGAATAACATTTCCCACGCAAATAACAAAACCCGTCGTCGTTTCCTGCCGAACCTGCAGCATCACCGCTTCTGGGTTGAAGAAGAGAAACGTTTTGTTCGCCTGCGTGTATCTGCCAAAGGCATGCGTATCATCGACAAGCGTGGCATCACTGTCGTGCTGGCCGAAATCCGCGCCGCCGGCAAGATCTAAGGAGCTCTATCATGCGTGAATTGATTCGAATGATCTCTAGCGCCGGTACTGGTCACTTCTACACTACCGACAAGAACAAGCGTACTACCCCGGACAAGCTCGAAAAGAAAATGTTCGACCCGCGCGTTCGCAAGCACGTGATCTACAAAGAAGGCAAAATCAAGTAATTGATTTCCTTCCTTGTGAAAAAAAGCCCGTATCTCACGATACGGGCTTTTTTTTGCCTGGGATTCGCTGATCAGGCTTTCTGTTCGAACACCACGTAGATCTTGCGGCACGCTTCCAGCACTTCCCAGGTGCCGCTGAAGCCGGCCGGGATGACGAAGCGGTCGCCGGCGCGCAAGGTTTTGGCATTGCCTTGGGCATCGCGCAGTACGGAAACTCCCTGCACGATCTCGCAGTATTCATGCTCGGTGTAATTGACCGTCCACTGCCCGACTTCGCCTTCCCAGACGCCCGCGTTCATTTGCCCGCAGGGGCTGTTGTAGTGGTTGTAGATCGTCTGTTCAGGGTCGCCCTTGAGGATTTTCTCGGCGGCAGGGCGATAGCGATCGGGGGCGGTATTGGCTTGGCTGAAATCGACGATGTCCTGGATGCTCATGTGCTTATCCCGTCTGGCCTGCGTTTGGAGAGCCCAAAGTCTATGTTTATTAAAATGAACATCGCAAGGGCGTTTGCCGGCGTTATGTCAAATATATTGAAACATCCCCAGCCGCTGGTTTAGGGTGGCAAGTGCCTTGAGCCGAACAGCAGGCTGGCCAGGCAAGCATTCGTGGAGGCGCCGGGATCAATCTTCCAGGCCCTTGTATCCAATAAGAGGAGCAGACTTGCATGACCACCCTGACCCGTGCCGACTGGGAACAACGCGCCAAGGACCTGAAAATCGAAGGCCGCGCGTACATCAATGGCGAGTACACCGCCGCCGTTTCCGGTGACACGTTCGAATGCATCAGTCCGGTCGATGGTCGTCTGCTCGCCACCGTGGCCAGCTGTGACGCCGCCGACGCCCAGCGTGCCGTGGAAAACGCCCGTGCCACTTTCAATTCCGGGGTCTGGTCGCGCCTGGCACCGGCCAAGCGCAAGTCCGTCATGATCCGTTTCGCCGCACTGCTCAAGGCCAATGCCGAAGAGCTGGCGCTGCTGGAAACCCTGGACATGGGCAAGCCGATCAGCGACGCCCTGAACATCGACGTCCCCGGCGCCGCCAATGCCCTGAGCTGGAGCGGCGAGGCAATCGACAAGATCTACGATGAAGTGGCGGCCACGCCCCATGACCAACTGGGGCTGGTGACCCGTGAGCCCGTCGGCGTAGTCGGTGCGATCGTTCCGTGGAACTTCCCGCTGATGATGGCCTGCTGGAAACTCGGCCCGGCGCTGTCGACCGGTAACTCGGTAATTCTCAAGCCGTCGGAAAAGTCCCCGCTGACCGCCATCCGTATCGCCGCCCTGGCCGTTGAAGCCGGCATTCCAAAAGGCGTGCTCAACGTGCTGCCGGGCTATGGCCACACCGTTGGTAACGCGCTGGCGGTGCACATGGACGTGGACACCCTGGTGTTTACCGGCTCCACCAAAATTGCCAAGCAGCTGTTGATCCGCTCCGGCGAATCGAACATGAAGCGCGTGTGGCTGGAAGCTGGCGGCAAGAGCCCGAACATTGTGTTTGCCGATGCGCCGGACCTGCAAGCCGCCGCCAACTCCGCCGCCAGCGCCATCGCCTTCAACCAGGGCGAAGTCTGCACTGCCGGTTCGCGCCTGCTGGTGGAGCGTTCGATCAAGGACACCTTCCTGCCGCTGGTCATCGAGGCCCTCAAGGGTTGGAAGCCCGGTAACCCGCTGGACCCTGCCACCAACGTGGGTGCGCTGGTGGACACCCAGCAGATGAACAACGTGCTCTCGTACATCGAAGCGGGCCATGCCGATGGCGCCAAGCTGGTCGCCGGTGGCAAGCGCACGCTGGAAGAAACCGGTGGCACCTACGTCCAGCCGACCATTTTCGACGGTGTGACCAACGCCATGAAAATTGCCCAAGAGGAAATCTTCGGTCCGGTACTGTCGGTAATCACCTTCGACAGCGCCGAAGAAGCTATCGCCATCGCCAACGACACCCAATATGGCCTGGCGGCGGCGGTGTGGACGGCGGATATTTCCAAGGCGCACCTGACTGCCAAGGCCCTGCGTGCCGGTAGCGTGTGGGTCAACCAGTACGACGGCGGCGACATGACCGCTCCGTTCGGGGGCTTCAAGCAGTCGGGTAACGGTCGCGATAAATCGCTGCATGCGTTCGACAAATACACCGAACTGAAGGCGACCTGGATCAAGCTGTAACCCTGCTGGAAACAGCACAGGGCAACGGTGGGAGGGGGCTTGCCCCCGATGGCGGCCTCTGGGCCGACCAGGGTGTTGGATTGGGTTGAGTAAATATCCGTTTCTGCGGTAACGGCTGCTTAGGGTTCCGCTTTTACAGCGGCTCACTTTTGAAAAGCGCAAAAGTAAGCAAAACGCTCTTGCCCCACCACTCGGCACCTCGCTTAGGCTCGGTGTGCCCGAACGCAGGCTTGAATCCGTGGGCCGCCGCAATGGGCCATCCCTGGCCCAGTGCGGCTAACCCGGCGTCCTGCCGGGTTACCCACGGATTCAAGCCTGCGTTCGGCCAGCGTGGTTTAACGGGGCGCCTAGGATCACAAGCAGATCAAGATCAAAAGCCAGATCAAGAGCGACTCGCTTCGCATCGTGGTTACGGTTGGGTGCTACGGTGGTGTGTAGATACGTATGGCAATCGGGGGCAAGCCCCCTCCCACATGGGGTATACCTGATTTCTAGAGCATGCGCTCCAGGCCGACACTGGTGGCGAACCAGGCATTGAACCGGCGCCACCAACTGCCGGGCTCCCGGGTCAGGGTGTGCAACTGGCCGTTATCTTCCGTCACCCACACGATCTGCCCATCCTGCAGTTTCGCCTCGTAGCTCAGCGCTGGCGCCATCCCTTGCAGCGCGAGGTTGCGCACGTGTTCCGCCAGTTCCGGGCTGTCCACCAGTACGCCGACTTCGGTGTTCCACAGCACCGAGCGCGGATCGAAATTGAACGAGCCAATAAACGATTTTTCCCGATCGAAAATCATCGCTTTGCTGTGCAGGCTGGAGTCGGAGCCATGCAGGCTGCCGCGACGAAACAGGTGCGGTCCGCTGCTTGCGCTGGGGTCGCCGGGTTGTCGACGCAGCTCATAGAGTTTCACGCCATGCTCCAGCAGCGCCTTGCGATAGGGCGCGTAGCCGCCGTGCACGGCGGGTACATCGGTGGCTTCGAGGGAGTTGGTCAAAAGGTTCACCGACACGCCCGCATCGGCGCGGCCCGTCAGGTACACCAGCCCGGGCGGCCCGGGAACGAAGTACGCCGAAATCATGATCAGCTCACGGCTGACACCTTCCAGCTCCGGCGCCAGTTGCGTGGTGAGGAGCAATTGCGGGTCCGGGTCGGCCCTGGCCAGCACCTTGCTCGGGGCATCCCACAGCGCCTGGTTCCAGGCCCAGATCAGCTCTCGTCGCCAGATATCCATGCGCGGCTGGGTCTGGTAGGTGCGCAGGCGGTTATACAGGGCGTGGTTCTGCTGGCGCGATTGGGTCAGCGAGGCCTCCAGGCGCCCACGCGCGACAGCGAGGTCGATCCTGGAAGGCATCGTTGAGACAAACTCATCGATAGGCTTGCTCAGCGCGCTGTTCCAGTACTGATCGAAACTGTGACCCAATTGCTCGGCCACCGGCCCGACACTGAGCATGTCGATATCGGTGAAATTCAGGTTGGGTTCGGCATCGAAATACTCATCCCCCAGGTTGCGCCCGCCCACGATCGCCACGCTGTTGTCTGCCAGCCACAGTTTGTTGTGCATGCGCCGGTGTTGCAGCGACAGGTTGAACAGGCGCCCCATGGCACGTGTCACGCCGGTGCTGCGGCCCAGGTGCAGCGGGTTGAACAGGCGAATGTCGATGTTGGCGTGGGCGGCAAGCGTTGCGATGATCTGGTCGAGCCCGTCGCTGGTGGTGTCGTCCAGCAGGATGCGCACGCGCACGCCGCGGTCGGCGGCCTTGAGCAGTTCATCCACCAGCATGCGCGTGCTGATACCGTCATGCACGATGTAGTACTGCAGGTCGAGGCTGGTCTGGGCATTGCGGATCAGTTCGGCGCGGGCCATGAACGCTTCGCTGCTGTTGGGCAGCAGGCGAAAGCCGGAGCGGCCCTGGTAAGGCGCCGCCTGGGCCTGGATCGAACGGCCGAAGGAGGACTGTGCCGCCGGTAGCGCATCACTGGGCACGCGCGGTGTGTAGGCCGTCGCGCAGCCACCCAGTGCCAGTGCTCCCAACAGGAAAAGCGGTAAAAGCCGTTTAATCATCAAGGAAGCGGCATCCAGGTCAGGCGTTTGTCGGCATATGACGGCAATTGCTCGGAAAAGGTCAGTCTGCCGCTTCGGCCAGCAGGGCGTGCGCAGCGGTACCGACCTTGCGCACCGCCTCTTCAATCTGCGGCGTCGGTTTGGCAGCGTAGTTCATACGCAGGCAGTTACGGTATTTGCCGGATGCGGAAAAGATGCTGCCTACGGCCACCTGGACGCCTTGGTCCATCAGCGTACGGTTGAGCTTGAGGGTATCGAAGCCCTCCGGCAATTCTATCCACAGCATAAAACTGCCCTGGGGCCGGCTGGCGCGCGTACCGGCGGGGAAGTAGCGGCTGACCCAGTCGAGCATCAGGTCGCGATTACGCTGGTATTGCGTGCGCATCCGGCGCAAATGCGGTTCGAAATAGCCGCCTTTGAGAAATTCCGCAATCGCGATCTGCGGCTGGGTGGCGGTCGAGCCCGTGCTGATGTATTTCATGTGCAGCACCCGGTCCAGGTAGCGCCCCGGCGCGACCCAGCCAATGCGAAGGCCGGGCGCCAGGGTCTTGGAGAACGAACTGCACAGCAGGACGCGGCCGTCTTCGTCGAAGGATTTGATCGTGCGCGGGCGCGGGTAGCTGTAGGCCAGTTCGCCATACACATCGTCCTCGATGATCGCCACGTCGAAGCGCTGGGCCAGGGTCAGCAGTGCGCGTTTGCGCGCCTCCGGCATGATGTAGCCCAATGGGTTGTTGCAATTGGGAGTGAGCTGGATAACTTTGATCGGCCACTGTTCCAGCGCCAGTTCCAGGGCTTCAAGGCTGATGCCGGTGATCGGGTCGGTGGGGATTTCCAGGGCTTTCATGCCCAGGCCCTTGAGGGTCTGCATGGCGCCGTGGAAACTTGGCGAATCCACCGCAACGATATCGCCGGGCTCGCAAATCGCGTGGATACTGGCGGACAACGCCTCGTGGCAGCCGGTGGTGATGACGATATCCTCGGCCGTCAGCTGGCAACTGGAATCCAACGACAGTCGCGCGATTTGTTCGCGTAATTCCATACAGCCCATGATGTTGTCGTAGTAAAGCCCCGGCAGATCCTGGCGGCGGCTGACGCGGGCCAGGCTGCGAAGCAATGGCTTGAGGGTGGGCGATAACACATCCGGCATGCCACGGCCCAACTGTATGGTGTCCTTGCGCGGCACGGCACGAATCAATTCCAGCACCTGGTCCCACTGGGAAATCTCTACCGGCCGCTGGGCCGGGCGACCCACCTCGGGCAGCGCCGGCAGTTCACGCCCCGCCGGCACAAAATAGCCGGACTTGGGCTTGGGCATCGCCAGGCCATTGTCTTCCAGCAATCGATAGGCTTGCTGCACGGTGCTCAGGCTGACCCCGTGTTCCACACTCAATGCGCGTACGGAAGGCAGACGGTCGCCGGGGCGATAGAAGCCTTGTTCGATGCGGGTGCCCAGCAATTCGGCGAGGTTGACGTAGAGGGTCACGGCGGTCACTCCCAGCAGACCAGTACAGATAGGCGCAAAATACAGGATTCAGCGGTACATAGGCAGTGTCTGTATGGATTAAATAAAGGGAGGTTGAATCTGTATTGGTTTTGCTCGCGCGCTCATTCTAGCCACTCAAGGCGGCAAGCCAACGAGGGGCGGCAAAATGAATGGCATGAGCGATGTGCGGCTGGCGTTACATAGCCAGGAACTGGAAGCCGAGCAGGAGCGGGCGCCAACTCTGCCTGGCGACAACCGCTGGAGCCTGTTCCGGCGCCGCCGTCATACACGCAAGGCCTTGCTCACGCTGACGCCAGAGCAATTGCGCGATGTGGGGCTGACGGCAGAGCAGGCACGCCATGAAGGCTTGAAGGCTTTCTGGCGCAATTGATCAGACCAGTTCCTTGAGGCGGTGCCAGAGCATCCCCAGGGCCAGCAGCGGCGAGCGCAGGTGTTTACCACCCGGGAAGGTCATATGCGGCACCTGGGCGAACAGGTCGAAGCGCCCCTGCTGCTGGCCGCTGATGGCTTCGGCCAGCAACCTGCCGGCCAGGTGCGTGGCGTTGAGGCCATGGCCTGCGTAGGCCTGGGCGTAATACACATTGGGTTGATCCGCCAGGCGCCCGATCTGCGGCAACCGATTGGCGCCGATGCCGATCATGCCGCCCCACTGGAAGTCGATCTTCACGTTGGCCAATTGCGGGAACACTTGCAGCATCTTTGGTCGCATATAGGCGCCAATGTCGCTCGGGTCGCGCCCGGAATAATGGCAGGCGCCGCCGAACAACAGGCGGCGATCGGCGGACAGGCGGAAATAGTCCACGGTTACCCGCTGATCGCACACCGCCATGTTCTGCGGCAACAGGCTGGCGGCTAGCGCTTCGCTCAAGGGTTCGGTGGCGATGATGTAGCTGCCGGCGGGCAATATCTTGCCACTCAAGTGCGGGTTGAGGTCATTGAGGTAGGCGTTGCAGGCCAGCACCAGGGTCGTGGCATGTACCTGGCCCTGGGCGGTGTGCACTTTGACCTGCGCGCCGTAGTCGATGCGCGTCACCTCGGACTGCTCGAACAATTGCACGCCCAGTTGCCGGGCAGCGCCGGCTTCGCCCAGGGCGAGGTTGAGCGGGTGCAGGTGCCCGGACCCCATGTCGATCATTCCGCCTACATAGCGGTCGGAGCCGATCACGCTGGCCATCTCGCCGGCTTCCAGCAGGCGTACTGGATGGCGATAACCCAGGCTGCGCAGCTCTTCGGCGTCTTCGGCGAGCCCTTGCAGGTCGCGGGGCTTGTTGGCGAGGTCGCAGTAGCCCCAGGTCAGGTCGCAGGGGATCTGGAAGCGCTCGACGCGCTCGCGTACGATTTCCACCGCTTCCAGGCCCATCAGTTTCATCTGGCGCACGCCGTCGGTGCCGATCACCTTGGCGAACTGGTCAAGGCCATGGCCGACGCCGCGAATCAGCTGCCCGCCGTTACGCCCACTGGCGCCCCAACCGATCTTGCGCGCTTCCAGCAGCACGACACTGAAGCCGCGCTCGGCCAGTTCCAGGGCGGTGTTGAGCCCGGAATATCCCCCGCCAATCACGCAGACATCGGCGCGCACCTCACCCGTCAACGCCGGGTAATCGGGGTGCGGCACGCTGCTGGCGGCGTAGTAGGACGCGGTGTGCCGGGCGCTGGCGATCATGGGAGCCTCCCTGTTTGGAAAATTTGACGCAGGATACAACGGTCGGACGAAGCTGTCTGCGCGGGGCATTTTGAGTCAGAATCCACGCCTATTCGCGGTTCGGTGTGTGTTTCGATGAGTTGCAACAGTCAGAAAATCAGCGCGCTGCGTCGACAGATTCCTTCGTTCGAGTGTGTCCCCGGTTGCCACGACTGCTGTGGGCCGGTCACCACTTCGCCCGAAGAAATGTCGCGCCTGCCGCGCAAGACAGCTGCCCAGCAGGCAGCGGCCATGGATGAGCTCAATTGCGTGCACCTGGGGCCCGACGGCTGCACCGTGTATGACGAGCGCCCGCTGATCTGTCGCCTGTTCGGCACCACCAAGACCTTGCCGTGCCCCAATGGCCGGCGGCCGGTGGAACTGATTCATCCACGGGTTGAAAAGCAGATCCACGCGTACATGGCGAGTACCCGACAGGTACTGGTGTAGCGGATGTAATTGGTCAGTGTGGGAGGGGGCTCCCGTGGTGGCCTGTCAACCGACGGTTACCCATCTGATACACCTCGGTCCAAATGTGGGAGGGGGCTTGCCCCCGATGGCGGCCTCAGAGCCGACTAGGATGTTGGATTGGACCGGGTACATATCCGTTTCTGCGGTAACGGCTGCTATGGGTTCCGCTTTTACAGCGGCTCACTTTTGAAAAGCGCAAA
>NZ_CVTN01000075.1:49878-57023 GCF_900004915.1 Pseudomonas sp. 31 R 17
TCCGTGGGCCGCCGCCACGCGCCATCCATGGCGCGGGGCGGCTAACCCGGCGTCCTGCCGGGTTACCCACGGATTCAAGCCTGCGTTCGGCCAGAGTGGTTTAACGGGGCGCCTAAGATCAAGAGCGACTCGCTTCGCATCGTGGTTACGTTTGGGCGCTACAGAGTTGTAGATACCTATGCTCATCGGGAGCAAGCCCCTCCCACATTTGAAAGCGTTGTGCCAGTGAGTCAGTCAGGGATCGGCAGGTTCAGGCTTTCCTTCACCTCTTCCATCACGATGTAGCTCTTGGATTCGCGCACGTGGGGCAGTTTGAGCAGAATATCGCCGAGTAATTTGCGGTACGAGGCCATCTCGGAAATCCGCGCTTTCACCAGGTAGTCGAAGTCTCCGGACACCAGGTGACACTCCAGCACATGCGGCAGTTTGAGCACCGCGCGGCGGAACTCTTCAAACGTGTCGCCGGACTTGTAATCCAGGCTGATCTCGACAAATACCAGCAAACTCCCTTTCAAATGCTGCGGATTGAGCCGTGCGTTGTAGCCCATGATGATCCCTTCGCGTTCCAGGCGCCGGACTCGCTCGGTACAGGGCGTCGTCGACAGCCCGACCTTCTCGCCCAGCTCCGTGAACGAAATGCGCCCATCGCTTTGCAGGATGCGCAGGATGTTGCGGTCGATCTTGTCCAGCTCCCGCTTGGTCTGAGTGTTGGTACGCATAGGGGATACGCCTCTGTGAAAAGCATTTTTGCCGAGAATTGTCGCCAAATATAGGCATTTATATAGTGAAATGCACTGGTGATTGTTTTTTACACTGCGCCCATCATTGCTCGAATAACACACGTCAGCGGCTCAGCCCGTGATGAGGATATAAAAATGCGCGTTCTGGTCTTGGGTAGCGGCGTCATTGGCGTGACCAGTGCCTACTATTTGGCTCGGGCCGGCTTTGAGGTCGTCGTGGTCGACCGTCAACCCGCCGCCGCCATGGAGACCAGTTTCGCCAACGCCGGCCAGGTGTCTCCAGGCTATGCGTCGCCATGGGCCGCGCCGGGCGTGCCGCTCAAGGCGATCAAGTGGCTGCTGCAACGCCATGCGCCACTGGCGATCAAGGCCACCGCCGATATCGACCAATACCTGTGGATGGCGCAGATGCTGCGCAATTGCACCGCCAACCGATATGCGGTGAACAAGGAGCGCATGGTTCGCCTCTCCGAGTACAGCCGCGACTGCCTTGACGAACTGCGCGCTGAAACCGGGATTGCCTACGAAGGGCGCAGCCTGGGGACGACTCAACTGTTCCGCACCCAGGCCCAGCTTGATGGTGCGGCCAAGGACATCGCCGTATTGCGCGAATCCGGCGTGCCTTTCGAATTGCTCGACCGTGCCGGCATCGCCCGGGTCGAGCCGGCCCTGGCCAACGTCACCGACATTCTCGCCGGTGCCCTGCGCCTGCCCAACGACCAGACGGGCGATTGCCAGATGTTCACCACGCGCCTGGCCGACATGTGCAAGCAGTTGGGCGTTGAGTTCCGTTTCGAACAAGACATCCAGCGCCTCGATTTCGCCGGCGACCGCGTTAACGGCGTGTGGATCGATGGCAAGTTGGAGACTGCCGACCGCTACGTGCTGGCGCTGGGCAGTTATTCGCCCAAGTTGCTCAAGCCGCTGGGGATCAAGGCGCCCGTGTACCCGCTCAAGGGCTACTCGCTGACCGTGCCGATCACCAACCCGGCGATGGCGCCAACCTCGACCATCCTGGACGAAACCTACAAAGTCGCGATCACCCGTTTCGACAACCGCATTCGCGTCGGCGGCATGGCTGAAATAGCCGGTTTTGACCTTTCGCTCAACCCGCGTCGGCGTGAAACCCTGGAGATGATCGTCAACGACCTTTATCCTCAGGGCGGCGATCTGGCCCAAGCCAGTTTCTGGACCGGCCTGCGCCCGACCACACCCGATGGCACACCGATTGTCGGTGGCACTCCGTTCAGGAACCTGTTCCTGAATACCGGCCACGGCACCCTCGGCTGGACCATGGCATGCGGCTCCGGACGTTTGCTGGCCGACCTGATGGCGAAGAAAACCCCGCAGATCAGCGCCGAAGGCCTCGATATCTCCCGTTACGGCAATCACCAGGAGTCCGCAAAACATGTCCATCCAGCGCCAGCTCACCAATGAACGCATGAGCCAGATCGTGGTTCACAACGGTACCCTGTACCTGGCGGGCCAAGTGGGCGACGACATGAATGCCGGCATTGAGCAGCAGACCCGTGAAACCCTGGTCAACATCGAGCGTTTGCTGGACCTGGCCGGCACCGACAAGACCCGCTTGCTGTCGGTGACGATCTATTTGAAAGACATCGATGCCGATTTCGCCGGTATGAACGCGGTGTGGGACAAGTGGTTGCCAAAAGGTGTCGCCCCGGCCCGCGCCACGGTTGAAGCCAAACTGTGTGAGCCGAATATCCTGGTAGAGCTGTCCGTCGTGGCTGCGCTGCCTTAATACACATCCCTCTTGCGGTGCCGATGTTGTCGGTCGGCACCGGTTTTCTTCACTCTGCCGCCTAGAAGCCTGCCGCCATGCGTCCTGCCCGTGCCCTGATCGACCTCCAAGCCCTGCGTCACAACTACCAATTGGCCCGCGAAGTCAGCGGGGCCAAGGCCCTCGCCGTGATCAAGGCGGACGCCTACGGCCATGGCGCGGTGCGCGTGGCCCAGGCGCTGGAAGCCGAGGCCGATGGGTTTGCGGTGGCGTGCATCGAGGAGGCCCTGGAGCTGCGCGCCGCCGGGATACGTGCACCGGTACTGTTGCTGGAAGGTTTTTTCGAAGCCGACGAGCTGGCGCTGATCATCGAGCAGGACCTGTGGTGCGTGGTGCATTCATTGTGGCAACTGGAGGCGATCGAGCAGGCCACGCTGGGCAAGCCGCTGACCATCTGGCTCAAGCTCGACTCGGGCATGCACCGAGTCGGCCTGCACCCCAAGGATTTCCAGGAGGCGTACAAGCGTCTGCTGGCCAGTGGCAAGGTCGCGAAGATCGTATTGATGAGCCATTTCGCCCGTGCCGATGAGCTCGATTGCGCAAGCAGCAGCGAACAAGTGGCGGTATTCGAAGCGGCGCGCCAGGGTCTGGCGGCTGAAGTCAGCCTGCGTAATTCCCCGTCCGTACTGGGTTGGCCGAGTGTGCCCAGCGACTGGGTGCGCCCTGGCATCATGCTCTACGGCGCCACGCCTTTTGGCGATGACCAGGCTATCGCCGCGCGTTTGCAGCCGGTGATGACCCTGGAGTCGAAAATCATTTGCGTACGTGAACTACCGGCGGGAGAGCCGGTGGGTTACGGGGCCAGGTTCATCACGCCCAAAGCGATGCGTATCGGCGTGGTGGCCATGGGGTATGCCGACGGCTACCCGCGCCACGCGCCCACGGGCACACCGGTGCTGGTCGCGGGCCAGCGCAGCCAGTTGCTGGGCCGGGTGTCCATGGACATGCTGTGCGTCGACCTGACGGATGTGCCGCAGGCGGGGCTGGGTTCCACGGTGGAGTTGTGGGGCAAGAATATCCTCGCCAGCGACGTCGCGACCGCGGCTGAAACCATCCCCTATCAGCTTTTCTGCAACCTGCGCCGGGTGCCAAGGCTCTATTTGGGCGCTTGATCGCCAGGTACGAACGCCGCTGCCCAGGATTTAGGCCCAAGTGTTGTAAATACTGAACGCTGTCGCCATGATAACGCTCAATTACAACAAAGCCTGAATCCCAGGAGGCACCTGCATTGGACGTCGGCGAACGACTGCAATCCATCCGTAAACTCAAAGGTCTTTCCCAGCGCGAGCTTGCCAAGCGCGCGGGCGTCACCAACAGCACCATTTCGATGATCGAGAAAAACAGCGTCAGCCCCTCGATCAGTTCCCTGCGCAAGGTACTGGGCGGCATCCCCATGTCCATGGTGGAATTCTTTTCCGAAGAGATCCTCCAGGAAATACCCACGCAGGTCGTCTATAAAGCCAATGAGCTGATCGACATCTCCGACGGTGCCGTGACCATGAAGCTGGTAGGCCGAGCGCACCCGAGCCGGGCAATCGCGTTCCTCAATGAAATCTACCCGCCAGGCGCCGACACGGGCGAAGAAATGCTCACCCATGAAGGCGAAGAAACCGGAATCCTGGTGGAAGGGCGCCTGGAACTGGTGGTCGGTCTTGAAACTTTTGTGCTCGAAGCGGGCGATAGCTACTACTTTGAAAGTACCAAGCCCCATCGTTTTCGCAATCCGTTCGACGTGCCGGCGCGACTAATCAGCGCAGCCACACCCGCGAACTTTTAAAACAGAAGGCGCCCTGCCAGCGTTGCAGGGTTCGCGCAGCTGTAACCGTGAGGCTGAATCTCCCTTTATTTAATAGGGTTGTTTCGGCCGGGCGGGCTAACCGCTATACTTTCGCCGCCTGCGAAACCGTGGCCGCAGGCGTGAATAGCCACCATTGAGGGTGAACGCGTGAACCTAATTATGAAAATGCTGGCTGCACCAGCAACCGTACTGGCCCTGTGGGCTGTCAGCGCCCAGGCTGCGACCAACGATGACATCGCCAAGCGCCTGGAGCCTGTGGGCCAGGTGTGTGTCCAGGGTCAGGAATGCAAGGGCATGGAGGTTGCTGTGGCGGCGGGTGGCGGCGGCGGTGCCAAGACGCCGGATGAAGTGATCGCCAAACATTGCAACGCATGCCATGGCACTGGCCTGCTGAGTGCGCCGAAAATCGGCGATGCGGCTGACTGGGGTAAACGCGCCAAAGAGCAGGGCGGCCTCGATGGGCTGCTTGCCAAGGCCATCACCGGCATCAATGCCATGCCGCCTAAAGGCACCTGCGCCGATTGCTCGGATGATGAGCTAAAGGGTGCGATCGAGAAGATGTCCGGCTTGAAATAAACCGATCTTCGTCAAAACAGCCGCTTACGGGCGGCTTTTTTGTGCCCCGGATTTGTGTTTCAACACTGTTCTTTGCAGCAAAGACCCGCCACTCTCTGTCCAAGCCCTAATCATGGAATGTTCAGGAGGGTCGGATGGTGCAGTTGTGTTCAATCGAGCAAGCAGTTGACGACGTACTGGCGCGGTTGCCGGCGCATATCCACATGGGCATGCCGCTGGGGTTGGGCAAGCCTAACCTGTTCGTCAATGCGCTGTACCGGCGCATCGCCAAGTTGCCCGAGCGGGCGCTGACCATCTACACCGCGCTGAGCCTGGGTCGCCCGTCCCTGGGGGACGGGTTGCAGAAGCGCTTTCTCGAACCTTTTATCGAGCGCGTGTTTGGCGATTATCCCGAACTGGATTTCCTCGCTGATCTGCACAAGGGCAGCCTGCCGACGAATATCCGCGTGCAACAGTTCTTCATGCAGCCCGGCAGCCTGCTCCACAGCGACTCGGCGCAGCAGGATTATGTCAGCAGCAACTACAGCCATGCCGCCCGTGATATCAATGCCGCCGGCCTGAACCTGGTGGCGCAACTGGTTGCCAGCAGCGCCGAGCATCCCGACCGCCTGAGCCTGAGCTGCAACCCGGATATCACCCTCGACCTGCTCCCCATGATCGCCAAGCGCCGCGAAGCCGGGGAAACCATTCTGGTGGTTGGCCAGGTCCACACTGAATTGCCCTACATGCCCGGCGATGCGGAATTGGGCATGGACGCATTCGACTACCTGCTCGACGAAAAAGACAGCACCACGCTGTTTTCCACGCCCAACATGCCGGTGGGGTTCCAAGACCATTTTATCGGGCTGCATGCCAGCACCCTGGTTCGCGATGGCGGCACCTTGCAGATCGGCATCGGCTCCATGGGCGATGCGCTGACCGCCGCCTTGCTGGCGCGCCAGGCCGACAACGAAGCCTATCGATTGCTGCTGACCGACCTGGATGTGTACCAGTGGGCGCCCTTGATCAGTCGTGAGGGTGGCGTCGATCCGTTCGCACGGGGCCTTTATGGTTGCAGCGAAATGTTCGTCAACGGCATGCTGGTGCTGGCGGATGCCGGCATCATCCGGCGCAAGGTGTACCCGGATGTGGCGACCCAGGAGCAAGCCAATGCCGGACTGCTCGACGATGCGGCGCAGCCCGATGGCATCTCCATCCATGGCGGTTTCTTCCTTGGCCCGCGCAGTTTCTACCAGCGCTTGCAGGAGATGAGCCACGCCAAGCGGCTGCAATTCAACATGACCCGCATCAGCTATATCAACGAGCTGTACGGCCAGGAAGAACTCAAGCGTTTGCAGCGCCAGGACGCACGATTCGTCAACAGTGCGATCATGGTGACGTTGCTCGGTGCCGGTGTGGCCGACCAGTTGGAAGATGGCCGCGTGCTCAGTGGCGTGGGCGGGCAGTACAACTTCGTTGCCCAGGGCCACGCGCTGGAGGATGCGCGTTCGATCCTGATCCTGCGCAGCTGGCGCGAGTCGGGGGGAGAGGTCAGTTCCAATATCGTCTGGGAATATGGCCATTGCACCATTCCCCGGCACCTGCGCGATATCGTCATTACCGAGTACGGCATTGCCGACTTGCGGGGGCAGACGGATGCCAAGGTGATTGAAGCGTTGCTCAATATCACTGACTCGCGCTTCCAGGACGATTTGATCGAGCAGGCGCAAAAGGCCGGCAAGCTGCCCAAGGATTTCAAGCTGGACCCGCGTTTTGCCGACAACACACCGCAACGGCTCCAGGCGATTCAGGCCAGGCACCGACGCCTGTTCCCGGAGTACCCGTTGGGCAGTGACTTTACGGACGAGGAGCGGGACCTGCTGCGGGCGCTGAACTGGCTCAAGAGCAAATTCAAGCTCACGGAGATGCTGGAACTGGGCAAGGCGGCGCTGGATGCCCCGGAGCCGGAGGCGTTTCCCGAGCACCTCAAGCGGATGCGGTTGGATCAGCCGGAGGGATTCAAGGAAGACCTGTACCAGCGCCTGTTACTCGCTGGCCTCCAGGCCACCGCACACTGACAGGCAATAGAGAGCAAATGTGGGAGGGGGCTTGCCCCCGATGACCATAGGTATCTACACAACTCTGTAGCGCTCAATCGTAACCACGATGCGAAGCGAGTCGCTCTTGATCTTGATCTGCTTTTGATCTTAGGCGCCCCGTTAAACCACGCTGGCCGAACGCAGGCTTGAAT
>NZ_CVTN01000075.1:57091-160094 GCF_900004915.1 Pseudomonas sp. 31 R 17
GCCGTTACCGCAGAAACGGATATGTACTCGATCTGATCCAACATCCTGGTCGGCCCAGAGGCCGCCATCGGGGGCAAGCCCCCTCCCACATTTTGAGCTGCGTTGATTCAGATGAAGGTGACAACCCCACCGGCCAGCGACTTCACCCGCGCCAGCGATTCAACCCGGTAACCCTGCGCATCGAGCTCGGCACGGCCGCCCTGGAACGACTTCTCGATCACAATGCCCAAGCCGGCCACGGTCGCGCCGGCCTGCTTGATGATCGAAATCAGTGCCTGGGACGCCTTGCCGTTGGCCAGGAAGTCATCGATGACCAGCACGCGGTCGCTGCTGGTCAGATGGCGCGGAGAAATCGCCACGGTGCTTTCGGTTTTCTTGGTGAAGGAGTACACCGTCGCCGACAGCAGGTTTTCGGTAAGGGTCAGGGACTGCTGCTTGCGCGCGAAGATCACGGGCACGCCGAGGTTCAGGCCGGTCATGATCGCCGGGGCGATGCCCGAGGCTTCGATGGTGACGATCTTGGTGATGCCCGAGTCCTTGAACAGCGCGGCGAATTCGTCGCCGATCAGTTTCATCAGTGCCGGGTCGATCTGGTGGTTCAGAAAGGCGTCAACCTTGAGTACCTGATCGGAAAGCACGATGCCTTCTTCGCGAATTTTCTTGTGCAGTGCTTCCACGGAAAGCTTCCTCTGATGGCGCAACAGGCGCCGAAAGTAGATTAAAAAGTAGTCGATTCTAGCGCTTTAACATCGCGCGTATATCGGCCAGGGCGCTGTTGCCGCGAACGGCCTTCACCTCGGTCGGGGTGTCGTCGTTGCCTTCCCAGGCCAGGTCATCCGGCGGCAGCTCATCGAGGAACCGGCTGGGGGCACAATCGATGATTTCGCCGTATTGCTTACGCTTGGCGGCAAAAGTGAAGGCCAGTGTCTGACGCGCGCGGGTAATCCCCACGTAGGCCAGGCGCCGTTCTTCCTCGATGGTGTCGGCTTCGATGCTGGAGCGGTGCGGGAGAATTTCCTCTTCCATGCCCATGATGAACACGTAGGGGAATTCCAGGCCCTTGGACGCATGCAAGGTCATCATCTGCACCCCTTCGGCGCCGTCTTCCTCTTCCTGCTGGCGCTCGAGCATGTCGCGCAACACCAGCTTGCCGATGGCGTCCTCGACGGTCATTTCACCGTCTTCGTCTTTTTCCAGGGTGTTCTTCAGGGCTTCGATCAGGAACCAGACGTTGCCCATGCGGTAGTCCGCGGCCTTGTCGCTGGAACTGTTGGTGCGCAGCCAGTTTTCATAGTCGATGTCCATGACCATGCTGCGCAGCGCGCTGATCGGGTCTTCGCCGGCGCACTGCTCACGGACCTTGTCCATGAAGCGCTTGAAGCGCGACAGGCGATCGGTGAAGCGCGTGTCCAGGTGTTCGCCCAGGCCGATCTCGTCGGTGGCGGCGTACATCGAAATCTTGCGTTCGGTGGCGTAGTTGCCGAGCTTTTCCAGGGTCGTCGAACCGATTTCCCGACGTGGCACGTTGATCACGCGCAGGAAGGCGTTATCGTCGTCCGGGTTCACGATCAGCCGGAAGTAGGCCATCAGGTCTTTGACTTCCTGGCGCCCGAAGAAGCTGTTGCCCCCCGACAGGCGATACGGCACCTGGTGGTGCTGCAATTTCAGTTCGATCAGCTTGGCCTGGTAGTTGCCGCGATACAGGATCGCAAAGTCGCTGTAAGGGCGGTCGGTGCGCAGGTGCAGGCTGAGAATTTCCACCGCCACGCGCTCGGCTTCGGCATCTTCGTTGCGGCAGCGGATCACACGGATTTCGTCGCCATGACCCATCTCGCTCCACAGTTGTTTTTCAAACTCGTGGGGGTTGTTGGAAATCAGCACGTTGGCGCAGCGCAGGATACGGCTGGTGGAGCGGTAGTTCTGCTCCAGCATCACCACTTTCAGGGACGGATAGTCGTCCTTGAGCAGCATCAGGTTTTCCGGGCGCGCGCCGCGCCAGGCGTAGATCGACTGGTCATCGTCGCCCACCACGGTGAACTGATTGCGCGTGCCGATCAGCAGCTTCACCAGCAGGTATTGGCTGGCGTTGGTGTCCTGATATTCGTCCACCAGCAGGTAGCGCACCTTGTTCTGCCACTTTTCCAGGATGTCCTTGTGCTCCTGGAACAGTTTGACCGGCAGCAGGATCAGGTCGTCGAAGTCCACCGCGTTGAACGCCTTGAGCGTGCGCTGGTAGTGGGTGTAGACGATGGCGGCGGTCTGTTCCTTGGGGTTGCGTGCGTTTTCCAGAGCTTCGGGGGGCAGGACCAGGTCGTTTTTCCAGGCGCCGATCATGTTCTTGATCTCGTCGACGCCGTCGTCGCCCGCGTATTCCTTCTGCATGATGTCGGTCATCAAGGCCTTGACGTCGGTCTCGTCGAAGATCGAGAAACCCGGCTTGTAGCCCAGCCGCGCATGTTCCTTGCGGATGATGTTCAGGCCCAGGTTGTGGAACGTGCACACGGTGAGGCCACGGCCTTCGCCACCCTTGAGCAGGGTGCCGACGCGCTCTTTCATTTCCCGCGCCGCCTTGTTGGTGAAGGTCATGGCGACGATGTACTGGGCGCGGATACCGCAGTTCTGGATCAGGTGCGCGATCTTGCGGGTAATCACGCTGGTCTTGCCGGAGCCAGCACCGGCGAGCACCAATAGAGGGCCGCCGACGTAGTTCACGGCTTCTTGCTGCCGGGGATTGAGTCGGGACATACAGAGTTCAGGGAGTCGTTATTCAAAAGGGCGGGCATTTTAACAGGCTGGCAAGATTCTGCTGCCTTAGAACGACGGTGTGACGTACCACTCGATCTAAATTTGCCGGTTTTGCTACTTTGCCGCAGGATGTCGTGGGTATCGCGACTATTTTTCACAGTCTGCGTGTTTGATAACACCTATCATTGGTCATGCATTTGTTATCGTCAGGCCGCACGTCATAATGCCCGCCGCCAACGAATTTTTGCAGAGTCTAGGGAGCTAGCTTGTCTACGCCTGTCGAACCCTTGCGTTTGCTGCTGCTGGCCGATACGCCGGCGTGGGCAGCGTTGTTGCGCGAGTGCCTGGCGCCGATGGGCGATGGGGCTGTGCTGATCAGTGCACCCAGTTGGGACTCGGTGAGTCGTCTGTTCGACGACGATCACGAAGCGGTGCTCTTGACCACGCCCAACCTGCAACCCGGTCCCGGTCGTTGCAGCCTGCCGTGTGTATTGCTGCTGGAACAGGAACCACTGGTTGCGCCGCTCGGCGTCAGCGATTGGCTGATCCATTCCGCGCTGGACGCCGGTACCTTGCGCCGCTGCCTGCGTCATGTGCGCGAGCGTGGCGTGCTGGAAAACACCTTGCAGCGCCTGGCCGAACAGGATCCGCTGACCGGTATCGCCAATCGTCAGGGTTTCCAGACCTTGCTGGCGGCACGGCTGGCGGAAAACGAAGGCCGCGGCCTGGCCCTCGGTCATCTTGACCTGGACAATTTCCGTCACGCCAACGATGCCCTCGGTCACCAGGCCGGCGACCGCTTGATCCTGCAGGTGGTCTCACGGCTCAAAAGCCAGCTTGAAGCCGGTGATCAGCTGGCGCGTCTGGGCAGCGATGAGTTCGCGCTGCTGATCGACACCCGCCGTGCGCCCCAGCGCGCCGAATGGATGGCCGAGCGCATTACGGAAGTCATGGCTGAGCCTTACTGGGTGGACGGCGAGAGCCTGCTGATCGGCTGCAGTTTGGGTGTGGCGCATGCCCGGGCCCGCGCCGGGGCCGACCCGTTGATGTGGCACGCCCATATCGCCATGCAACAGGCCAAAAGCACCCAGGGTTGTACCTTTCATATCTTCAACGAACGCATCAACCGCAACGCGCGCAGCCTGGCCGACCTGGAAAGCGAATTGCGCCGTGCCTTGCGTCGCGATGAGCTGGAGCTGCATTACCAGCCGCGCCTGGACCTGGATGACGGGCATATCGTCGGCCTCGAGGCCCTGGTGCGCTGGCGCCATGGCGAGCGTGGACTGTTGCCGCCGAGCGAGTTCGTGCCCCTGGCCGAGCAGAGCGGCCTGATCGTGCCGTTGGGTTACTGGGTGATTTCCCGAGCCCTGCGCGACATGCAGGACCTGCGCGAACGCGGCCTGCCGGCGTTGCACATGGCCGTCAACCTGTCGTTTCGCCAGTTCCAGGACAGCCAATTGCTCTCGACACTCAGCCGGCTGATTGCCGAGCGCGGCGTGGAAGCACAATGGCTGGAGTTCGAGCTGACCGAAACCGCCGTGATGCGTCGCAGCGACCTGGTCAAACAGACCATGGACGCCCTCGGCCGCCTCGGTGTGCGGTTTTCCCTGGATGACTTTGGTACCGGTTTCTCATCGTTTGTGCATCTCAACAGCCTGCCGATTGCCTTGTTGAAGATCGACAAGAGCTTCGTCGGTGGCATGGAAGAGCGCGAAGAGAATCGCAAGCTGGTACACGCCATGATCAACCTGGCCCATAACCTCAACCTGGAAGTGGTGGCCGAAGGCGTGGAAACCCCTGAGCAGCTTGAGCTTCTGAGACTGTTTGGTTGCGATCAGGCCCAGGGTTACCTGATCAGTAAACCGTTGCCGTTGGCTGAGCTGGTGGAGTATCTGACCTCCGGCAAAAGCCAGCAGGCGTTGTCGGGCTAAGTTGTAAACTCGATTGAACCTGTGGGAGGGGGCAAGCCCCTCCCACAGGTCTGACCGAGCAGGGCTTTACTCTGTCTGTGCCGCCTGAAAGGCAGGCTGTCTGTCCGGCTCTCGCCGAATCATCCGCTTCATCTTCGCCTCGAACGCCCAGGTCAGGCTCACCGCCGCGCACGCCAATCCCAACGCCAGGCCCCACCACACACCGGTCGGCCCCCAGCCCAGGGTGAACGCCATCAACCAGGCTGATGGCGCGCCGATCAGCCAGTAGCAACCGAGCCCCACCAGGAACGTGGTCTTGGCGTCCTTGAGGCCACGGATGCAGCCCATGGCAATGGTCTGCACACCATCGAACAGCTCGAACCAGGCGGCGACGGCCAGCAGGCTGACGGCCAGGACGATGACATCATGAAACGCCGGATCGTCATGGTCGAGGAACAGCCCGATCAGCGGGTCGGCAAGCAGCCAGAACACCAGGGCAAACCCCAGCATCAACAGGGCACCAAAGCCGATGCCGACCCGTCCGGCCATGCGTGCCCGCAGCAACTGCCCGGCGCCATAATGCTGGCCGATACGCATGGTCACCGCGTAGGACATCCCCGCCGGAACCATGAACGCCACCGAGACGATCTGCAGGGCAATCTGGTGCGCCGCCAACTGCGTACTGCCCATGGTGCCCATGCACAGTGCGGCAAACGCGAACAGCCCGACTTCCACCGCATAGGTGCCCCCAATCGGCAGGCCCAGGCGCCACAACTCGCGCAGGTACCGGGTATTGAGGCGCAGCAGCCCGCTGCTCAGTGGATAGGCGGCGTAGGTGCGGTTGCTGCGGATGTACCACATCAGTGCCAACGCCATGCCATTGGCGACGATGGCCGTGACCAGGCCAATGCCCATCAGCCCGAGTCTGGGCAGGCCGAACATGCCTTCGATCAGCGCGTGATTGAGCAGGTAGTTGACCACCGTGCCGCACAGGCTGATGACCATCACCGGGGTGGCTTTGCCGATGGCGCTGGTGAAGCCGCGCAGTGCCATGAAGCTCAGATAGCCGGGCAGGGCGAACGGCAGCAGGGTCAGGAATTGCCCGGCGGCCTGCACGTTGGTTTCGGTCTGGCCGAACATCAGCAGCACCGGCTTGAGGTTCCACAGCAGCAGCGCCGCCGCCAGGGCCATCAACCACGCGAGCCACAGCCCGGCCTGGGTCAGCCGGGTGGCGCCGTCGATGTCGCCCGCGCCGTGACGGATGGCCACAAGGGTGCCCACTGCCGCAATCACGCCGATGCAGAAAATCGCCACGAACGAATAGCTCGCCGCGCCCAGGCCACCGCCAGCCAGGGCTTCGGGGCTCAGGCGCGCCATCATCAGGGTGTCGGTCAACACCATCAGCATGTGCGCCAACTGTGAGGCAATCAACGGCCCCGACAGCCGCAGAATGGCCCAGAGTTCGGTACGTGCCGGATGCTGCATGATCATCGCTCTCGAAATGTCAGGGAGGTGGGGGAGGGTTGATTCTCGGCGCTTTCGACGCATTGCACAAAGGGATAAAAGCGATCGTTTGCATGATTAAAACTCATGCCTGATCGATTCTGGTAGGGTTTGGCCATTGCGCTGTCGGAGTCATCAAATGTCTCGTCGTCTTCCCCCGCTTTATGCCCTGCGGGCATTCGAGGCCGCGTCCCGTCACCACTCCTTCACCCGCGCGGCGCAGGAGTTGTCGATTACCCAGAGTGCGGTCAGCCGGCATATCCGTACCCTCGAAGAGCATTTCGCCTGCCGGCTGTTCCAGCGCAGCGGCCGTACCTTGCAACTCACTGAGGCGGCGCGCTTGTTGCTGCCCGGCGTGCGCGAAGGCTTCGCCGCCCTGGAGCGCGCCTGCCATACCCTGAACGCCGAAGATGACATCTTGCGCATGAAGGCACCGTCCACCCTGACCATGCGCTGGCTGTTGGCGCGGTTGAGCCGCTTTCGGGCCCTGCAGCCGGGCAATGAAGTGCAGCTCACCAGCGCGTGGATGAACATCGATGAAGTGGACTTCAATCAGGAACCGTTCGATTGCGCGGTATTGCTCAGTAACGGGCATTTTCCGGCGGACTGGGAGGCCAGCTACCTGTTTGCCGAGATGCTGATTCCGGTGGGCGCGTCCAATCTATTGGATGACGGCCCCTGGGACGTGCAGCGGCTGGCGACGGCCGAACTGCTGCACCCGACACCGGACCGGCGTGACTGGCGTTACTGGCTGGAGCACATGGGGCTGACCTCCCGGGTCTCGCTCAAGGGTGGGCAGGTGTTCGACACGCTGGAGCTGGGCATGATCGCTGCCGCGCGGGGCTATGGCGTGTCCATGGGAGACCTGTTGATGGTGGCCGAGGACGTCGCCCAGAAACGCTTGAGCCTGCCGTGGCCAACGGCCGTCGCCAGCGGGGAAAGTTATTACCTGGTGTGGCCGAAAACCCGCCCCGGTGGTGAGCGCTTGCGGCGCCTGGCGGAGTTTCTGCAGAGCGAGGTGCAGGCGATGGTCTTGCCCGCGGTGACTCGCCTCGAATGAAGGGGGCGGCCTATGCACGGCAATCGTTTGCGTCATACCTCTGTGAATCGCTCAAGTATTGTGAAACCGCGCCGAAGTAGGTGTGCTGGACCAATCTTGCCCCACGTTTCCCACTAGATAATTCGCCGAGCAGCGCTAAGAGATCAGGATGATCCTGGCCTCGGCTCAGGAGCTGTCATGTCTCAACCTCGCGCTCGGATCGCTTCCCAGTTAGGCCTTGCATTAGCCGTGATTCTGGCGGTCGTCATCAGCGGCAGTACCGTTTTCGCACTACGCTCGCTCGATACCGCCAACCTCGCGACCCGCGAGGAACACCTGGCCAGCGAGGCGCGTTTGCTCTCCGACCAGCTCAATACCTTCCACAGCACCTTGCGCGAGAGCACTCAGCGTTTGAGCGGGCTGTTTGAAAAGCGCTTCGGCGCCGGTTTGAGCGTGCGTGCGGACCAGCCTGTCGCCGTGGCCGGTGTACAAACGCCAAGCCTGTACCTGGGCAGCGAGTTGCTGAACAACAACTTCGGCGAAGTGGACGAATTCAAGGACATGTCCGGCGGCGTGGCCACGGTGTTCGTGCGCAGCGGCGATGACTTCATCCGCATCAGCACCTCCCTGACCAAGCAGGATGGCAACCGCGCCATCGGCACCGTGCTGGATCGCCAGGGCCCGGCCTACCAGCGTGTGTTCAACGGGCAGGCCTATATTGGTCGGGCAGTGTTGTTCGATCGCTCCTATATGACCCAGTACAGCCCGGTGCGTGATGCCAGCGGAAAAGTCATCGCGGTATTGTTCATCGGGTTCGACTACACCGACGAACAGAAAGCCCAGTTCGACAACCTCAAGCGCTTCCGTATCGGCCAGACCGGCTCCTTGTCGCTGCTGGATGAACAGAAGCACTGGTTGGTGCCGCCGGCCGGTGTGCAAGCCTTGGATCAAGCGGTCGCCGTGATGCTCGACTTGGCGAAGAAACCCGGTGAAGGCCGCTTCTGGAGTGACAAGAACGAAGATTTCTACAGCGTGTCGGTCCCCTTCGAGGGCGGCCCTTGGGCGGTCGTGGCAAGTATGCCCAAGGCCGAGATTCGCGCCGTGACGTGGGACGTGGGCATGCGCCTGGTCATTGGCAGCGTGCTGGCCATGCTGTTGGCTGTGGGGGCCACGGTATGGCTGTTGCGCAGCAAGCTTGCGCCATTGAGTGACCTGGTGCGTCAGGCTGAAGCGCTCGGTGCAGGTGATCTGAGTGCGCGCCTGAATGTCTCCAGCCATGACGAAATCGGCCAGTTGGCGCGCAGCTTCAACCAGATGGGCGAGGCACTGTCGACCATGGTTTCGCACATCCGCAAGGCGGCTGAAGAGGTCAACAGCCGGGCCCAGGCGCTGTCGGGGTTGTCTGGCGGCGCTTATGAAGGCATGGAGCAGCAGTCCGGCGAAATCACCAGCATGGCCGGCGCGGTGGAAGAATTCAGCGCCACCTCGCTGAATATCGCCGACAACATGGGCAACACCGAGCGTCTGGCCCAGGAAAATGCCCAGCAGACCCGCATCGGGCGTACCTCGATGGAAGAAGCCTCGTCGTCCCTGGAACATATCGCCACCGCGCTGAACAGCACCGCTACGGTGATCAACACCCTGGGCCAGCGTTCCCAGGAAATCGGCGGTATTGTCGGCGTGATTACCTCGATTGCCGAACAGACCAACCTGCTCGCGCTCAATGCCGCCATCGAAGCGGCCCGCGCCGGTGAGCAAGGTCGCGGCTTTGCCGTGGTCGCAGACGAAGTGCGCAACCTGGCCTCGCGCACCCGCCAGGCCACCGATGAAATTTCCGTAATGATCCAGAGCATCCAGCAGGAAACCGGCAATGCCATCAGTACCATGGAGCACGGCAACGTGTTGATGCAGGAAGGCCTGTCGCGCAACGCGGATGTGGCCTCGGCCCTGGCGCGCATCGACGAACAGAGCCGCTCGGCCGGTCAGCAGTTCGCCGCAATCACCACCGCCACCCAGGAACAGAGCAGCACTGCGACGTTGCTCAGCAGTAATTTGCAGAGCATCGCACTGGCCAACAGCGAGCAGCGTGAAGTGGTGTCGAACCTGGCGATCACCGCCAAAGAGCTGGAAACCCTGGCGGCGGGCTTGCGGCATGAGGTGGATCGCTTCCGCTAAGCCACTCAAGAGCTCGCTGCCGGTCGGTATTGCAAGGCCTCTTGCAAATGGTGGCGAGCGATGGCGTCTTGTTGTTCCAGGTCCGCCAACGTACGCGCCACCTTGAGCAAGCGATGAGCCGCGCGCAACGACAGCGTCAGCCGCTCGCAGGCGTTCTCCAGCCAGCCTTCGTCGACCTTCGCCAGCGTGCAGTACTCGCGCAGCCCCGGCAGGTCGAGGAAGGCATTGGCGCAGCCCTGGCGTTGTTGCTGGCGTTCCCGTGCGTCGGCCACCAAGGCGGCCGTTTTCGCGGTGGTGTCATGGGTCTGTTGTGCCGGGCTCAGCGCCGTGGCTTCCCGCGCCACCGTCAGGTGCAGGTCGATCCGGTCCAGCAACGGCCCCGAGAGCTTGTTGCGATAGCGCTGTATCTGTTCCGGCGTACACCGGCAACGGCCGCTGGGTTCGCCCATATAACCGCACGGGCAGGGGTTCATCGCCGCGACCAGTTGAAAGCGCGCCGGGAAGCTCACCCGGTCACGGGCACGGGAAATCACGATATGTCCCGACTCAAGCGGCTCGCGCAGGACTTCCAGCACCTTGCGGTCAAATTCCGGCAATTCATCCAGGAACAACACGCCGTGGTGGGCCAGGGTGATCTCCCCCGGTTGCGGCTTCGAGCCGCCGCCGACCAGCGCAGGGCCCGAGGCCGAGTGGTGCGGCTGGCGAAACGGCCGGTGCGGCCAATGGCTCAACGGTGCCAGGCTGACCACCGATTGAATCGCCGCGACTTCCAGCGCTTCCTGCTCACTGAGCGGTGGCAGAACCCCGGCAGGCGGCTGGCGAGGAGTGTCTTGCCGGTGCCGGGCGGGCCGCTGAACAGCAGGTTATGCGCCCCCGCCGCCGCGATCAGCAAGGCTCGCTTGGCAGCCATTTGGCCCTGGACTTCGCTGAGGTCCGGGTAAGGTTTGTTCAGGTACAACAGGCCGTCCGACCGGTAGGGCTCGATCGGCACATGCCCATTCAAGTGCGCCACCACCTGTAGCAAGTGATCCACCGCAATCACCGTCAACCCTGACGCCAGGCACGCCTCCTCAGCGTTTGCCCTGGGCACTATCAAGGTGCGCCCGGCCTTGCGCGCCGCCAAAGCGGCCGGCAACACGCCTTTGACCGCGCGTACCTCGCCGGACAGTGCCAACTCCCCCAGGCACTCGACCTCATCGAGCATCAGCGCCGGCACCTGCACGCTGGCCGCCAGGATCCCCAGGGCAATCGCCAGATCAAAACGCCCGCCGTCCTTGGGCAGGTCGGCGGGCGCCAGGTTGAGCGTGATGCGCCGCGCCGGGTACTGCAGGGCCGAGTTGAGAATGGCGCTGCGCACGCGGTCCTTGCTTTCCTTCACCGCAGCTTCCGGCAAGCCCACCAGCGTCAGTGACGGCAACCCATTGGCCATATGCACTTCAACAGTGACGGCGGGGGCCTCGACGCCGACCTGGGCGCGGCTGTGAACGATGGCGAGGGACATGCTCGATCCTTGAATGGTGGGCCGCTTCCTGCGGATTATTCAAGGGTAGACGAGGTGGGAATAAGGATGGCGGGGAGGTTTTACAGAACGTATCCAGACAACGAAGTGAGGGAGGGGGCAAGCCCTGATGCCAAGGCTTTTTGCAGGAGCGAGCTTGCTCGCGAAAAACGTCAACGATAACGCGTGCTTCCTGAATGAACGCGGTGCCTATGAGTTTTTCGCGAGCAAGCTCGCTCCTACAGGAGGGCGGCGTCAGGGCTTGCCTCCCACACTCATCGGGTTTATTCGGCCGATGGGGGCGTCAGCCGCGCTTCCAGTTCCGCCACCTTCGCCTCCAGGCTCTCAAGCCGTGCACGCGTGCGGGCCAACACCACCATCTGGCTGTCGAATTCTTCACGGCTGACCAGATCGAGCTTGCTGAAGCCACTTTGCAGCAGGGCCTTGAACTGGCTTTCGATTTCGTTGCGGGGCAGCGGGGTGTCGCCGCTGAACAGGCGAGAGGCGTGGCCGCTCAGGGCGTCGAGGAAGTCTTTGGGCGCGAGCATGGGAAATATTCCGGAAAACAGTTGGCCGGCAGTGTATCACGCAGCGTCTATAGTCTTTTCATGGCCCGGCACGCACGCTTTTCGCGCATGGGGATGGGCGGTCGCGCACTGTTTTGATGCGCATCGCCGTCGCCGGAGCGCCCCGCAGGTGGGCATAAGTGGGCAACGGACTGATTTCAGTGATTTTTACGGAGCTGGCAAGGTTTCTGCTTAGACGATCATGACCCATGCACTGATGCAGTCGCTGTGACGAATGCAGTGCGCCGACGGATCAGGGGTACAGGTTTCGTCACCAGTGGTTCGCTGGCGTCGCCACGGTAATACGCAGGCGACGATGCGTTACAAAGCCAGGCACTGCGCTTAGACTTGAGACGGGTTTGTTTTCCTGGGGCAAGTCCACCAATTCGGGAGAGAGTTTTCATGAAGCTAGTCACTGCCATCATCAAGCCGTTCAAGTTGGACGACGTACGCGAGTCACTGTCCGAGATCGGCGTGCAGGGCATTACCGTTACTGAGGTCAAGGGCTTCGGTCGGCAGAAGGGTCATACCGAGCTGTATCGCGGCGCGGAATACGTGGTCGATTTCCTGCCGAAGGTGAAGATTGATGTCGCCATTGACGACAAGGATCTTGACCGGGTTATCGAGGCGATAACCAAGGCCGCCAACACCGGCAAGATCGGTGACGGCAAGATCTTCGTGGTCAATCTGGAACAGGCTATCCGCATTCGTACCGGCGAAACCGATACCGACGCAATCTAAGCCGCCAAACCCCAACGCCCCAGGAGAAAAACACTATGACTCTGCGTAAATTCGCAGGGCTCGGAGCCCTGTTGTCCATCGTAATGCCAAGCCTTGCCATGGCGGCGGACGAAGTGGCGGCTCCAGTCCTCAACTCCGGCGATACCGCCTGGATGCTGACCGCCACCGCACTGGTGCTGTTCATGACCATTCCTGGCCTGGCGCTGTTCTACGGCGGTATGGTCCGCTCCAAAAATATCCTGTCGGTGATGATGCAGTGCTTCGCCATCACTGGCCTGATCAGCATCCTGTGGGTTGTCTACGGCTACAGCATTGCGTTCGATACCACCGGTATGGAACAGGGCGTCGTCAACTTCAACTCCTTCTTCGGCGGCATGGGCAAGGCCTTCCTGGCGGGCGTCACTCCGGCCAGCATCACCGGGCCTGCCGCGCTGTTCCCGGAAGCGGTGTTCATCACCTTCCAGATGACGTTTGCCATCATCACTCCGGCGCTGATCGTCGGTGCATTCGCCGAGCGCATGAAGTTTTCCGCGATGCTGATCTTCATGGCCATCTGGTTCACCCTGGTCTATGCGCCGATTGCGCACATGGTCTGGAGCGGCAACGGCGGCCTGATGTGGGACTGGGGTGTACTGGATTTCGCCGGTGGCACCGTGGTGCACATCAACGCCGGTGTGGCCGGCCTGGTGGCGTGCATCGTGCTCGGCAAGCGCAAAGGCTTCCCGACCACCCCGATGGCCCCGCACAACCTGGGTTACACCCTGATCGGCGCGGCCATGCTGTGGATCGGCTGGTTCGGCTTCAACGCCGGTTCCGCTGCCGCGGCCAACGGCACGGCCGGTATGGCGATGCTGGTCACCCAGATCGCCACTGCCGCCGCTGCGCTGGGCTGGATGTTCGCCGAGTGGATCACCCACGGTAAGCCAAGCGCACTGGGCATCGCCTCGGGCGTAGTGGCCGGCCTTGTCGCAATCACTCCAGCTGCCGGCACCGTGGGCCCGATGGGGGCTCTGGTCATCGGCCTGGCAGCGGGTGTGGTGTGCTTCTTCTGTGCCACTACTCTCAAACGCAAGCTGGGATACGACGACTCCCTGGACGCCTTCGGCGTGCACGGTATTGGCGGTATCCTCGGCGCGATCCTGACCGGCGTGTTCGCGGCTCCATCGATGGGTGGCTTCAATGCCGCTACCACCGACATCGCTGCACAGGTCTGGATCCAGTGCAAAGGGGTCGGCTTCACCGTGATCTACACGGCGATTGTCACCTACGTCATTCTCAAGGTACTGGACATGGTCATGGGCCTGCGGGTCACTGAAGAGGAAGAGGCGGTCGGCCTCGACCTGGCGCAACACAACGAGCGCGGTTACAACTTGTAAATACACGAAAAAAAGATGCCCGGCTTGCCGGGCATTTTTTTGCCTGGCGTTTGTCTTTGACTATAAGTTGCATGGGTTTTCCATCGACTTTGTGGTGCGATCCACACGGCACTTTCAAGGGTGCGAATGTCTTACAGGCATGTGGGCGTATTCGGCACTTTGTTTTTTTCCAGAGCGCGCTAGAATGCGCGCCGATGGGCGGAGAACTGTATGTGGCAACAGACCCTGATTACGCTGCGGGCCAAGCCCCGGGGCTTTCACCTGGTGACCGACGAGTTGCTTGCCGGCCTGCCTGAATTGAAGGCCTGCCGCGTGGGCCTGTTGCATCTGTGGCTGCAGCACACCTCGGCCTCGTTGACGGTCAACGAGAATGCCGATCCGGCGGTCCGCCGCGACTTCGAACGTTTTTTCAACCTGCTGGTGCCGCAAGGCCAGGCGGGATTCGAACACAACGACGAAGGCCCGGATGATCTGCCGGCGCACTTCAAGGCCAGTCTCCTGGGCTGCCAGCTGAGTTTGCCGGTGAAGGCCGGCCGCTTGGCGATGGGGACCTGGCAAGGTGTTTATCTGGGCGAGCACCGTGATCATGGCGGTGCTCGTAAAGTCCTCGCCACCTTGCACGGTGAAGGGGCATAAGCCACTGGTGATCCAGTGGATGTTGATTTTTTTCCGGCGGCCTCGACAGAGGGTAAAGCTGGGCTATAACTAATCTGCTTTTCGCAAGTCATGAGGTAGAACATGAGCGACGATGATCTGGAAAACGACGACCTTGAAGTAGGTGACGAAGAGGACACTGAAGACAGTCTTGAAGTGGCGGCTGATGACGTTGCTGAAGACCTCGAGGACAGTGCTGCCGACGATGCCGCTCCCAAGGCCAAAGGCAAGGCCAAGGCTGCTGTTTCGGTAGACGAGCTGCCCAGCGTTGAGGCCAAGAACAAAGAGCGCGATGCCCTCGCCCGAGCGATGGAAGAATTCCTCGCCAAAGGCGGCAAAGTGGTCGAGGTCGAGCCCAATGTGGTTGCGGATCCACCGAAGAAGCCGGATAACAAGTACGGCAGCCGTCCCATCTGAGGTCAGCTGACTGCTTGTAAGAAGAAGCCCGCCGTCGCTGCGGGTTTTTTCATGCCTGGTGATTTACTTGAGCCTTGTGGTGACCCAACTGTGGGAGGGGGCTTGCCCCCGATTGCGGTGTATCAGCCCCCAATTTACTGGCTGACCCACTGCCATCGGGGGCAAACCCCCTCCCACATTTGGATCTCCAGTGTTACTGCCAACTGCGCAGCAACGCCGGCAACTCCGTCAGGCTGCGAATCTCTGCATCAGGGCGCTTATCTGCTTCCCATGCCTTGGCGCTGGGGTTAAACCACACCGCCCGTAACCCCGCCTGCTGCGCGCCGGCGATGTCATCCCCGGGGTGATCGCCCACATGCACCGCCGCACTGGCGTCCACACCGCCGCGCTGCAACGCTTCCTCAAACAACCGCGCATCCGGCTTGGCGATACCGATGTCTTCAGCGCGCAGGGCGAAGTGGAAGTAGTCCGCCAGGCCTACGCGTTGTACGTCGGCATTGCCGTTGGTGATCACCCCCAGGAGGAAGTGCTGGCGTAGCGCTTTGAGCATCGGTTCGGCTTCGGGAAAGACCGTGAGCTGGTGTCGCGCATGAATGAACGCCTCAAAACACACATCGGCCATCTCTGTCGCTTCGGGCTGCGGATAGCCGGCCTCTTCGAACGCATGCAGCAATACGCGGTGGCGCAGGACGCTGATGCGGTGTTTGAGCTCAGGATGACGTTCCAGCACGTGTTGGCGCAGGCTGGCGAAATGCTCCAGGGGCAGGTCGCCGACTCTGGATGCATTGACCGCCAACCATTCGCGCATTGACGCTTCGGCGCTGATGATGACGGGTACGTTGTCCCAGAGCGTGTCGTCCAGGTCGAAGGTGATCAGCTTGATGCTCATGAGTCGCCGCCCTTGATGCGTTTGGCCC
This sequence comes from Pseudomonas sp. 31 R 17, assembly GCF_900004915.1. Taxonomy (NCBI): domain Bacteria; kingdom Pseudomonadati; phylum Pseudomonadota; class Gammaproteobacteria; order Pseudomonadales; family Pseudomonadaceae; genus Pseudomonas; species Pseudomonas sp. 31 R 17. Next base: position 72,633 of record NZ_CVTN01000075.1, read on the forward strand.
GTGGATGGGCGCTGTCGTACACCGTTGCCAGGTGCTGGAAGTCGAGGTGGGTGTAGATTTGCGTAGTCTTGATATCGGCGTGGCCGAGCAGCTCCTGGACCGCGCGCAGGTCCTGGGATGACTCCAGCATATGGCTGGCAAAAGAGTGCCTGAGCATATGCGGGTGCAGGTTTTGCCCCAGTTCACGTTCGCCGGCGGCCTTCACGCGCAGCTGAATGGCCCGTGGCCCCAGGCGTCGGCCTTGTTGGCTGATGAATACCGCGTCGTCTTTCGGATTGGCCAGCGCCCGTAACGGCAGCCACAGCTGCAGGGCTTCGCGAGCCTTCCTGCCGACGGGCAGCACGCGCGTCTTGCTGCCTTTACCCAGCACCTGCACCAGCCCATCGGCCAGGTCCAGTTGCTCAAGGTTCAGGCCGGTCAGCTCCGACAGGCGCAGGCCCGAGGAGTAGAACAGTTCGAGGATCGCCTGGTCGCGATGGGCAAGGAAGTCATCCTCGATTGCGCCATCCAGCAGTTGCAGGGCGCGGTCGGTGTCCAGGGTCTTGGGCAGGCGTCGCTCGCCTTTGGGCGGCGACAGGCCGTTGGCCGGGTCGTGGTCGCACAGGCCCTCGCGGTTGAGGTAGTGATAGAGGCCGCGCACCGCTGAGAGCAGGCGCGACAGGCTGCGCGAGGACTGGCCTTGCTGGTGCAGCCGTGCGACAAGGCTGCGCAGGCCCTGGATATCCAGGGCTTTCCAGCTGGCAACCTGCTGTTTTTCGCAATAGGCCAGGACCTTGTTCAAGTCCCGCCGGTACGCTTGCAGGGTATGAGGCGACACCTGGCGCTCGTTGCGCAGGTGAGCGCAGTAAGCGTCCAGTTGCCGTTCCATGGCTAGCGCACCGCGCGCAGGGCAGTGGTGAAACGCGGCAGGACGCGGCCCAGCACTTCGGCGATATAGGTCAGGAACAGGGTGCCTACCGAGCTTTTATAGTGCGCCGGATCACGGCTGGCGATGGCCAGTACGCCGTGCAGGCCCTGGTGGCTGAGGGCAACCACGGCGGTAGAGCCGATCTGTTTGCGCTGTTCGGCGCCGAACAGGAAATCCAGTTCATGCTCGCGCAGGGTACCGCTGATGGTCTTGCCTTCCGACAGCAGGCCGCCGATAGCGGTCTGTGCTTCGCCACCGCTGACCCAGCGACCTACCGGCATCGGGTTATCGCTGAACAGGATGAGGCTGACAAATGGCACCTGGAAGTCCTGGCGCAGGCTGTCTTCCACCGCCATCACGGTTTCTTCCAGGCTGGCGGCGTCCATCAGGGTCAGGATCAGGCGACGGGTCTTTTCGAACAGGCGATCGTTGTCGCGAGCGACGTCCATCAGGTGCGAAAGGCGGTGGCGCATTTCGATATTGCGCTCGCGCAGGATCTTCATCTGCCGCTCCACCAACGACACGGTATCGCCGCGTTGATGGGGGATGCGCAATGCCGGGAGCAGTTCTTCGTGCTCGACGAAGAAGTCCGGATGAGCCTCAAGGTACGCCGCAACCGCAGCGGCCTCCAGGCTTTCACTTGAGGTGACGGGGGCGGGTACTTGAGGCTTATCGGTCATTGGCTTGGCTCACTCATAGACGGACCTGTCCTTCGTATACACGCGTGGCCGGCCCGGTCATCATCACCGGGTGGCCAGGGCCTGCCCATTCGATGGACAAGCGTCCACCCGGCAGGTCGATCAGCAGCGGCGAATCCATCCACCCCTGGCTGATCGCGGCCACGGCGGCGGCGCAGGCGCCGGTGCCGCAGGCCTGGGTTTCGCCGGCGCCGCGTTCCCACACACGCAATTGCGCGCGGGAACGGTCGATCACCTGCAGGAAGCCCACGTTGACCCGCGCCGGAAAGCGCGGGTGATGTTCGATCTTCGGCCCCAGGTCGTGCACGGGGGCATTGTTGATGTCATTGACGCGCAGCACCGCATGGGGATTGCCCATGGACACGGCGGCGATATCGACCGTGTTGCCGTCCACATCCAGCGCATAACTGAGGGCCTGCTCGGGTGCCTGGAACGGGATATCCGCCGGCACCAGGCGCGGCGCGCCCATGTTGACGCTGATCTGGCCGTCACTGCGGATATCCAGCTCGATCACGCCACCCTTGGTCTCGACGCGAATCTGGCGCTTGGCGGTCAAACGCTTGTCCAGCACAAAGCGCGCGAAGCAGCGCGCACCGTTGCCGCACTGTTCCACTTCGGAGCCGTCGGAGTTGAAGATCCGATAACGGAAATCCACCTCCGGGTTGGTCGGTGCTTCCACCAGCAGCAGTTGGTCGAAGCCGATACCGGTATGGCGGTCGCCCCATTGTTTGGCGTGCTTGGGCAGGATGTGCGCGTGCTGGCTGACCAGGTCGAGAACCATGAAGTCATTGCCCAGTCCGTGCATCTTGGTAAAACGCAGCAGCATGGCTTACTCCGGCAGCGGGCTTTCGCCAGCATACAACTCGGCTACCGTCTCGCGGCGACGCACTTCAAACGCTTGATCACCGTCCACCAGCACCTCGGCGGCGCGGCCGCGAGTGTTGTAGTTGGAGCTCATGACAAACCCATAGGCACCGGCCGAATGCACGGCCAGCAGGTCGCCTTCCTCCAGGGCCAGTTGACGATCCTTGGCCAGGAAGTCGCCGGTCTCACAGATCGGGCCGACAATGTCGTACGCGCGCGCCTGGCTGTGGCGCGGCGTCACTGCCGTGACGTCCATCCAGGCCTGGTACAGCGCCGGGCGGATCAGGTCGTTCATCGCCGCGTCGACGATGGCGAAGTCCTTGTGCTCGGTGTGCTTGAGGTACTCGACCTGGGTCAGCAGTACGCCGGCGTTGGCGACGATATAGCGGCCCGGCTCGAACATCAGCGTCAGGCCGCGCCCTTCGATACGCTCGCGCACGGCCTTGATGTAGTCGGCAATCAGCGGCGGCTCTTCATCGCGGTAACGCACGCCCACACCACCACCGAGATCGATGTGATGCAGGTAGATGCCGCAGTCGCCCAGGCGGTCGATCAGCGCCAGCAGGCGGTCGAGGGCATCCAGGAACGGCGGCAGGGTGGTCAGTTGCGAGCCGATATGGCAGTCGACGCCCAGCACGTCCAGGTTCGGCAATTGCGCGGCGCGGATGTACACGTCTTCGGCGTCGGCGATGGCGATGCCGAACTTGTTCTCTTTGAGCCCGGTGGAAATGTACGGGTGAGTGCCGGCGTCGACGTCCGGATTGACGCGCAGGGAGATCGGCGCGCGAACGCCCATCTCGGCGGCCACGACCTGCAGGCGCTCCAGTTCGTCGGTGGACTCGATGTTGAAGCAATGCACGCCCACTTCCAGGGCGCGACGCATGTCTTCGCGGCTCTTGCCGACGCCGGAGAACACGATCTTGTCGGCCTGGCCGCCAGCGGCCAATACCCGTTCCAGCTCGCCACGGGACACAATGTCGAAACCGGCGCCAAGGCGCGCCAGGACATTGAGCACGCCCAGGTTGGAGTTGGCTTTGACCGCGTAGCACACCAGATGCGGCACGCCTTCGAGCGAGTCGGTGAACGAGCGGTATTGCGCTTCGATATGGGCGCGCGAATACACATAGGTCGGGGTGCCAAAGCGCTGGGCAATCGCGGACAGCGCCACGCCTTCCGCGAACAGCTCGCCGTCCCGGTAGTTAAAAGCGTCCATGGGGATCCCTTAGTAAGTGTCGTGCTTGTGCGCTTTGGACGGCTTTTGCGACGACTGCGCCTGTTCGTTCGGGTCTTTGCTGTCGTCAGGCAGGTACAGCGGTCCTTTCTGACCACAGGCACTGACGAGGCAAGCAACCGCGACGAGCGCAGCAAGGGAAGAGATCAGGCGCTTCATGGCGAAATCCTTGAATATGCATTAATTGCGCCCGAGTATACCGACCACCCGCCAGCTTGCCTATGCGCTGGAATACCCGTCCGGCGGGGGTTTGCCGAGATAGTCGGGAAGCGGGCTACGTTGGTTGAGGATATTTCATACCGCCATCTATGATGAAATCGGTATCCTTTGCAATCGGCGGGGCGCGTCCGTATCGTGCGGCGCTTGAGCAAAACCAGACACTTTCGAGGTTGCCACAATGAGTTTGACCGAAGCCCGTTTTCACGACCTGGTGGATGCGACCCAGCAGGCGCTGGAAGATATTTTCGACGACAGCGGTTTGGACGTGGACCTGGAAAACTCGGCCGGCGTGCTGACGGTCAAGTTCGAAAACGGCACTCAGTTGATCTTCAGCCGTCAGGAACCGTTGCGGCAGTTGTGGCTGGCGGCACGTTCCGGTGGTTTTCACTTCGACTACAACGAAGAAGACAACAATTGGCAATGCGATAGCAGCGATGAGCTGCTCAGCGAGATGCTGGCGCGTCTGGTTCTGGAACAATCCGGCGCCGAGCTGGATTTCGACGAGATTTGACCGTGAGCCAGTCCGCACCCACGCGCCCGCCCAAGCCGCTGTTCAGCAATGTCAGCCCGGCGGTGCCGTCACCTTGTATCAGTTTATGTCGCCTGGACGAGCAGAAAGTCTGCCTCGGCTGTTTCCGCCATGTGGAAGACATCCGCGAATGGCGCTCCGCCGATGATGAGCGGCGCCGAGTGATCTGTGCCGAGGCCGAGCAGCGGCGGGGCCGCGCCTGAGGTCGTCTTGTTTATTTGTGACGCTGTGGTAGTGTCCGGGTACGCCTCAACTCATCGAGGCCCGTGAGAACCCCGCCTTTTCCTGGCGGGGTTTTGCTTTTTTGTGCAGAAAAAAGGAGTCTGCCTGAATCATGACCACCGCACCGTCCATCATTCTCACCCGTCTTGACGTGCAGCGTCTGGAGCAACTGATCGACCGCCTGGGCGACGAGTTTCCCGGTGTCGAAGCGTTGCAACACGAACTCGACCGCGCCGAAGAAGTGGTTGGCCACGATGAGGTGCCTGCGGGTGTCGTGACCATGAACTCCAGCGTGCATTGCCGTGAGCAAGGCAGCGGCAAGGATTACCACCTGACCCTGGTTTACCCGAAAGACGCGAACGCCGATGAAGGCAAGATCTCGATCCTGGCACCGGTGGGCAGCGCGTTGCTCGGCCTGCAAGTGGGCCAGCATATTGACTGGCCCGCACCGGGCGGCAAGACCCTCAAGCTTGAGTTACTGAGTGTCGAAGGCCAGCCCAGGGATGGCGGCGCCTTTGCGCTTTAAATCTGCTTCAGCGCCTGATTGAGCGCGAGCTCAAGCTCCGCCTTGTAGCGCAGGTACAGATTGCTCGGGCTTTGCACGTCGCCAAGCAGGCCCGACAGATCCAGATCGGTGATGTAGCAACGGTAACGCTCGGGCTCCCGGCGCTGCCCGACGATTTCCCGGGCGACTACCGCAAACAGCTGGTCGCCAAACTCCAATTCGGAAAATTCCCGCTGATTGCAGTACAGCGTGATACCCACCTGGCCGGGCGCCGCCCTGGCGATAATCGCCTGCACGTCATAGAACGGCTGGTTGGCGCGGTTTTGCGGAGCCGGCCTTGGCTCGACGAGACGAGCACGGGCGTTGCCCGACGGCAGCAGTTGGTAATACGCGATCTGCACTTCGCCCAACGGCTGTTGGGTGTCCAGAGCCGATAGTGCTTCGCGGCGATAGATGATCGAGAGCAGGAAACGCTGCAGCGGTGCCAGCAGGCTTTGCTCATCATGGAACGGCAAACGCTGCTGCCAGAGCGCATTGAACTCGTCGAGCACATACAGTTCGGCAAATTCTTCATGGACCCGGTAGAACACCTGTATGCAATCGGCCGCACCCATGGGCAACAGCAGCGCCAGGTCGTGGTCTTCCAGGGCCATCGCGTCCAGGTGCCAGGGGCTGTAACTGGCCAGCTCTTCGCTGAGGTAGGCGATCAACGCGTCCTGGGTCGGCAGCGGTACATGGGTGGCTTGGCCGGGGATCAACTCCATGACGTGATAGTGCTGCTGCACCTGGAGCAGGTAGCGGTGATTGGCCTGGCCGAGCAGCAGGTTCTGCGCGGTGTCGAATACCTCTTCCACACGCTGGGCAATGAACTGCGCTCGGTTGTGACAGAAGCAACGCACGCGCAACCGTGGCAAATGATCCGACGGCAGTTGGTTGAGGTAGTCGCGCAGGCAGTCGAGCAGCGCATGGGGCCCGTCGTAGCGGCTGACCATCACCTCGTTCCAGCTATTGAGCGTGACCTGGTCCAGGGTCAGTACCAGATTCTCACGTACGCCGGCATAACTCAGCGAGTCGGTACGCTCGGTGGTCATCAGAATATTCAGGTCGCGGTGATGCTTGAGCGGGTCGACGCCGACGTTGATCAGCAACAGCACTTCCTCGGGCACCGCCGAGCGTAACAGGCGGGTTTCATCGACGCTGGCCATGGGCAGGGCGATAGTCTGCTGCAGGCTGCCCAGCAGGTTGAACAGCTCGAACTCGGTCATGTCGCTGGCGCCCGGGTGCAGCGCCAGGCGCGTGCTGCTGTCGATCACCCCGTTGCGATGGCACCAGGTAAGCATTTCCAGCAGGTCGCGGCTGCGCTTGATGGGCGCGAAGTGCTCCCATTCCAGGGCGGTGAGGTTGCCGTTATACAGGCCCCAATGGTGCTGCCCCGGCTCCTTGCGGTTGGGTGAGTGCACCAGGGTCAAGGTGTCTTCGGCCAGGTCCGGGGCAATGCCGGGGTTGATGAACTCGACCTTGCCGGCCTTGCGTTCAAAGGCTGCGTACAAGCGACGGCCCAGTACATTGAGGTCGCGCCGGTTGATCGGGCTGACGGTCTGCTCCGTGCGGGCGAATTGGGTGAGGAAGCGATAACTGTAGTTCAGCTCGTTGACCAGGGCGCGGCGCTCGGAGGCGACCTGACGCACTTTCCATTGGCTGCGGCTGTCCAGCAGGGCCAGTTGGCGCTGGTCCCAGTCCCACTCATGGGCCAGGCGTTCCAGCAGCAGTCGTTGCCAACTGGCAATGTGCTGGCCGGCGCTGAGCTTGCGGTTGACCTTCAGGTACAGGCTGCGCCGTACCAGTTCCAGGCGCTCCGGTTCATTGCGGGCCTTGAGGTATTCCTCGATGCGGCGGTAGACCACGATGTAAGGGTCCAGCTCATCCAGGTCCATCTGATTGGCAAACACCGCGCGCTTGAAGCGCAGGCTCAGGCACTGCACGTCGGGGTGCTCGCTGGCATAGACCTCGGTCAGCAGCAGCTTGAGCACCGATTTATAGGGCGATTCGATGCCCTTGAACAATTGCCACAGCCCGGCACCGATGAACTCCCCAGGAGGGATGTGCGCCAGATGGCCGAGATCCAGGGTTTCGTCGGCGCGGATGAAACGTTTGGTGAGCAGCGCGTGGGTGAACTCGGCGTAGCGGCTTTCTTCATACACCGGCACCAGCCACCAGATCGGCGTGCGCCCGGCCAGCCAGATTGCGGTGCGGTAGAACTCATCCAGCAGCAGGTAGTGCTGAGTGGTCCCGCAATCGTCGGAGCTCAGTTGCGTGTCCCGTTCACCCAGCACAAAGCGCGTCGGCTCAATCAGGAAAAAGTGGGCCTCGGCGCCCATGGTCTGGGCCCAGGCTTCCAGCAGTTGGCACTTCTTGCGCAGCTCGACCAGCTCGTTGTCACTCAAGTCGGGCGCGTGGCATACCCACACGTCCATATCGCTTTGATCCGCCTGTGCCAGCGTGCCCAGGCTGCCCATCAGGAACAGGCCGTGAATGGGCGTTGGCGGGTTGCCGCGACGGGCTTTGTAGGAGAACGAGCGGGTCAGACGCTGGGCTTCGGTCAGGGCCTGGGTGTCGGGTTCGAAATTCGACAGGCCTGCTGGCGTACTGCCTGATACATAGCCGGGCAGCAGCGGATGGTTGACGTGAAAAAACAGTGGCAACAGGGTCAGCACGCTCTGCTGGCGCGGTGTCAGCCCTTCGATCGCCCGGGCCATACGCCCTTCGTTGAGGGCCATGAAACGCGCGCGCAATTGGGCGAGCACCTTGCGGTCGATGCCTTCGTCCAGGTCGGGGCGGATTTCATGGGTGCGGGTCATGTCGAACTCGGTGGCTCGCAGGGCCCGACGTGGGCGGCCGTGTAGGAGTTTACAGACAGTCGCGTAGGAGTTTTAGAGGAAATGGAGGTTGGCGGCAGAATTTTGTGAGCTGCGCAGCAACGCCCGTGGAATCCGCAGAGGGCGGACTCCATGGGCGGGGATCAGGGGTCAGGCGGCTTCTTTGGTGGAGGCGGTGGTCAAGATAGTCAGCAGGGTCTGGGCTTGCTCGGCGGCGTCCCGGCCAAGGCTGGTCAGGTAGCCTCCGTCCGGTTGGTCGATAAGCCCTTTGGCGTGGAGGCGCCTGGCAGCGGCGACGGCAGTGGGAGCGGCGGTCTGATGGACTTTCAGACCCTCCTTGGTGCTGTCCAGGGGGAAGAGTACAAGGATTTCCAGTTCGGCAACCAACTCAGGGGTATACGACATAAGGACTCCAGACTTTCTAAAATTTATTAGAGGCTAGCAGGCCATAAGGTGAACGCACTTTGCCGAACTGTCCAGCGTGTTGCAGCGCGGCCGGATTATTCCTTTTCAGGCGGCAGCTCGGGCAGTGCCCGCAGCGCGGTTTCATACCATTGGGTATCAAAGGCGCGGTCCTCATCCAGCATCGCGTCGATCTCGAAGGCCAGCACGTGGGCCATGAGATTCAGGATATCGTCTCGCTCATAACCGACCAGCGTCAGCTTGTTGAACGTGGCCTTGGCCGCCGGCGGGTTGTCGCTGTCGATCTGGTTCTCGATGGCCTGGATCAGCGTGCTTTCGGTGAATTCTTCTTCGTCATTGTCGATATCGGTCGGCTCGCTCATGGCAGGCTCCTCAAGGAAAGGGCGCCAGTCTAACGCCATTCAGGCTGCTGATGCTGCTGGCCAGTCCCGGCCTCAGCGTCTATAACGCTTGCAGCCAACCCCGCACCCGGCCTGGAGGCTTTGCGATGCTCAAGCTTTATGGATTTTCGGTCAGTAACTACTACAACATGGTCAAGCTGGCGCTGCTGGAGAAAGGGCTGCCTTTCGAAGAGGTGCCTTTTTACGCAGGACAAACGCCTGAAGCCCTGGCGGTGAGCCCGCGAGGCAAAGTGCCCGTGCTGGGTGTCGAGCAAGGCTTCATCAACGAAACCAGCGTGATCCTCGAATACCTCGAGCAGACACAGGAAGGGCCTGCGCTGCTGCCAGCCGACCCGTTCCAGCGTGCCCAGGTGCTGGCGTTGTGCCGGGAAATCGAGCTGTATATCGAATTGCCGGCGCGGGCGTGTTTCGCCGAAGCCTTTTTTGGCATGACGGTGCCGGAGGCGATCAAGGAGAAGTCCCGCGCTGAATTGTTGCTGGGGGTCGGTACGTTAGGCCGGCACGGTAAGTTCGCGCCCTATGTGGCGGGAGAGCACTTCACGATTGCCGATCTGTATTTCATGTACAGCTTGAATCTGGCCTGTGGTGTGGGCGAGAAAATGTTCGGGCTGGACCTGCTGGCGCAGTTGCCACAGGCGAAGGCGTTGCTGGGGCGTTTGAATGAGATGCCCAATGCGCAAAAGGTCGAGGCGGACAGGCTGGCGGCGATGCCGGGATTTCTGGCGATGATTGCAGCAAGGAAATAATCAAATGTGGGAGGGGGCCTCCCCTAATGCCAGCAGTTAAGCGAACGAAATGCTTAAAGCAGCGAAGATCCCCTGTGGGAGGGGCGGTGCGACGATTCGACTTGCCCCCGATGGCGGCCTTAGGACCGACCAGGATGCTGGATTGGACTGGGTACATATCCGTTTCTGCGGTAACGGCTGCTAATGGTTCCGCTTTTACAGCGGCTCACTTTTGAAAAGCGCAAAAGTAAGCAAAACGCTCTTGCCCCACCACTCGGCACCTCGCCCAGGCTCGGTGTGCCCGAACGTAGGCTTGAATCCGTGGGCCGCCGCCACGCGCCATCCATGGCGCGGGGCGGCTAACCCGGCGTCCTGCCGGGTTACCCACGGATTCAAGCCTACGTTCGGCCAGCGTGGTTTAACGGGGCGCCTAAGATCAAGAGCGACTCGCTTCGCATCGTGGTTACGGCTGGGCGCTACAGAGTTGTGTAGATACCCATGGCCATCGGGGGCAAGCCCCCTCCCACATTTTTTAGCGACTGGCGAGCAGTGCCTGGCCACGCACGACTGCGGCCTTCACCTGCGCCGGCGCAGTGCCACCGATGTGATTACGGGCATTCACCGAGCCTTCCAGGGTCAGCACGGCAAACACGTCCTGCTCGATCTGGTCGCTGAACTGGCGCAGTTCTTCCAGGCTCATTTCCGCCAGGTCCTTGCCGGTGTCCACGCCGTACTTCACGGCATGGCCAACGATTTCATGGCAGTCGCGGAAGGGCAGGCCACGACGCACCAGGTAGTCGGCCAGATCGGTCGCGGTGGAAAAACCGCGCAAGGCCGCTTCGCGCATGATCGCATGCTTGGGCTTGATCGCCGGAATCATGTCGGCAAATGCACGCAGTGAGTCGCGCAGCGTGTCGGCGGCGTCGAACAGCGGTTCCTTGTCTTCCTGGTTGTCCTTGTTGTAGGCCAGCGGTTGGCCTTTCATCAGGGTTAGCAGGCCCATCAGTGCGCCGAATACGCGACCGCTCTTGCCACGTACCAGTTCGGGGACGTCGGGGTTTTTCTTTTGCGGCATGATCGAGCTGCCGGTGCAGAAACGGTCCGGCAGGTCGATGAACTGGAATTGCGCGCTGGTCCACAGCACCAGCTCTTCGGAAAAGCGCGACAGGTGCATCATCGCAATGCTGGCGGCGGCGCAGAATTCGATGGCGAAGTCGCGGTCCGACACGCCGTCCAGGGAGTTACCGCCCACGGCATCGAAGCCCAGCAGCTGCGCGGTGTACTCGCGGTCGATCGGGTAGGTGGTGCCGGCCAGCGCGGCGCTGCCCAGTGGCATGCGGTTGGCGCGCTTGCGGCAATCCACCAGGCGCTCGTAATCGCGGCTGAGCATTTCGAACCAGGCCAGCAGGTGGTGGCCGAAGGTCACGGGCTGAGCGGTCTGCAGGTGCGTGAAGCCGGGCATGATGGTGTCCGATTCGCGCTCGGCCTGTTCCAGCAAACCTTTCTGCAGGCGCGTGATTTCAGCCAGGATCAGGTCGATTTCATCGCGCAGCCACAGGCGGATATCGGTGGCCACCTGGTCGTTACGGCTGCGACCGGTGTGCAACTTCTTGCCGGTCACACCGATGCGATCGGTCAGGCGTGCCTCGATGTTCATGTGCACGTCTTCCAGGTCGACGCGCCAGTCGAACGTGCCGGCTTCGATCTCGCCCCGGATGGTGGTCAGGCCTTCGATGATGCTGTCGCGCTCGGCATCGGTCAGCACGCCGACCTTGGCCAGCATGGTGGCGTGGGCGATGGAGCCCATGATGTCGTGGCGGTACAGGCGCTGGTCGAAGTTGACGGAGGCGGTGAAGCGCGCGACGAAGGCGTCGACGGGTTCACTGAAGCGGCCGCCCCAGGACTGGTTGGTCTTGTCGGTGCTCATGAATTCGCTCGTGATCTGCTTAAAAAAGGCGTGAAGGTGTGCCGCCGATAATAACAGGGTTGTCCGCGGACGCGATGGTGCGGGTGGACGGCAATTTTATTTGTACAAAGGATGGCTAAGTGCCTTGCCGCCGATCCCATCCAGGACGAGACTGGGAGCAGGCCGTTATTGAAACGATATTTGACGATTGAGCAATATCGTTCCAGCGAGCGTCTACAGTTGGACTGAGAGTGTGTGAATGCACCAAAGTCGGGTGATGCGGTCAGAGCCCAGACTATCCATTAAATACGGGGGTATTCGGATTGTGTATCAGCAAACCCTATGACAATGCGCGAAGTTGGCGGGTCTTGGGCGCTATTGAACAGGTCCGGGTAAATTTGGGTGCCACTCCAAGGGCACTTTTTGCCGCTTGCGCCAGTCTTAGCGTGGATCGCTGTGACGTAAGTCACCGCACCTGTCTACGCTATCCTTGTGCGAGACTCACGCAGGAATCCAGCGCAATATGAATGTCCTGATCGTTGATGACGAACCCCAAGCCCGCGAGCGACTGAGCCGTCTGGTCAGTGAAATCGAGGGTTATACAGTCCTTGAACCGAGCGCCACCAGCGGCGAAGAGGCGTTGACGCTGATCGACAGCCTCAAGCCGGATGTGGTGTTGCTCGATATCCGCATGCCGGCCCTCGATGGCCTGCAAGTCGCCGCCCGCCTGAGCGAGCGCGAATCACCACCGGCCTTGGTGCTGTGCGCGGCACAGGAAGAGTTTTCTGCACAGACGCTTGAAGAAAGCGGTGTCAGTTTTCTCGTCAAACCAGTGGCGGGAGATGCATTGCTCAAGGCGTTGAAAAAGGCCGAGCGTCCCAGCCGCGCCCAGCTCGCAGCCCTGACCCAACCGGCTGCCCAGAGTGGCAATGGCCCCCGCAGCCATATCAGCGCACGGACTCGCAAGGGCATCGAGCTGATTCCCCTCGCTCAGGTGGTCTATTTTATCGCCGACCATAAATACGTGACCTTGCGTCACGAAGCGGGCGAAGTGTTGCTCGATGAGCCGCTCAAGGCCCTTGAGGATGAGTTCGGCGACCGTTTCGTGCGCATCCATCGCAATGCGCTGGTGGCTCGCGAGCGAATCGAGCGCTTGCAGCGCACGCCTCTTGGCCACTTCCAGCTGTTTCTGAAGGGGCTCAACGGCGATGCCCTGATCGTCAGTCGGCGCCATGTCGCCGGCGTGCGCAAGATGATGCAGCAGCTCTAGCCAGGGGCGGTGGCGAGCTCTGCAGTTCCTATCCCGGTGTGATGCGGCCAGGGAGGCCCCGCACTTGCTGATTCAAATCAAAGCGTATTTGCCTGAGCTGTTATTATCTGCCGTATCTATTCAGTACGGATTGATCCATGTCTTCTCGCGAAATCCGCATCGCCACCCGTAAAAGCGCCCTGGCCTTATGGCAGGCCGAGTACGTCAAAGCACGTCTTGAACAGGCTCATCCTGGCCTCAGGGTGACCCTGGTGCCCATGGTCAGTCGCGGCGACAAGCTGCTGGACTCGCCGCTGTCGAAAATTGGCGGCAAGGGTCTGTTCGTCAAGGAGCTGGAAACCGCGCTGCTGGAAAATGAAGCAGACATCGCTGTGCATTCGATGAAAGACGTGCCCATGGACTTCCCTGAAGGGTTGGGCCTTTTTTGCATCTGTGAGCGGGAAGACCCGCGCGACGCCTTTGTTTCCAACACTTACCCATCTCTGGATGAATTGCCTCTGGGCAGTATCGTGGGCACCTCGAGCCTGCGTCGCCAGGCCCAATTGCTGACCCGTCGACCCGACCTGCAGGTCCGCTTCCTGCGGGGCAACGTCAACACGCGCCTGGCCAAGCTCGATGCGGGCGAGTATGACGCGATCATCCTCGCCGCCGCCGGCCTGATCCGCCTGGGCTTCGAAGACCGCATCACCCGCGCAATCAGCGTCGAAGACAGCCTGCCGGCCGGCGGGCAGGGCGCGGTCGGCATTGAATGCCGTACCGCCGACAGCGAAATTCACGCACTGCTCAAGCCGCTTGACCACGCGGACACCGAAGTTCGTGTCACAGCCGAGCGAGCCCTGAACAAGCACCTCAACGGTGGCTGCCAGGTACCGATCGCCTGCTATGCCGTGCTCGAAGGTGAAAACCTGTGGTTGCGTGGCCTGGTAGGCGACCCGGAGGGCGGCACGCTGCTGACCGCCGAGGTGCGCGGTCCACAACGCGACGCCACGGCCCTGGGCATCCAGGTCGCCGAGGAACTGTTGGAGAAGGGCGCTGGCGCCATTCTGCAAAAAATCTACGGCGAGGCCGGCCCGCAGTGACCCAGTGGCGAGTGCTGCTGACACGGCCTGCCGAAGAATCGGCAGCCCTGGCGGCGACATTGTCCGATGCGGGAATATTCAGCAGCGAACTGCCGTTGCTGGAGATCGAAGCCTTACCGGTCACGCCGGAACAACAGGCGGTCCTTGGGGCGCTGCAGCGCTATTGCGCAGTGATCGTGGTAAGCAAACCGGCGGCGCGTCTTGCCTTGCAACAATTGACCGCGCCCTGGCCGCGACTGCCGTGGTTCAGTGTGGGGGCCGCCACGGCACAGGTACTGGCCGATCAGGGTTTGGATGTCCACTATCCGCCAATGGGTGACGACAGCGAGGCCTTGCTTCAATTGCCGGCCTTGCGCGAGGCTATCGCATGCCCCGGTGCCAGGGTATTGATCCTGCGCGGCGAGGGCGGCCGGGAGTTGCTCGCAGAGCGTTTGCGCGAGCGAGGTGTTAGTGTCGACTACCTGGAGTTGTACCGCCGTTTTCTACCGGCTTACGACGCGGGCGCACTCACCCAACGCATCCAGTTGGAACGCTTGAACGGCCTGGTGGTCAGCAGTGGGCAGGGTTTTCTACACTTGCAGGCCCTGGCCGGCTCCGATTGGCCTGAGGTGGCGAAGCTGCCGTTGTTTGTGCCCAGTCCGCGCGTCTACGAGATGGCGCGGGCCGCTGGCGCAGAAAAAGTTGTGGATTGTCGAGGCGCGAGTGCCTCGGCTTTGTTAGTGGCGTTAGGGAGCAATCCCGTTCCCACTCTCTGATACGCAAAGGACGGATACGTGAGCGAAACAGCCTTGCCTAAAGATGAAGCTCAGCCCGCGCTCGATGCGCCGGTCGGGACACCGGTCACCGCGCCACGCCGTGGCAATGGCCTGGCGGTCGTCGCGTTGCTGCTTGGCGCTGCGGGTGTTGCCGCCGGCGGCTGGGGGATCTGGCAGGTCCGTGCCCTGCAAGCCAGCAGCCAGCAGCAACTGGGTCAGGTGCAGACCCTCGATGACCAATCCCAGAGCCTCAAGCAGAGCCAGCAACAATTGGCCGCCCGCCTGGCGCAGTTGCCCGGCGCGGATGAGCTGGAAGAGCGTCGACGCCTGGTTGCCCAGTTGCAGGGTGACCAGCAGCGCCTGAATCAGCGTCTGGAAACCGTACTGGGCGCCAGCCGCAAGGATTGGCGCCTGGCTGAGGCCGAGCATCTGATTCGTCTGGCCAGCTTGCGTCTGTCGGCTTTGCAGGACATCAACAGCGCCCAGTCGCTGGTCCAGGGCGCCGACGAAATTCTTCGTGAGCAAAGCGACCCAGGCGCGTTCGCCGCCCGTGAGCAACTGGCCAAGAGCCTGGCGGCGTTGCGCAGCACCGAACAGCCGGACCGCACCGGCTTGTACCTGCAGTTGGCGGCGTTGCGTGACCAGGTGGTGCAATTGGCGGCTGTCGCTCCGGAGTATCAACTTACCGAGTCCGGTTCCCAGGGCCGTCCCAGCAGCGATACGGGTAATCAGTTGAGCCAATGGTGGGAACAGATCTCCCGTTATTTCCGTATCGACTTCAACCCGGATGACAACATTCGTCCGCTGCTGGCGGGCCAGGGGTTGAATCAGGTGCGCCTGGCCTTGAGCCTGGCGCTGGAGCAGGCACAGTGGGCAGCGCTCAACGGCGAGTCGGCGGTGTATAGCCGTTCGCTGGGGCAGGCGCGCAGCGTGTTGCAGGATAACTTCAACCAGGACAACCCGCAGAGCAAGGCGATGCTGGCGCGTATCGCCGAGCTTGAGCCCAAGGCCGTTTCGGTGGTGACGCCTGACCTGGCCGCGAGCCTGGCGGCCGTGCAGGCGTACCTCGAGCGCCGCCATTTGTCTGCCGACGAAGCCAAGGCTTCGGCTGCCAAGCCTGCGACCCAGGAGTAGAACCGATGAAGCGTTTCTATGTGATCCTGGTGCTGGCAATTGCGATCGCCCTGGCGCTGGCCGTGGGCATTTCCAAACACACCGGCTACGTGCTGATTACCTATCCCCATTTGCTGCATTACGAGTCGAGCCTGTGGGCCACATTGGTGGCGGTGTTCGCCATAGGCCTGGCGATCTACCTGATCCGAGTGCTGTTGGGTCTGGTCAGCGTTTCCGGCGGGGTGGTCAACCCGTGGTCGCGGCGCAATCGCAGCCGCCGTGTGCAAGTTGCAATCGAGCAAGGCCAGATGGACCTTGCCGAAGGCCGCTGGGCCAGCGCCGAACGCCACCTGCACCGTGCTGCCGAGGCGGAGCGCCAGCCATTGCTGTACTACCTCGGCGCGGCACGTGCGGCCAACGAGCTGGGCCGCTACGAGGCATCGGATGCTTTGCTGGAGCGCGCCCTGGCTCGCCAGCCCCAGGCGGAGCTGGCCGTTGCCTTGAGCCATGCGCAACTCCAGATGGACCGTGGCGATACGGAAGGTGCCCTGACCACCCTGCAGGCCATGCACGAGCGCCATCCCCACAACGCTCAGGTCCTGCGACAGTTGCAGCGATTGCACCAGCAGCGTGGCGATTGGTCGTCGGTGATTCGCCTGTTGCCCGAACTGCGTAAAGACAAGGTGTTGCCGGCCAGCGAGCTGGCTGAATTGGAGCGTCGGGCCTGGGGAGAAAACCTTGGCTTGGCCGCCCAGCGTGAGGAGCATGGCGAAGCCGGCTTGCAGTCCCTTGACCGCGCATGGGAGCAATTGACTTCAGCCCAGCGCCAGGAGCCACAACTGGTGCTGGCTTATGCCGATCAACTGCGTCGACTGGGCGCCGATGCCAGGGCCGAGGAAGTGCTGCGCGGTGCGATCAAGCGCAGTTATGACAGTCATCTTATTCGGCTCTATGGCCTGCTGCGCGGCAGCGACCCGGCCCGTCAGTTGAAGTTTGCCGAAGGCTGGCTGAAGGATCATCCTGGCGATGCCAGCCTGTTGCTGACGCTGGGTCGTCTCTGCCTGCAGAACAGCCTGTGGGGAAAGGCCCGGGATTACCTGGAAAGCAGCCTGCAGGTGCAGCGCAATCCCGAAGCCTGCGCCGAATTGGCCCGTTTGCTGGCCCAATTGGGTGATACCGAGCGCAGCAACCGGCTGTTCCAGGAAGGCTTGGGGTTACTCGATAATCGTCTACTGGCCTCACCCTTGCCAGCACCGGCGCAAGCTTGAAGTAGGAAAGTGTTCACGGGTTGGCTCAGATCTATCTGTCAGCCAACCCTTTAACCCTTTGTAATTACTGAGCTTAAGTAGGCCTGTAATCAATTCTTACGTGTTGTAGGGCGATTTCCTCCGTGTGTTGACGGAATCTCCTTGTCTCTTCGCGGAATTGTCCGCTCCAAGGCGTATTGAAAGGGATCGGGCCTTTCCTCTACCGTAGCGACCTATCTCTTGCGGTGCGGATAAACAATGTCTTTGGCCCCTTTACGCTCCTTGTTTGTCCTGGCGTTCATGGCCGGTGCGCTGACGTTGGGTGTGTCTTTCTATCTGGAATATGGTGCGCTGTTACAGCCCTGCTTTTTGTGCCAGGTACAACGGTTGTTTCTCGCCGTCTTTGTACTGATCAACCTGATCGCCGCCCTGCATAACCCTGGTCGCACTGGCGTGTGCCTGTATGGGCTGGCGAGTATCGGGTGTGCATTATTCGGCGCCGTCACCGCCGGGCGCCAAGTGCTGCTGCAGAACACTCCGCCGGATCAGATGCCCAACTGCTGGCCAACCCTGGACTACATGATTGAACACCTGTCGTTCTGGCGGGCTGTCCAGTCAGTCTTCAAGGGTTCGGTCGACTGCGTCGAAATCAATTGGACGCTATTTGACCTCAGCGTTCCGGAGTGGAGCCTGCTGTTTTTCCTGGCGATGCTGATTCTGTGGAGCACACTGCTTTCCCGGTTGCTGCCTGGCCGGCGTCACGTATCACAAAGCGAGGAAAATTCTGTTCATGTGGTAGGACGGGATTAAACGCTTGTATGAACTTTCTCTCCTGCGTACCTTGAAGCCATAGTGATGCGGGCATAATCTGGCCCGCACGCGTTATCGAAACCGCTTGTCAGACGCGACCTCGTCCGATTGCCGCTTCAACCCTGAAGCATTGCGCGGGCACGGGGCAGCAGCGTCCCCTATAGGGAAGAGAGATCATCATGTTGGAACGTTGCAAGAATGCTCGCGAACGCTGGGGTGGCGTGCACACACTGATCGATAAGTGGTTGGATGCGCGTCGCAAATTGGTTCTGGCTTTTGATGAGTTGGGGGCCGAGCCTGGAGCGCTGGCCGAGAAGCGTGAGCCGTTGCAGGACTTCTGCGTTGTACTGGTGGATTACGTTTCTGCCGGTCACCTGAGTATCTACACGCAACTCACCAAGGAAGCGGAAGCCTTCGAGGACAAGCGTGGTCTTGAGTTCGCTGAGACCCTTTACCCGCGCATTGATGTGATTACCGGAAAGCTGCTGGCTTTTAACGATCTGTGCGATGAAGGCAAGTGCGTCGCGGAAAAATTCAAAGAGCTGGGTGGTCTGTTGCATGAGCGTTTCGAGCTTGAAGATTGCCTGATCGAAGTGCTGCACAACGCCCACAAAGAAGAGCCTGCTCAGGTCTGATCGGGGCAATGCGATAAAAAACGGTGCGCATGACGCACCTTTTTTTATGCGTCAGTGGCGGGTCCCGAGTAGCTCGATGTCGAAGACAAGGGGTGTGTAGGGCGCAATCAATTCGCCTGCGCCGTCCGCGCCGTAGGCTTGGGCCGAGGGGATTACCAGGCGCCATTTCGCGCCTGTGGGCATCTGCTGCAATGCACTGCGCCAGCCACTGATCACGCTGTCCAGGCGAAACCACTGGGGCTGTGCGCTCTGGTCAAACACGCTTCCATCGGGCAGCCGACCCACATATTTCACCTGCACCTCATCAGTTGCCAACGGCTTGGTGCCCGTGCCCGGCGTCAACTCGGTGAGCAGGATGCCGTCCGCCAACTCACGCACACCCTTTGCAGCTTTTTCCTTCGACAAAAATTGCTGTTCGGCGGCGAGAGCTTTTTCGCTCTGCGGCGCTGGGTTGTCGATGGCGTTCTGTGCTTCGTGCTGTGCAAGAATCTGTTCGATGCGCGCGTTGTCCAGTGCCAATGGTTTGCCCTGGTAGGCTTGTTTGAGTCCATCGATCAGGGCCTGGATCTGCAAGTCGGGGACCTCCTGGCGCAAGCGTTCACCGAGGCTGGCGCCCAGGCTGTAGGCGAGGTCATGCTGATCTTGGACAGCGGTTTTTGGCGGCGATTGCTCGTCCGCATCGGCGCTGGAAATCGCCAGGGCAAGCACTACGAAAAGGTAACGCGACATGGGTGTCCTCCCGCCTGAAGTGCGACGGATTATGCCAGCGTAAATGGCTGAGTAGTGGTGCGCTTTTCTGTTATATCGATAAGAATTTTCGTACGTTGCAACGCAACGCAAACGATACTGTCAACATGCCCTAGCGGCGGTAAGAGCAGAGGGCTAGTATGAGCCGCACCCACGTCAGCCAGGAGGTAAACCATGTCGGCCAAACAGAAGCCTGTAAATACCCCGTTGCACTTACTCCAACAATTGTCGGGCAGCCTGCTCGAACATCTGGAAAGCGCTTGTTCCCAAGCCTTGGCCGATGCAGAAAAACTGCTCGCCAAACTGGAAAAACAACGCGGCAAAGCGCAAGAAAAGCTGCACAAATCCCGCACCAAACTGCAAGACGCCGCCACTGCCGGCAAGGCCAAGGCACAAGCCAAGGCCAAAGACGCTGTTAAAGAACTTGAGGACCTGCTGGACGCCCTCAAGGACCGCCAAGCCGAAACCCGCAGCTACATTTCCCAACTCAAAAAAGACGCTCAGGAAAGCCTGAAACTGGCTCAGGGCGTTGGTCGTGTGAAGGAAGCTGTCACCAAGGCGCTGGGTACTCGTACTCCGGCTAAAGCTGTCGCAGCCAGCGCGGCCAAGAAGCCAGCGAGCAAGGCTGTTGCAGCGAAGGCGCCGGCTAAAACGGCCGCCAAGCCAGCTGCTAAAGCTGCCGCTGCAAAACCAGCCGCCAAGCCAGCCGCTAAAACCGCTGCTGCGAAACCAGCCGCCAAGCCAGCCGCTAAAGCTGCCGCTGCAAAACCAGCCGCCAAGCCAGCCGCTAAAACCGCTGCTGCAAAACCGGCCGCTAAGCCAGCTGCTAAATCTGCTGCTGCCAAACCAGCCGTTAAGCCAGCCGCTAAAACTGCTGCTGCCAAACCAGCCGCCAAGCCAGCCGCTAAAACCGCTGCTGCAAAACCAGCCGCCAAGCCAGCTGCCAAAACCGCTGCTGCGAAACCAGCCGCCAAGCCAGCTGCTAAAACCACTGCTGCCAAACCAGCCGCCAAGCCAGCTGCCAAAACCGCTGCTGCAAAACCGGCCGCCAAGCCAGCCGCTAAAACCACTGCCGCCAAACCAGCCGCCAAGCCAGCTGCAAAACCGGCCGCAAAACCCGCTGCCAAGCCTGCTGCGGCAAAGCCAGCACCTGCAAAGCCAGCAACTCCCGCAGCAACTGCAGCTACCCCGGCAGCGTCCTCCGCTCCAACCGCATCCGTCGGCAGCGCTGCTGCACCGGCAGCGCCAAGCGTCACCCCAACCAGCGCTTCCTAAGCGCGGGTGACCATGACGCGCAGCTGCTGCAGCGCGTTGTGGTCAAGGTTGGCGGCTTCGGTCGCCAGACCTTCAAGCCATTCCTGTCGACCTGTCACCTCATTGCTCGACCATGACTGCGCCAGCGCTTCCAGGCGCATCAGCAAGGCTCGCTCGGCCTCCAGCTCCAAGGCCTTGACCTGCTCTCGCAATTCAGCCAGTTGCGCATCCTGCTGTGCCATTCCCCGCCATTGCACACGTACCGCTCGCAAAGGTTCGACGACGTGCATCCGCCACGGTCGCGCAAGCTGTTGCAGTGCCACGACGCGCTCGG
This sequence comes from Pseudomonas sp. 31 R 17, assembly GCF_900004915.1. Taxonomy (NCBI): domain Bacteria; kingdom Pseudomonadati; phylum Pseudomonadota; class Gammaproteobacteria; order Pseudomonadales; family Pseudomonadaceae; genus Pseudomonas; species Pseudomonas sp. 31 R 17. Next base: position 93,383 of record NZ_CVTN01000075.1, read on the forward strand.
GCAGCCGCGCCACACCCCGTTGTTCCAGCCACGCACCACACAGCAGCAGGCACACATCCGCTCCCTGTTCCTGCAACCGCAGGCAAGCGGCCTCCACACCGGGGCGGGCATAAGTCGAGAGGGCAAAGCTCCACAGGTCAGCGCACATATTCACACCCAAGCCAGCGGTCAACGAAGCTGGTAGACTCCGCCGCCATTATGATCCGACTTCAAAGCCTAACATTACAGCGTGGCCCGCAACGTCTTCTTGAAGATGCCGAGCTGACCCTGCACGCCGGTCACAAAGCCGGCCTGATCGGTGCCAATGGCGCCGGAAAATCCACGTTGTTTGCCCTGTTGCTGGGTGAGCTGACCCCGGATTCCGGGGACTGCCTGCTGCCGGCCGACTGGCGCATCGCCCATATGCGCCAGGAGATCGACACCCTGGACCGCATCGCGATCGACTACGTGCTCGATGGCGACCTGCGTCTGCGCCAGGTACAGCACGACCTCGCCGCGGCGGAAGCAGCCCAGGACGGCGCCGCCCAGGCGCGCCTGCACTCGGAACTCGACAGCGCCGACGGCTACACCGCCGACGCCCGCGCCCGCAAGATGCTGGCCGGCCTGGGTTTTACCAACGAACAGATGGATCGCCCGGTCGCCGACTTCTCCGGCGGCTGGCGCATGCGCCTGAACCTGGCCCAGGCGCTGATGTGTCCCTCGGACCTGCTGCTGCTCGACGAACCGACCAACCACTTGGACCTCGATGCGATCCTGTGGCTGGAAGACTTCCTCAAGAACTATCAGGGCACCTTGTTGCTGATTTCCCACGACCGGGATTTCCTTGACGCCGTGGTCGACAATATCGCCCATGTCGAACAGAAGAAAATCACGCTCTACCGTGGCGGCTATACCGCCTTCGAGCGCGCCCGTGCCGAGCGTCTGGCCCAACAGCAGCAAGCGTTCGAGAAGCAACAGGCGCAACGTGCGCACATGGAAAGCTACATTGCCCGGTTCAAGGCCCAGGCCACCAAGGCCCGCCAGGCCCAGAGCCGGATCAAGGCCCTGGAGCGCATGGAAGAGCTGTCGGCGGCCCACGTCGATTCGCCGTTCGACTTCGTGTTCCGTGAGTCGGTGAAAATCTCCAGCCCCCTGCTCGATCTGTCGGATGCGCGCCTGGGTTATGGCGACAAGACCGTACTGGAGAAGGTCAAGCTGCAGCTCATACCCGGCGCGCGGATCGGTTTGCTGGGGCCTAACGGCGCGGGCAAGTCGACGCTGATCAAGAATCTGTCGGGCGAGCTTGAGCCTTTGGCCGGGCACCTGACCCGTGGCGAGAATACGGTGGTGGGTTACTTCGCCCAGCATCAACTGGACTCGCTCGATGCCAAGGCCAGCCCGTTGTTGCACCTGCAGCGCCTGGCGTCGAGCGAACGCGAGCAAACCCTGCGCGACTTCCTCGGAGGCTTCGACTTCCGTGGTGCGCGCATTGACGAGCCGGTGCTGAACTTCTCCGGTGGTGAAAAAGCCCGACTGGCCCTGGCCCTGATTGCATGGGACCGTCCGAACCTGTTGCTGCTCGACGAACCGACCAACCACCTGGACCTGGAAATGCGCCTGGCGCTGACCATGGCCCTGCAGGAATTCAGCGGTGCTGTATTGGTGGTGTCTCACGACCGCCATCTGCTCAAGAGCACCACCGATAATTTCCTGCTGGTGGCCGATGGCAAGGTCGAAGAGTTCGATGGCGACCTGGACGACTATGCCCGCTGGCTGACTGACTATCGTCTGCGCAATGCGCCGGTCAGCAACACCCCGGTCAACCCGGACAAGACCGATAAGAAAGCCCAGCGCCAGGCCGCCGCCGCACTGCGTCAGCAGTTGGCCCCGCACAAGCGCGAAGCGGACAAGCTGGAGGCCGAGCTGGGCAAGGTGCATGAGCGCCTGGCCAGGATCGAAACCAGCCTGGGCGACAGCGCCGTGTATGAGGCCGCGCGCAAGGATGAATTGCGTGACTTGCTGGCCGAACAGGCCAGGCTCAAGGTGCGCGAAGGGCAATTGGAGGAGTCCTGGATGGAAGCCCTCGAACTGCTTGAAACCCTGCAAGCGCAGCTCGAGGCGCTGTCCTGATGGACGCGTTGCAGCTGCCCTTGCCGGCGCAATGGATCGAACCTGTGTGGATCGGCGTGCAAATCCTGCTGATCCTGCTGGCCGGCTACCTTGCCCAGCGTTTTGTCGCCAAAGGCCTGACCCGCCTGGGTGAGCGCTATCCGTTCCCGCCGCAGTTGCTGATGCCGCTGCGTGGAGGCCTGCGCTGGCTGATCATGGGCAGCGCGCTGATCTTCGTGTTGGGCCGCCTGGGTGTATCTGCCACGGTGCTGTGGACGGCGCTGTCAGGCTTTGTGGCCGTGGCGGCAGTGGCGTTCTTCGCCATGTGGTCCGTGCTGTCCAATTTGCTGTGCGCCATTTTGATCTTCACCGTGGGTCCGTTTCGCCTCGGCGATATCGTCGAACTGGTGGACACCGTCGACAAGCCCGGCGTGAAGGGGCGCGTGGTGGCGATCAATCTGCTCTATACCACGCTGATCGAGGTGCAGGAGGCCGGCACCGACAGTGCGATGGTGCAAGTGCCCAACAGCTTGTTCTTCCAGCGTTCGGTACGGCGCTGGCCTGGTACGCACGTGTTCCCTGGCGACCGCTAGAATCATATCTTGTAAAAATTTATAGCCAGCCTTTGGTCGCCGGAGTTAGCTTAAGGCACAACCGCAAACTCCCTTTCGAGGTGTGCTATGGCACTCGACACGTGGCTGGCTTTTCTCGTGGCCAGCTGGATCATTTCCCTTTCCCCTGGCGCAGGCGCCATCGCCTCGATGTCCAGCGGCCTGCAGTACGGTTTTGTACGCGGCTACTGGAACGCCATTGGCCTGCAGCTGGGCCTGGCGATGCAGATTGCCGTGGTGGCGGGCGGCCTGGGTGCGATTCTGGCGACATCATCGACCGCGTTCTATGCGATCAAGTGGTTCGGGGTGGCGTACCTGGTGTACCTGGCCATCAAGCAATGGCGCGCCTTGCCGCTGGACATGACCGATGACGCGGCGATACGTCCGATCGGCAAGCCGCTGGCGATGATGTTCCGCGGGTTCCTGGTCAACGCCAGCAACCCCAAGGCGCTGGTGTTCATGCTCGCGGTGTTGCCGCAGTTCGTGAATCCACAGGCGCCGTTGGCGATTCAGTACCTGATCATTGGTGCGACGATGATCAGCGTCGACATGATCGTAATGGCCGGTTACACGGGGCTGGCCTCGAAAGTCCTGCGCCTGCTGCGCTCGCCCAGACAGCAGAAGCGTGTAAACCGTACGTTCGCCGGGCTGTTCGTCGGTGCCGCCGGTTTTCTCGCCAGCCTGCATCGCGCGACGGCCTGACTGAAGAGACTGGATCAAAATGTGGGAGGGGCGTGACGAAATAACACCTTGAGTCAAATCGGTTAAAGCTCAACAATAGTGTTACTTCGTATTTCCACCTGAGATTCATTCATGACTGCCCCCTTCCGTTTTCTCGCCTGGCTGATGCTGCCGGTGTTGATGTCGTGCAGCTTCAATCTATGGGCCGCGACCGCCGAAGGCGCACCACAGGCTCTGCATTTGCTCGATTACATCGGCGCCGACTACCCGCCGACGGTAGAGGCGGGCAAGGTGGTGGACGACTCGGAATACCGCGAGCAGGTGGAGTTTCTTGGCGTGCTGCAGGGCCTAGTAGCAGATCTGCCGGAAAAGCCCGAACGCGCCGAGTTGATAAAGGGCGTTGATGAGTTACTGGCGGCCGTCACTGCCCATGCAGACGGCGCAACTGTCGCCCGCCAGGCGCGTCAGTTGGGTGCCAAACTGGCGGTGGCGTATGAAGTCAGCCAGGCGCCGGCGATCACTCCAGATCCCACGCGCGGTGCGCCGCTGTATGCCCAGCATTGCTCGGTGTGCCACGGCACGGCGGGCGCCGGCGATGGCCCGGCCGCCATGGGCATGACACCGCCGCCGGCTAACCTGCGCGATGCCACGCGCCTGGATCGCTTGAGCCTGTATGCGATCTACAACACCCTGGGCCTGGGTGTCGAAGGCACCGACATGCCATCCTTTTCCGACCAGTTGGATGACCGTCAGCGTTGGGACCTCGCCACGTACATCGCAGGTTTCACAGCGGACCCGGCTGCGGCCAAGAGCGAACAGCCCTTCAACCTCGCCGACCTGGCGCGCCAGACGCCCAACGAAGTGCTGGCGGCAGACGGCCCTGCGGCCGCGGCGACCTTCCGCGCCCAGCGTGCACAACCTCCGCAGGTCAAGCGCGGCCCGGCGCAGTTGCTCGATTACACGTCCGCCACCTTGGACAAAAGCCTGGCCGCGTTCCGTAACGGCGACCACGAACAAGCCTATGACCTGTCGGTAGCCGCTTATCTGGAAGGCTTCGAGCTGGTGGAAAGCTCCTTGGATAACGTCGACGCCAATGTGCGCAAGGACACCGAGAAGGCGCTGATGGCCTATCGGCAGTCATTGCAGGACGGCCTGCTGATCGAGCAGGTGCAACAGCGCCTGGACGTGGCCAAGGGCAAGCTCGGTGAGTCTGCCGGCTTGCTCGGCGGCGACGGCCTGAGTTGGTCGTTGAGTTACATCTCCGGTTTGCTGATCCTGCTGCGCGAAGGCCTGGAAGCGATCCTGGTGCTTGCCGCGATCCTGGCTTTCCTGCGTAACACCGGCCAGCAATCGGCGGTGCGCAGCGTCAACGTCGGCTGGGGCCTGGCGCTGTTGGCCGGCTTGGCCACCTGGGCGCTGGCGGCGTATGTGATTGATGTCAGCGGCGCCCAGCGTGAATTGCTGGAAGGCTGCACGGCGCTGTTTGCCAGCGTGATGGTGCTGTGGCTGGGCGTCTGGATGCACGACCGGCGCCACGCGGCGGCCTGGCAGGACTACATCAAGAGCAGCCTGGTGGGCGGCGGTGGGCGCTTTGGCTTTGCGCTGCTGGCATTCTTCTCGGTGTACCGCGAACTGTTCGAAGTGATCCTGTTCTACGAAACCCTGTGGCTGCAAGCCGGCCCGGCCGGGCACGAAGCGGTGCTGGCGGGTGGCGCCACCGCCCTGGTGCTGCTGGTGGGCCTGGCCTGGGTGATTCTGCGCGGTTCGGCGAAGCTGCCGCTGGCGCTGTTCTTTGGCATCAACGCCGCGCTGTTGTGCGCGCTGTCGGTGGTGTTCGCCGGGCATGGCGTCAAGGCGCTGCAAGAGGCAGGCATCTTCGGTACTCGGCCGGTGGCGTTTTTTGACTTTGACTGGCTGGGCATTCATGCCGATGCGTATTCGTTGAGTGCGCAGGCCGTGGCGATACTGGCGATCGTGGTGCTGTATGGCCGCAGTCGCCTGGCCGAGAAGCAAAGGGCGGCGGCGTAGGCATGCGGGTCTGGATCGACGCGGACGCTTGCCCACGGGCGGCCAAGGATCAGGTGGTGAAATTCGCCCTCAAGCGTCAATTCGAGGTGGTGCTGGTGGCGGGGCAGAGTCAGATCAAACCGGGCTTTTCCTGCGTGAAGTTGATCGTGGTGCCCAGCGGCCCTGACGCAGCCGATGATTACCTCGTTGAACACGCAGTGCCTGGCGAACTGGTGATCTGCAGCGACGTGCCGTTGGCTGACCGGCTGGTGAAAAAGGGCGTCACGGCCCTTGACCCACGGGGCAAGGAGTTCAGCCCGGCGAACATGAGCGAGCGCCTGGCGGTGCGTAACCTGTTCACCGATCTGCGTGAGCAAGGCCAGATGGGCGGCGGGCCGCCGCCCCATGGTGAGAAAGACAAGCAAGCGTTTGCCAATGCGCTTGACCGCCTGCTTACCCGTTTGATGAAGCCTCTGTAGGAGCGAGCTCGCTCGCGAAGAACGTCAACGATAACGCGGGCATTCTGGAGGGACGCTGCGCTCTTAGATTCTTCGCGAGCAGGCTCGCTCCTACAGGAAGAGGGCGTCAGTCGTTTTCGTGGGTCAGTTCCAGCACCCGGTCTACCAGCTTGTTGATGCCCGACGCGACTTCACTGATGTTCTTGCCCAGCATATAGGCCGGCGTACTCACCAACTTGCGCGCGGTGTCCTCGACAATGTCTTCCACTGTGCATTCCTGATGGGTGGCGCCCATTTTGTCCAGGGCGGCTGCGGTGTCGGCATCGTTGCCGATGGTGCAGGTCACGCCGGGGCCGTAGATTTTCGCGGCCAGGGCAGGGGAGATGCAGATCAGCCCCACAGGCTTGCCGGCTTCGGCAAAGGCTTCGGCCAATGCCAGGACCTGAGGGTTGACGCTGCAGCCGGCGCCTTGCACGGCAAAATCCGACAGGTTCTTCGCCGCGCCGAACCCGCCCGGCACGATCAGCGCATCGAAGTCAGCAGCGTTGGCCTCGCGGATATCCTTGACCGCGCCTCTGGCGATGCGCGCTGACTCCACCAATACATTACGCGATTCGGGCATTTCTTCGCCGGTGAGGTGGTTGATCACATGCAACTGCGCAATATCCGGCGCAAAACATTCAACGTGAGCGCCGCGCTGGTCCAGGCGCAGCAGGGTGATCACGCTTTCCTGGATTTCTGCACCGTCGTATACGCCACAGCCGGAAAGGATCACTGCAATCTTTTTGCTCATGGGCATTTCTCCTGATTCATGGCGTTAAATGTCTACTAATTTGTAACCTGTTGCCAATGGGAACTCACGCCACTGCACCTAATCTTGCTGTAACAAAAAAAGACCGGACTAGCCCATGGACTTCGTGCCTTACGCGGTACCGTTTTTCATTGCGTTGATCGTGGTTGAGCTGCTGGCCGACCGCTGGCGCGGTGCGCGCAACTATCGAGTGGCGGATGCCATCAACAGCCTCAGCACCGGGGTGCTGTCCACCACAACCGGGTTGCTGACCAAAGGTGTGGGCCTTTTGACTTACGCATTCGCCCTCAAGCACCTGGCGCTGATCGAGTTGTCGGCCCGGAGTGCCTGGACCTGGGTGTTCGCATTCGTGTTCTACGACTTCTGCTATTACTGGCTGCATCGCATGGGCCATGAGCGCAATATCCTCTGGGCTGCGCACTCCGTGCACCATCAGAGCGAGGACTACAACCTCACCACCGCGCTGCGCCAGACCAGCACCGGCTTCTTGCTGAGCTGGATCTTCTACCTGCCCCTGGCCGTGCTCGGTGTGCCGTTGGTGGTGTTCATCAGCGTGGCTTCGCTCAACCTGCTGTATCAATTCTGGGTCCATACACGTCACGTTCCCAAGCTCGGCTGGTTCGAATGGTTCTTCGTCACCCCGTCCAATCATCGGGCCCACCACGCACAGAACGCTCTCTACATGGATCGCAACTATGGCGGGGTGTTCATTTTTTGGGATCGGCTGTTCGGCACGTTCCAGGAGGAAGATGACAACGAGCCGGTGATCTTCGGTGTCACCACGCCCCTGGCCAGCTGGAACCCGCTGTGGGCAAACCTGCAGTTTTATGCGCAGCTGTGGAACGATGCCCGCCGTACTGAAAGCCACTGGGACAAGCTGCGCATCTGGTTTATGCGCACCGGCTGGCGCCCCGCCGATGTGAAAGCCAAGTATCCGCTGGCCAAGCCGGACCTGGCCCGGTTCCGCAAATTCGAGGTGCCGCTGGACAGACGCCAACAGGTCTACGTAGCGCTGCAATTCGCAGTTTACGTGGGGTTTGGCAGCTATCTGATGAATATCGGCGAAGGTCTGCCTACGGAGGCGCTGGTCCTGGGCTGGGGTGCGATGGCGTTGGGGCTGTTCACGTTGGGGGTCGCGCTGGAGAATCGCCCGTGGGCGCTGAAGGCCGAGTGGGTGCGCCTGGGGCTGAATGTGCCCTTGGTAGGGCTGGCCCCGTGGGTCGGGCTGTGGCCCGCCGGCAACCTGGGCTGGCTGGGCCTGGCGAGCTACACCGCGCTCAGCGTGATCGGCCTCTACTGCTGCAGGGGCCGGCTTACGCGTCTGGCGTCTTAGGCGTTTCGACCGGCGCGGGTTCGGCAGCGCGCCGAGCCTTGGCCTCGGCGCATGCCTCGCGGGCGATGCGGGCATTCTTGAAGCGGCGTCGCAGCCACAGGCCAAAACCCAGCACCAGCAAGGCGCCCAGTACCCACAGCTCGTATTTCTTGACGCTGCCGAGCATGCCTTCGAGCACTGCGCCGAAGTGGTAGGCCGCAGCCCCCAGCGCTGCCGCCCATATCGCTGCACCAATACCGTTAAGGATCAGATAGCGCAGGGGCGGGTAGCCGGACAGGCCAATCGCCACGGGCATGACCGTGCGCAAACCGTAGACGAAGCGAAAGCTCAGTACCCAGATATCCGGATGCTTGCGGATATGCTCCAGCGCCTTGTCGCCCATCAATTGCCAGCGCGGTTTGCGCGCCAGCAACTTGCGGCCGTGCTTGCGCCCCATGTAGTACCAAAGCTGGTCACCGGCGTAGCTGCCGAAGAAGGCAACGACCACCACCAGGTTGATATCCATGTATCCACGAAACGCCAGGAAGCCTGCGAGTACGAGGATGGTCTCGCCTTCGAAGAACGTGCCGAGGAAGAGGGCAAAGTAGCCGAAGTCATGCAGAAATTGTTGAAGCATGGTCTAGGGTGCTGGCGAAATGAACGCGCAGCCTACGCCTTCACGAAGATTCATGAAAGTATCGAGATGTGTCACGAAGTGAACAATTCCTGTGTCAGTGCAGAATGTGACTACAGGTCGCATCGATAAGCACAACTGTCATTCGTTCGTCATAATGGCCGCTTATAACTGCACCGCTCGCCCGTAAACGCGGGCTCAGGAGTCTGTCGTGAGCTTTACCCCCGCCAATCGGCTGTTCCCCGCCACGCGTCTGCGTCGTAACCGTCGTGATGATTTTTCGCGCCGTCTGGTACGTGAAAATGTACTGACGACGAATGATCTGATCCTGCCGGTATTCGTGCTGGACGGCGAAAATCGCCGGGAAGCGGTGGCTTCGATGCCAGGGGTGGAGCGTTTGAGCATCGATCTGCTGCTTGAAGAAGCCGCGCATTGGGTGGCGCTGGGCATTCCGGCGCTGGCGCTGTTCCCGGTAACGCCCGCAGAGCTCAAGTCACTTGACGCGGCCGAAGCCTGGAACCCGCAGGGCATCGCCCAGCGCGCCACCCGCGCCCTGCGCGAGCGTTTCCCGCAGCTCGGGGTGATCACCGACGTAGCCCTCGATCCATTCACCACCCACGGGCAGGATGGCATCCTCGATCCGTCAGGCTACGTCGAGAACGACATCACCGTCGATGCGCTGGTCAAGCAGGCCTTGTCCCACGCGGCGGCGGGTGCCCAGGTGGTGGCGCCGTCGGACATGATGGACGGTCGCATCCAGGCGATTCGCGAAGCGCTTGAGTTGGCCGGACATGTCAACGTGCGGATCATGGCCTACTCGGCCAAGTATGCCAGCGCCTATTACGGCCCCTTCCGCGAGGCGGTGGGCTCGGCCCTGAACCTGGGCAAGGCCGACAAGGCTTCGTACCAGATGGACCCGGCCAACAGCCAGGAAGCCCTGCACGAAGTGGCGGCCGACCTGGCCGAAGGCGCCGATATGGTGATGGTCAAGCCAGGGATGCCTTACCTGGACATCCTTTGCCGGGTCAAAGAGGAATTCAAAGTGCCGACCTTTGTCTATCAGGTCAGCGGTGAATACGCCATGCACATGGCCGCAATCCAGAATGGTTGGTTGAGTGAAGGGGTGATCCTCGAATCCCTGACAGCCTTTAAACGTGCCGGCGCTGATGGCATTCTGACCTACTTCGCCGCCCGCGCTGCCCAATTGCTTAGAGAGCAACAATAGCCCTCACAGGAACACTCATGAATACCGAAGGACTTACAGAAGTTGTCGTAAAAGACGCTCATCCGGTGGTTGAACAAGTCGCCGAGACCCCGCCGGAGCTGGAGCCGGCCCCGCCTGCTGTGGTTGCCGAAGCGCCGGCGCCGGCGCCGGTTGCCGTGGTCACCAACCTGGATGACAGCAGCCTGTACATCCACCGCGAGCTGTCACAACTGCAATTCAACATCCGCGTGCTGGAACAGGCGCTGGATGAGTCCTATCCGTTGCTGGAACGGCTCAAATTCCTGCTGATTTTCTCGAGCAACCTGGACGAATTCTTCGAAATCCGGGTCGCCGGCCTCAAGAAGCAGATTACCTTCGCCCGTGAGCAAGCCGGGGCCGACGGCCTGCAACCGCACCAGGCCCTGGCGCGCATCAGTGAACTGGTGCACGGCCATGTGGACCGCCAATACGCGATCCTCAACGACATCCTGCTGCCGGAACTGGAAAAACATCAGGTTCGCTTCATCCGTCGCCGTCACTGGACCACCAAGATCAAGACCTGGGTGCGCCGTTACTTCCGTGACGAGATCTCACCGATCATCACCCCGATCGGCCTCGACCCGACGCACCCGTTCCCGTTGCTGGTGAACAAGAGCCTCAACTTCATCGTCGAGCTGGAAGGCATCGACGCCTTCGGCCGCGACTCGGGCCTGGCGATCATCCCGGCGCCGCGTCTGTTGCCACGGATCATCAAGGTACCCGAAGAAGTGGGGGGCGCTGGGGATAACTATGTATTCCTGTCGTCGATGATCCATGCGCACGCCGATGACCTGTTCCAGGGCATGAAGGTCAAGGGCTGCTACCAGTTCCGCCTGACCCGTAACGCCGACCTGGCGCTGGACTCCGAAGACGTCGAAGACCTGGCGCGTGCCCTGCGCGGCGAGCTGTTTTCGCGGCGCTACGGCGATGCGGTGCGCCTGGAAGTGGCCGATACCTGCCCCAAACACCTGTCGGACTACCTGCTCAAGCAGTTCAACCTGGCCGAATCCGAGTTGTATCAGGTCAATGGCCCGGTCAACCTGACGCGCCTGTTCAGCATCACCGGCCTGGACAGCCATCCGGAGCTGCAATACAAGCCGTTTACGCCGCAAATCCCGAAACTGCTGCAGAACAGCGAGAACATCTTCAGTGTGGTGAGCAAGCAGGACATCCTGCTGCTGCACCCCTTCGAGTCGTTCACGCCGGTGGTCGACCTGTTGCGCCAGGCCGCCAAGGACCCTCACGTGCTGGCCGTGCGCCAGACGCTGTACCGCTCAGGCGCCAACTCGGAAATCGTCGATGCGCTGGTGGATGCTGCGCGTAACGGCAAGGAAGTCACCGCAGTGATCGAGCTGCGAGCGCGCTTTGATGAGGAGTCCAACCTGCAACTGGCCAGCCGTCTGCAAGCGGCCGGTGCGGTGGTGATCTACGGCGTGGTCGGCTTCAAGACTCACGCCAAGATGATGCTGATCCTGCGCCGCGAAGCTGGCGAGATCGTGCGCTACGCCCACTTGGGCACCGGCAACTACCACGCCGGCAACGCCAAGCTCTACACCGACTACAGCCTGCTGACCTCCGACGACGCCTTGTGCGAAGACGTCGGCAAGCTGTTCAGCCAGCTCATCGGCATGGGCAAGACCTTGCGCATGAAGAAACTGCTGCATGCGCCGTTCACCCTGAAGAAGGGCATGCTCGACATGATTGCCCGCGAGACCCAGTTTGCCCTCGACGGCAAGCCGGCGCACATCATCGCCAAATTCAACTCGCTGACCGATCCGAAGATTATCCGCGCGCTGTACAAGGCCAGCCAGTCGGGCGTGCGCATCGACCTGGTGGTACGTGGCATGTGCTGCCTGCGCCCGGGCATTGTCGGCGTCTCGCATAACATCCATGTGCGCTCGATCATCGGTCGCTTCCTGGAGCACACGCGGGTGTTCTACTTCCTGAACGGCGGCGAAGAGCAGATGTTCCTCTCCAGCGCCGACTGGATGGAGCGCAACCTCGACAAGCGCGTGGAGACCTGCTTCCCGGTGGAAGGCAAAAAGCTGATCATGCGCGTCAAGAAGGAGCTGGAAAGCTACCTGACGGACAACACCCACAGCTGGAGTTTGCAGTCGGACGGGCGGTATGTACGCAACACGCCGACCGGCAACCAGAACGCGCGCAGTGCTCAGGCGACGCTGCTGGAGAAGCTGGGCAGCCCGATCCTGACGGTGAACTAGAGCCCAGCGCGGTCTGAAAAATGTGGGAGGGGCGGTGCGACGATTCGACTTGCCCCCGATGGCAGTGTGTCAGTCACTTATTTGTAAACTGACCCACTGCTATCGGGGGCAAGCCCCCTCCCACATTTGGTTTGCGGTGTGCTTTAGCGCAGGTTCAGGCTGAACCCCACCCGCGTCAGCCACTCCGCTTCCTGGGCGAAGTCCGCCTGGGTCAGCTGGTTTTCGTACAGCCAGCCTTTGGGGAACATCACTTCCAGGCTGTCGCCGTCGGCGCGCAGTTTCACCTGGGGCATTTCCTGGGTGCCGCGGATGTGATGGAACAGGATTGCAAAGCGCAACAGCGCGCACAGCCGAATCAGCTTGATGCCGTCCATGCCGAACTCGGCAAACTTGTCCTTGGGAATATTGCGGCGGTGACCGCGCACCAGCAGCGCGAGCATCTGCTGGTCTTCCCGTGAGAATCCGGCCAGGTCCGAGTGCTCGATCAGGTAGGCGCCGTGCTTGTGATAGTGGTAGTGGGCGATGTCCAGGCCCACTTCGTGCACCTTGGCGGCCCAGCCCAGCAGTTCGCGCCATACGCCGTTTTGCAGGTCCCAGTCGTCGGCCACCTGGTCGAAGGCATGCAGGGCTTTGCGCTCGACGCGAGCCGCTTGCTCCAGGTCGACGTGGTAGCGCTCCATCAGCGAACTGAGGGTGCGCTCACGCACGTCTTCATGATGATGGCGACCGAGCAGGTCATAGAGCACACCTTCGCGCAGGGCGCCGTCACAGTGGTCCATGCGTTGCAGTTCGAGGGCGTCGAAGATCGCTTCAAGAATCGCCAGGCCCGCCGGGAAGATGGTGCGGCGGTCAGGCTTGATGCCGTCGAAGTCGATCTTCTCGGCATCCCCCAGCTTGAACAGCTTGCGCTTGAGCCACGCCAGGCCTTCGGCATTCACCTCGCCAGTGCCATGGCCGCCGGCCTTGAGCGCCAGGCCGATGGCACGGATGGTGCCGGAGGAGCCGATGGCTTCATCCCAGCTCAGGCGGTGCAGGGCGTGTTCGATACTCATGATCTCCAGCCGCGCCGCCGTGTAGGCCTGGGCATAGCGCGCCGGGGTGATCTTGCCGTCCTTGAAATAACGCTGCGTGTAGCTGACGCAGCCCATCTGCAGGCTTTCGCGCAGCAGGGGTTCGAAACGCTGGCCGATGATGAATTCCGTGCTGCCGCCGCCAATGTCCGCGACCAGGCGTTTGCCCGGGGTGTCTGCCAGCGTATGGGAAACCCCGAGGTAAATCAGGCGCGCTTCTTCGCGGCCGGAAATAACCTCTACCGGGTGCCCGAGGATTTCCTCGGCGCGATGGATGAATTCATTGCGGTTGCGGGCTTCGCGCAAGGCGTTGGTGCCCACTATTCGTACAGCGCCAGGGGGCATGCCGTTGATCAGTTGCGCAAAGCGCTTGAGGCAGTCGAGCCCACGCTGCATGGATTCTTCATTGAGCTGACGTTCGTCGTTGATCCCGGCAGCCAGTTGCACTTTCTCGCCGAGCCGCTCAAGGATGCGGATTTCACCGTTCTGGGCCTTGGCCACGACCATGTGAAAGCTGTTGGAGCCCAGGTCGATGGCTGCGATCAGGGACAGATTCTTGGCTTGGGATTGCGGCATGGTTTGGGGATCTCGGTCGATAACCTTGTCATCGTGCCACGATCGACCGCTGGAGCCAACGCGTTGTGCTTCGGTAATTTTTCTGAAGCTGTCTGCGAGGATTTCTTGTGAGATATGTAGGGTGATATCCCATCATAGCTGCTGAGTAGTGACTTAGTTTTGTAGGGAGTTTTAACTCTGGTTGTAGTAAAGCCGGTTTTTGATTATTCCTACAGAGTACGTTTGGTTATTCCAGTGATTAATTTGTCTTGGCCTACCTTTAAGTTGTTATTAAGTAGCCTGAAATTTTTACTGTTCTTACAGTGGCCGTAGTTTTATCCGATTCTTTAATTCGGCGCCAAAGCGACACACTGTCATCCGGCAATTTTGCCTTGGTGTTATTTATGTGTCGTTGTGGGTGTCCGGGAAGATAAAGCGTTTGGCGATGGAGCCGCCAAGACGAAAACAGAAAAGCACCTGATAACTTTAAGTGACAGGTCTAATATGAAGAAAATTGTTGGATTGACCCTGGGTCTTGCATGCATGGCGGCAAACATGGGGGCCTATGCCGCCACCAGCGCCGAACTGATCGTCAGGGGCGTCATCAAGCCCGCCGCCTGCAACCTCAGCATGAGCGGCGGTGGCATTATCAACTATGGCGATATTCCCTCCGGCCAACTGTCCCAGACGGCGTTCAACGCGCTTGGCGAAAAAACCACGCCTATCACCGTCAGCTGTGGCAATACGCCGGCCCAGTTCGGTCTCAAGTTTGTCGACCTGCAGGCCGGCAGCAAGGTAACGGGCATACTCACGGCACTCGGCGGAGGTTACACCGAGGCGCACAACTTTGGGTTGGGCACCGTGGCCGGTCGCAAGACCGGTGGTTTTGCCGTCACCCTCAAGGACCTGCGCTCGACGAGCGCAACGCTGTCTCCGATCATGCGAGTCAGCGGTGGCGCCTGGCAAAACAGTGATGGCAAGGTTGCACAATCGCCTAGTCAATATTCCTGGCGCAGTGGTTCATCGCCCACGCCTGCCGCGATCTCCCAGTTGACCGGGACGATCACTGTGCGAGCGGTTATCAATAAAGGCCAGGACCTGGACCTGAGCCGCGACGTTACTCTGGATGGGCGCGCAACACTTGAGCTGAGTTACATCTAAGCGACATAGCGACAGTCGATCAAGAGGCTTGATGTTTCTGATCGACTGTTTTTTATGCGCGGCCGGCGATCAGCAGTCAACTTTAAGGTTGTGGGGAGCACAGTGTGTCCAGTCGTCCAGTATTAAAAAATATGCGCTTATTATTTGCAATGTTGATGCTCTGTGTTGTCGGTGTTGCGGTGGCAGATGGCATGTTGCCCGAAACCACGGTCATTGTGCTGAACGAAGAACAGGGTGAAGCGACTATAAACATCAAGAATACCGACGCGGCGCCAGCATTACTGCATTCGGTAATAGAAAATGTGCCTGAAGATATGGAACCGCTCTTGATCGTGACGCCGCCTATTGCGCGGGTGGAAGCGGGAGAGACACAACTGGTCCGCTTTATCAGCACTTTGAAGGCACCGTTGAAGACTCAGCGGTTAAAGCGCGTAACTTTTGAAGGCATCCCCCAGGCACGTGCTGCGGGCGGTGCGACCATTGGTATCACCCTGCGGCAGAACTTGCCGCTGATCCTGCATCCCCAGGGCCTGCCCGTTCATCACACGCCCTGGGAACTGTTGAAGTGGCGGAGCACAGGGGAACGCTTGTCGGTTCACAACGACAGCGCTTATGTGGTGCGCATGGCACCACAGGTCCGGTTATTGCCACAGGGTACCCAGGCTACGTTGCCACGCACCTACATCCTGCCGGGCGAAGCGCTGGCGGTGAAGGTTGAAGGCCCCCTGCAGGGACTCACCGGCATTGAGATTCAGCCGGCCACGATCTACGGCTTTTCGGTAGAAAACTACCGGGCCCCGATCACTGCCGATGGGGGTTGATCAACCCATGACCAACCTGTCGAGTCACCGAACTGGAACATCTTTACGGGCCCGCCGACCCACCCTGCTCGTGGGGGTCGCGACACTCTGGAGTTTGCCTGGCGTTGTCCCGGCGTTGGAGTTGGGAGAGGGCTTTGACCTGGCGGCATTGACCACGCACGGCATTGACCCGAAGGTCTCCGACTACTTTCGCACGGCGGCGCGCTTTCGCGAGGGCACCCAGGTGGTGGGATTGCAAGTCAATGGCAACCCGCTCGGGTTGGTGGACGCGCAGTTCGATGCCGATGGGCAATTGTGCTTTACCCCGGCGTTGCTGGAAAAAGCCGGGTTGGTAAAGCCTGATGGGGTCGTGCGCAAGGGCGCCACCGCCGACCAGGCGTGCCATGACTTCCTGGGAGCCTTCCCCACCACCATGGTGCGGCTGCGCCCGGGCAACGACGAGGTGTCGCTGGTGGTGCCCACTTCATCATTGCGCGGACCGCAGTGGGAAGCCGGGGACTTTGCCCGGGGCGGGGCGGCGGCGCTGTTCAACTACGACGTGCAAGGTTTCGACAGCCATTCGCGCAGCGGGAACAGCCGGTTCGTATCGGCCTACACCGAAGCGGGGTTCAACCTGGGCGATTGGATTGTTCGCAGTCGTCAACTCTATGTCTCCGATAATGGCGTGGCGCACAATGAGCACCTGTATGCCTATGCGCAGCGAGATATCGCCGCATTGCAGTCGACGTTCCAGGCCGGCCAGCTTTCCAGCAACAACCCATTGTTTGGCGGCATCCAGTTGTCGGGTGTGCAGTTTTCTCCCGACGGCCAGTCGCGCGTGCCTGCGGGCAGCAATAATGCCGTGGTGGAAGGCCTGGCTCAGAGTCAGTCGCGCATCGAGGTGCGTCAGTCCGGTGTGTTGATCCACAGTACGCTGGTGCCCGAGGGGCCTTTCCGACTGACCGGTTTGCCGTTGCTCAATGGCACGAGCGACCTTGAGGTCAGTGTGATTGACGTGCGCGGAGCCCGACGCAGCTTCGTGGTGCCGGCGGCTTCGTTCGCCGGCGCCGTGCCGGCGGCGCCTGGTTATTATTTTTCCCTGGGCAAGATACGTGAAGAAACCCATGGTGAGGGGCCCTCGCCGATTGTCGCCATGGCCAGCGGGACCTGGGGCCTGGGACGTGATTCATCCGGCGGATTCGGCTTGTTGAGCAGCGACGAGTACTGGTCGGCAGGTGGCACGTTGAGCAGTGTGTTTTTCCAGCGGGTATCGCTGGGCGCGCGCCATAACCTGTCCCGCGACAGCCGTAATGCGGTGTCCGGTTCACGCAGTAGCGTATCCGTGAGCAGCCCGGTCTCCGCTGGCATCGATCTCAACCTTAGCGCCACCAGCCAGACCCGGGGCTATCGCGAGGTGGTCGAGGCGGGCCGGCCCTTCAAGGCCGATGTGCTGGAATCGCGCTTCAAGAATCAATACACGGCGGGCGTGACATGGGTCGACCCCACCCTGGGGGCGTTCTCCCTGGGCTATACCCGCGGCGCTCAATTCGACGGGCAATCGAGCGAACACGTATTCGCGTCATGGAACAAGTCGTTCCGCTACGCCGATGTTGCGTTGATTGCCGACTCCCAGGTC
Organism: Pseudomonas sp. 31 R 17; assembly: GCF_900004915.1. Taxonomy (NCBI): domain Bacteria; kingdom Pseudomonadati; phylum Pseudomonadota; class Gammaproteobacteria; order Pseudomonadales; family Pseudomonadaceae; genus Pseudomonas; species Pseudomonas sp. 31 R 17. The sequence goes on from NZ_CVTN01000075.1 coordinate 110,672, forward strand.
GGCAGCACCCAGTCCCGCCGTGACGCTGCGCGGGACAGGAACCGGCGCGACACCGTGCGTGAGGATGACTTGTCCCTGCGGTTGCAGGTCAGCATGCCCTTGGGCGTTGATCGTCGCGTGAGCAGCTATGTCAGCCGCCGTGGGGGGCAATCCCGTGCCGGTACGGCGCTCAATGAGCGGGTCAACGAGTATGTGAATTACGAGGTGGGCGTCGAGCGCGACCTCAGTGCGAGGGAGCAATCGGTACGCGGCCAGGTAGATCTCACGCCGCGTTACACCCGAGTCGGTCTGGGTGCCAGTCGCGACCCATTGGGCACCACTTATAACGGGCAATTGCAAGGTGGCGTGGTCGCTCACGGAGGTGGAATTACCTTCTCGCCTTACACGGTGCAGGACACCTTTGGTATTGCGTCGGTAGGCGACATTGGTGCTGCGAAAATCGACACCCCGCAAGGCCCCGTATGGACCGACTTCACCGGCCAGGCCGTGCTTCCAGGCTTGCCTGCCTACACCAACAGCCACATCGAAGTGCAAACCCAGTCCTTGCCAAAGCGCGTTGATTTGAAGAACGGCACCCGGGTGCTTGCCGCAGGTCGCGGTTCCGTCAACACGGTGGCATTCGATGTGGTGAAAGTGCGCCGTATGCTGGTCAACGCTACGGATGATCAGGGTCGGCCATTGCCCCAGGGAGCTGCGGTGTTCGGCAAGGGCGATCGTTTTCTGACCAGCGTGGTGGGCGAGGGCACGATCTTTCTCAATGACGTGAACGACTTGCAGGACCTGAAGGTTTTACTGCCGGACTCTGCCAGTTGCCTGCTGAACATTTCACCTGGAGGCCAGCCTGACAATGACAAGTTCTTCGAAACCACTGCGGCGGTGTGCCATGGTCGGTAAGCTCGCAAGCATCGGCGCTGCGCTGTTCTGTACGGTTTTGCTGGCCCAGGAGGCACGGGCCGAAAACTGCCGGTTGTCGTTGAGCCAACCACGTATTGACTACGGTGTCATTCGCAGGGAGGCGTTGGCCGAAAGCGCTACGGTCACGCTCGGTACGCGATCGCTGCAGCTCAACGTGTTGTGTGTCGAGCCATCGGCAATGGCGTTGCGGTTTATCGGTGCCGCCAATGGGCAAACGTTCCGCTTCGGCCAGCAGGGCCGACTGCGGTTGAGCCTCAAGCATGCACAGGTGGATGGGCGTCCCGTCGAATGGGCGATGATGAGCCAGCCTGATGCCGGCGCGGGCGGGCAGTTATTGCCCGGACAGGTCCTGGTGGCCCGTGCCGCAGGGGGACCGGTGACAGGCCAGCGCTTGACGGCCCAGGTCGACATCGACACCGACCTGCCCGCCGACGCCTTGCAAGTACGCAGCCAGACGCTGTTGGAAGGGCAGGGTAGTTTTGAACTGGTCAGCCCGGCTGTTCCACGGAGCCGATGAAGTTGGCGAGCTCGGGCGTTTGCGGGTTGGCAAACACGACCTTGGGGTCGCCCACTTCATGCACCTTGCCCTGGTGCATGAACACCAGCTTGTCACCGACTTCGCGGGCGAAGCGCATTTCGTGGGTCACCATGATCAGCGTCATGCCGTCTTTGGCCAGTTGGCGCACCACACTGAGCACTTCATTGACCAGTTCCGGGTCCAGGGCCGAGGTGATTTCGTCGCACAACAGCACCTTGGGCGACATGGCCAGCGCGCGGGCAATTGCTACACGTTGCTGCTGGCCGCCAGACAGGCGGTCGGGGAAGGCATCGAACTTCTCCCCCAGACCCACGCGTTCCAGCATCTGTTTAGCCAACTGCGCTGCCTTGGCCTTGGGCACTTTCTGCACCACCTGCGGCGCGAGCATGACGTTTTCGCCCACGGTCAAATGTGGAAACAGGTTGAACTGTTGAAACACCATGCCGACCTTCTGCCGCAGGCTGCGCAGGTCGGCGCGGGCGGCGTCGAGGTATTCGCCATCGACTTCGATCACGCCGTCGTTGATCGACTCCAGGCCATTGAGGGTACGCAGCAGGGTGGATTTACCCGAGCCACTGCGGCCGATGATCGCCACCACCTGGCCTTCTTCAACGGTCAGGTCAATGCCCTTGAGCACGTGGTGATCGCCGTAATATTTATGCAGGGCAGAAATTCTAAGCAGAGGCATGCAGTCTCCTTTCCAGGTAGCGCGCACTGAGGGACAAGGGGTAGCAGAGCAGGAAGTAACCGAGGGCCACGAGGCCGTAGACCATGAAAGGTTCGAAGGTGGCGTTGGCGAGCATGCCGCCGGTCTTGGTCAGCTCGGTAAAGCCGATGATCGAGGTCACGGCGGTGCCTTTGACCACCTGCACCGAAAACCCTACGGTCGGCGCCACGGCAATACGCAAGGCCTGGGGCAGGATCACGTAGCGCAGTTGTTCAAGGGGGTTGAGCGCCAGGCTGGCCGACGCCTCCCACTGCCCGTGGGCAATGGAATCAACGCAGCCGCGCCAGATCTCGGCGAGGTAGGCGCTGGTAAACAGGGTCAGGGCGATGGCTGCCGCCAGCCACGGCGAGATATCCACACCGAGCAGGGCAACGCCGAAGAACACCAGAAACAGCTGCATCAGCAGCGGCGTGCCCTGGAACAGCTCGATATAGGTGCGCGCAACATTGCGCGCGAATGCCTTTTTGCTGATGCGCAGGATCATCACCAGCAACCCGATCAGGCCCCCGCCGATGAACGCCACCAGCGACAGCAACAGCGTCCATTGCAGGCCGGTGAGCAGGTTGCGCACGATGTCCCAGAAGGAAAAATCACTCATCGACTGTTCCTCATCACATAGCGGCGGCCGATCCAGTTCAGCAGTTGGCGAATCATCAACGCCATGCACAGGTAAACCAGGGTGGTCAGGGCATAGGTTTCAAAGGCGCGGAAATTGCGCGATTGAATGAAGTTGGCGGCAAAGCTCAGCTCTTCGGTGGCAATCTGCGAACACACCGCCGAGCCGAGCATCACGATGATGATCTGGCTGCTCAGGGCCGGCCACACCTTGCCCAGTGCCGGCAGCAGCACCACATGACGGAACGCTTCGAAACGCGTCATCGCCAGTGCGGCGGCGGCTTCCAGCTGCCCTTTCGGGACGGCCTGGATGCCGGCACGGATGATCTCGGTGGAATAGGCGCCCAGGTTGATTACCATCGCCAGCACTGCGGCTTGCCACTCCGTGATCTTCAACCCCAGGGAGGGCAGGCCGAAAAAAATGAAGAACAGCTGTACCAGAAACGGCGTGTTGCGGATCAACTCGACATACACCCCGAAAAACCAGGCGAACGGCTGGATTTTCCATGCCCGCACGACGGCGCCGAGCGTGCCCAGGGCCACGCCGAGGATGGCGCCGATTGCCGTCAGCTCAAGGGTGAACAGCGCGCCGCGCAACAGCAGGTCGGTGTTGGCCAGCACCGGCATAAAGTCAAATTGATACGCCATGGATCAACTCCGGCTTAGAGGTCGGCAGGCAAGGGCTCTTTGAGCCATTGCAGCGCGTTCTTTTCAAGGCTGCCGTCGGCCTTGGCCGCGACCAGGATCTGGTTGACCTTCTCCAGCAACGCCGGCTCGTTCTTGTTCACGCCGACGTACACCGGCGAGTCCTTGAGCTTCACTTTCAGCGCCGGTACGCGCTTGGGATTGCGTTCACTGATCGCCACCATCACCACGTTGCCGCTGGCGATCAGGTCGACCTGGCCGGCCAGATAGGCGGCGATGGTCGAGTTGTTGTCTTCAAAGCGCTTGATGGTCGCCTCCTTGGGGGCGACAGCCGTCAGCTCGATGTCCTCGATGGCGCCACGGGTCACGCTGATAGTCTTGCCCTTGAGGTCGTCGGTGCTGCTGACGGCGGCGTCAGGCGGGCCGAATACGGCGAGGTAGAAAGGTGCGTAGGCCCTGGAGAAGTCGATGACTTTTTCGCGCTCGGGGTTCTTGCCCAGGCTGGAGATCACCAGGTCCACCTTGCCGGTGGTGAGGAACGGGATGCGGTTGGTGCTGTTGACCGGGGTCAATTCCAGCTTGACCTTGAGTTGGTCGGCCAACAGCTTGGCGGTGTCGATGTCCAGGCCGCGGGGTTTCATGTCGGGGCCTACCGAACCGAATGGCGGGAAGTCCTGCGGCACAGCAACCTTGAGGGTGCCACGGGCGACGATATCGTCCAGACCGTTGGCCTGGGCGGGTGCCTGGCTCAGCATCAGGCTGGCAAACAGGGCAGTGAGCAGGGCGCTGTAGCGCTTGGTCATGGCAACTCTCCGAGAAGGGCGAAGGAATTTTCTGAGTTTGCTCAGTGCACAGCCCATGCCAGCCCTCCTGGAATCATCTGAAAGGCACGCAGTCGTTGAGATGAGATGGTCTTACTGGTCTGAACAGTCGTTGAGCTTTTCGCACCCTTTTCGAGCGCCGTGAAAAGCGCGCGAGCCCCTTTGGGGCGTGGCTTGCCGGCAGACATGAATAGCTTTACAACTAGTCACTCAATCGACTGCAACCTTGAGTTTTCCATGAATTCCATCGCCCAAGCCGTACCGGAGGCGGCCCTGCAGGCCATCCGTAAACTGATCAAGGAGCAGGGCTTCGGGCCGGGCGATGCATTACCTTCTCAACGTGATCTGGCGCTGCGCCTGGGCGTCAGTCGGGCGTCGTTGCGCGAAGCGTTATCGTCCTTGAGCGCCCTGGGTGTGGTCAGTGTGCAGCCGGGCAAGGGCGTGTTCGTGCAGGTACCGCAGCCGCCGTCCGAACTCGCCTGGCCGTTTGCAGCGCAGGCCACGCCGCTGGATATCTTCCAGCTGCGTTACGCCCTTGAAGGGTTCGCAGCCGGTTTGGCGGCGGTCACCTTGACCACCGATGAACTCGACAGCCTCCAGGACAATGTCGAAGCAATGCGCAAGGTGCTCAAGGCCGGTGACTTTGAAAGCGCCGCCCGGCTGGACTTCGAGTTTCATCGGCGCATCCTGCTGGCCAGCGGCAACCAGGCGATGGTGAGTATCCTGAGCGCCAGCGCCGAGGTCTTCCTGGAAAGCCAGAAACTACCGTTCATCCGGCCGGAACGCGCCATGGAAACCTGGCAGGAACATCGCAAGATCCTGCGCGCCCTCGCCCGGCGCACCAGTGCGGCAGCGCAGAAAACCATGCAGGAACATGTACGTAATGCGGCGATGCGCACGGGCATTGCCTTCGTCACACCTGTCTCGCCGTGAGCGGGCGATATTCAAAGTCATGCGCGGCCATAGCAACACTCAATCAGAGGCGGCTTCCTGAACGGGGGAAGGGCGGCTATGATGGGCAACGTTTTTTTTGCTTACAATCCGGAGACATCCATGAGCAACGATCTTATCAAGCACGTCACCGACGCGACCTTTGAGGCCGAAGTACTCAAGGCTGCCGGCCCGGTGCTGGTTGACTACTGGGCTGAATGGTGCGGCCCTTGCAAAATGATCGCTCCGGTCCTGGACGACATTGCAACCACTTACGAAGGCAAGCTGACCATTGCCAAGCTGAACATCGACGACAACCAGGAAACCCCGGCCAAGCACGGCGTGCGTGGTATCCCAACGTTGATGCTGTTCAAGAACGGCAACGTCGAAGCCACTAAAGTGGGCGCGCTGTCGAAGTCCCAGCTGCAAGCTTTCCTCGACGCCAACATCTAAGCGTCGCCAAAAAAGCCCCGAAAATCTCGGGGCTTTTTCGTAAAACAGGGCTAGACGCTCCGAAATTCAGGTGGTACATTCGGCCCCGCACTGGTTTCTCCACTGCCCCCTGCAAGCCGTCGCCGACGCATTCCTTTTCGATTAGTACGCGATCCTGTCGCCTTCTCTGCGGCGCGGCCTCATTAAGCCAAAAGCTTAATTTCCCCCCTCCATAAATGATTACGTCATTCCTATATGAATCTGACTGAACTCAAGCAAAAGCCGATTACCGACCTGCTCCAACTGGCCGAAGAAATGGGCATAGAAAATATGGCCCGTTCGCGCAAGCAGGACGTGATTTTCTCCCTGCTCAAGAAGCACGCGAAAAGCGGCGAGGAAATCTCCGGTGATGGCGTGCTGGAGATTCTCCAGGACGGCTTCGGCTTCCTCCGCTCTGCAGACGCTTCCTATCTCGCCGGCCCAGACGATATCTATGTCTCGCCGAGCCAGATCCGTCGCTTCAACTTGCGCACCGGCGACACCATCGTTGGCAAGATCCGACCGCCGAAGGAAGGCGAGCGTTATTTCGCCCTGCTCAAGGTCGACACGATCAACTTCGATCGTCCCGAGAACGCGAAAAACAAGATTCTCTTCGAGAACCTGACCCCGCTGTTCCCGACTGTGCGCATGAAGATGGAAGCCGGCAACGGTTCCACCGAAGACTTGACCGGTCGTGTGATCGACCTGTGCGCGCCGATCGGCAAGGGCCAGCGTGGCCTGATCGTCGCGCCGCCGAAAGCCGGTAAAACGATCATGCTGCAGAACATTGCAGCGAACATCGCGCGCAACAATCCTGAAGTTCACCTGATCGTACTGTTGATCGATGAGCGTCCGGAAGAAGTGACCGAAATGCAGCGCACTGTGCGTGGCGAAGTGGTTGCCTCGACGTTCGATGAGCCGCCAACCCGTCACGTACAGGTTGCCGAAATGGTGATCGAGAAGGCCAAGCGTCTGGTCGAGCACAAGAAAGACGTGGTGATCCTGCTCGACTCCATCACCCGTCTGGCCCGTGCCTACAACACCGTGATCCCGAGCTCCGGCAAGGTGCTGACCGGTGGTGTCGATGCCCACGCCCTGGAGAAGCCAAAGCGTTTCTTCGGCGCCGCGCGGAACATCGAAGAAGGCGGTTCGCTGACCATTATCGCCACCGCGCTGGTTGAAACCGGCTCGAAGATGGACGAAGTGATCTACGAAGAGTTCAAGGGTACCGGCAACATGGAACTGCCCCTGGACCGTCGTATCGCTGAAAAGCGTGTGTTCCCGGCCATCAACATCAACCGCTCCGGCACGCGCCGCGAAGAGTTGCTGACCGCCGACGACGAACTGCAGCGCATGTGGATCCTGCGCAAGCTGCTGCACCCGATGGACGAAGTGGCCGCTATCGAGTTCCTGATCGACAAGCTGAAAACCACCAAGACCAACGACGAGTTCTTTCTGTCGATGAAACGCAAGTAATACGGCGTTTCAGGTCCGAAAAATGGCGTCCCGCCCGGGGCGCCATTTTTTTTGCGTCGAGATTCATCGTTTTTTATGGCATAAGTGTCCGTTAAGTAACAAAAATTGTATCCGCGACTACGCTCACTCCTTTCGTCACAGACTGACCACAATTCTTATGACCACTCTTGCTTACCGCAGGGACATTGACGGCCTGCGTGCCATCGCTGTCCTCGCAGTCGTGCTGTTTCACTTCGGCGTTCCTGGCCTCACCGGCGGTTTCGTTGGCGTCGATGTCTTCTTCGTCATTTCCGGCTTTTTGATCACGTCCATCATTTGGCGTGAGCGTCAGGCCGGGCGCTTCAGTTTCATCGACTTCTGGGCTCGGCGCGCACGGCGCATCCTGCCGGCGCTGTTCGTAATGATTGCGGCCACACTCGCGGTGGGCTGGTTTCTGTTGGCGCCCAAGGACTACGAAGAGTTGGGGCGGTCTGCGCACTATCAGGTGACCTTTACCTCCAACCTGTTGTTCTCGCGCCAGCATGGCTACTTCGATGCAGCTTCTGACATAAAGCCCCTGCTGCACACCTGGTCGCTGGCGGTAGAAGAGCAGTTCTACATTTTCTTCCCGCTGTTGCTCACGCTGCTTTCAGCTCGCCTGAAGCACTGGCGCCTGGCGCTGTTCGCGGTGCTGCTGGGCTCGTTTGGCATGAGCGTCTGGGCGGTTGAGCACGAGCCGCAAAAAGCCTTCTTCCTGCTGCACCTGCGTGCCTGGGAATTACTGGCCGGTGCGATGCTGGCGGTGATGCCCAAATATCAATGGCGCGCTTCGCCTGCCCTGGCCCAGGGGGTCAGCCTGGCCTCCATGGCACTGATCCTGATCGCGGTATTCGGTTACGACGCGAAAACCCCGTTTCCAGGTCCGGCCGCGCTGTTGCCGGTGCTGGGCGTGGTCGGGTTGATCTGGGCCAACGGGCAGCAATACACCTGGGTCGGGCGCCTGTTGAGTACGCGGCTGATGGTTGGTATCGGGCTGATTTCCTATTCCTGGTACCTGTGGCACTGGCCGGTGTTCGTGTACGCCAGCTATGCTGCGGTGGATGGCTTGAGCGTCCTGGAACTGGCCGGCTTGATGCTGCTCTCGTTGGTGCTGGGCTACCTGTCCTGGCGCTTCGTGGAAACGCCGTTCCGGGAAAAACGCTTGCTGGCCTCGCGTAAGGCAATTCTTGCTTCAGCCGTGGTCGGCATCCTGGGGCTGGGCTTTACTGGCTTGGCGATCCGTGAATTCGACGGTGTGCCGTCGCGCTTGTCTGAGCAGGCGTTGATTTTCGCGAAGGCAAAGAAGTGGAGCCCGGAGTTGATGGCGTGCATGGCTGACAAGGACACGCCCGATGAGCGGTTGTTCTGCCATTTCGGTCCCAAAAGTCAGTCGGTCTCGGCGCTGGTGTGGGGCGACAGTCACGCCACCGCGCTGATTCCGGCGCTCAAAGAGGGCGCTGATCGCCATGATATCAGCGTGATTGAAGCCAGCTTTGCCGGCTGCATCCCCTTGGATGGCCTTGAGAACATTGCCCGGTGTGCGCATTTCAACCATCGCGTCGAGAAGGCGATGACCGAAAAGAAAATCAGCGATGTGGTGTTGGCGGCGCGCTGGAGCCTGTATGTCTACGGGCAAATGTCGGGTGACAAAGAGCATGCGCTCAAAGACCCCAGCACCGGCGAGTACGTGCAGGCTGTGGCTGAGCAACGCTTTGCCCAGGGGATGCGCGAGCGCATTCAGGCGCTGCGCGCTGCGGGGCACAAGGTCTGGCTGGTCAAGGAGGTGCCGCTGCAGGAAATCATCGTGCCTTACCGCCTCAGTCGCCTGGCAATGATGCACCGACCGTTTGACGGCGAAGGTCTCGACGTAGCCAAGCATCTCAAGCGCCAGGCGTTTATCAGTCAGTTGTTCGACGAACTGGCGGCCGCCGACAGCGGCGTCGCGGTGCTGGACCCGGCGCCCTCGCTGTGCGGCACCGATGGCTTGTGCCGGGTCGAGCTCAACGGGCGCGCGCTGTACACCGACGATAACCACCTGTCTGAAGTGGGCGCGCGGCATATCGAGGCCTTTATGGAACCGCTGTTCAGTTCGCTGCAGTCACGGGGGCTGACGGCCAATTAAGCTGCCAGCCGCCTCGAGAGCAGGTAGGATGTACGCCTATTTTACGGGTGGCATGGTTAATGAAATTCAAGGATCTTCGGGATTTCGTGCAGCAACTTGAGCAGCGCGGAGAGTTGAAACGTATCCAGATGCCGATTTCACCGGTACTGGAAATGACTGAGATTTGCGACCGTACCTTGCGTAACAAGGGCCCGGCGCTGTTGTTCGAGAACCCGACCGGCTACGACATTCCGGTGCTCGGCAACCTGTTCGGCACTCCCGAGCGCGTCGCCTTCGGCATGGGCGCCGAGGCGGTCAGCGAACTGCGCGAGATCGGCAAGCTGCTGGCCTTCCTCAAGGAGCCCGAGCCGCCCAAAGGCTTGAAGGACGCCTGGTCGAAGCTGCCGATCTTCCGCAAGATCATTGCCATGGCGCCCAAGGTGGTCAAGGACGCGGTGTGCCAGGAAGTGGTCATCGAAGGCGATGACGTCGACCTGGCCATGCTCCCCGTGCAGACCTGCTGGCCCGGCGACGTCGGCCCGCTGATCACCTGGGGCCTGACCGTCACCAAAGGTCCGAACAAGGACCGCCAGAACCTCGGCATCTACCGCCAGCAAGTGATCGGCCGCAACAAGGTGATCATGCGTTGGCTGAGCCACCGTGGCGGCGCCCTGGATTTTCGCGAATGGTGCGAAAAACACCCGGGCCAGCCATTTCCGGTCTCTGTGGCGCTGGGCGCCGACCCTGCCACCATTCTGGGCGCAGTGACGCCGGTGCCGGACAGTTTGTCCGAATACGCCTTCGCCGGCCTGCTGCGTGGTAACCGCACCGAGCTGGTGAAGTGCCGCGGTAACGATCTGCAAGTGCCGGCCACCGCCGAAATCATCCTGGAAGGTGTGATTCATCCCGGCGAAATGGCCGATGAAGGGCCTTACGGCGACCACACCGGTTATTACAACGAAGTCGACAGCTTTCCGGTGTTCACCGTTGAGCGCATCACCCATCGGATCAAGCCGATCTACCACAGCACCTACACCGGTCGGCCACCGGATGAGCCGGCGATCCTTGGCGTGGCGTTGAACGAGGTGTTCGTGCCGATCCTGCAAAAGCAGTTTCCGGAAATCACCGACTTCTACCTGCCGCCGGAAGGTTGCTCGTACCGCATGGCCATCGTCACCATGAAGAAGTCGTACCCAGGCCATGCCAAGCGGGTAATGCTGGGTGTGTGGTCGTTTTTACGACAGTTCATGTACACCAAGTTCGTTATCGTCACCGACGACGACATCAATGCCCGCGACTGGAACGACGTGATCTGGGCCATTACCACGCGCATGGACCCCAAGCGCGACACGGTGATGATCGACAACACGCCGATCGATTACCTCGACTTCGCTTCGCCGGTGTCGGGGCTCGGATCGAAAATGGGCCTGGATGCCACTCACAAATGGCCGGGTGAAACTACCCGCGAGTGGGGCCGGGTCATCGTCAAGGATGACGCCGTGACTGCTCGCGTCGATGCAATCTGGAAAGAATTGGGAATAGATTGATGCGTGTAACCCTGCAACCTTCCGGCGCGGTACTGGAACTGAACCCCGGCGAACGCATCCTCGACGGCGCGCGCCGCCTGGGCTACGAATGCCCGCAGGCGTGTCGCAACGGCGTATGCCACGTGTGTGCGGCGTTGTTGGTGGAGGGCCGTGTGCAGCAGGGCGGTGAAGTGCGCGATCATGGTGAGTTCTACACCTGCATCGCCGAGCCGTTGGAAGATTGCATTGTGTTGTGGGATGGCGTGCTGGCGCCGGGGGAATTGCCGGTGCGCAAATTGTCGTGCCAGTTGAGCGAATGCGTGGAAGTCGGCGGCGATGTGTGGCGCGTGCGCCTGCGCGCGCCGGCTGGCAAGGCGGTGCGTTACCACGCCGGCCAGTACCTGATGATCGAGCGTGAGAACGGCGAGAAGTCGGCGTTTTCCCTGGCATCGGCACCTCACTGCGGCCGCGAGCTGGAACTGCATGTGCTGGCCCGCGAGGACAGCGCACGCAACCTGTTGGACCAGCTACAGCGCAACCGGATGGCGCGGGTTGAACTGCCGTTCGGTGACACCCACCTGGCCCAGTTGCCGGACGGACCGCTGGTGCTGATCGCCGCTGGCACCGGCATGGCCCAGATGCACAGCCTGATCGAGCATTGCCGGGCTTCCGGCTTCAAGCACCCGGTGCACCTGTATTGGGGCGTGCGTCGCCCGGAAGATTTCTACGAGATCGAGCACTGGGATCAATGGCGGCAACTGCCCAACCTGTTCCTGCACAAAGTCGTCAGTGACCTGTGCGGTTGGGAAGGGCGCTGCGGCTTGCTGCATGAAGCCGTGTGCGAAGACATTACCGACCTCAAGGCCGTGCACGTGTACGCCAGCGGATCACCGGCGATGATCTACGGCACGCTGGATGCGTTGGTCGACGCCGGGATGGATGCGCACCAGATGCGCGCCGACGTATTCGCCTACGCCCCACGTCCCTGACGTAATCAACGTATGGGAGGTGGCTTGCCCTGATGCCGCCCTCTGTAGGAGCGAGCTTGCTCGCGAAAAACTCACAGGCACCGCGTTCATTCAGGAAGCGCGCGTTATCGTTGACGGTTTTCGCGAGCAAGCTCGCTCCTACAGACAGGGCTTGCACCCTCCCACATTGATTTGCGCCCGTTCAGAATCTTAGTCCAGTCGTCACCATCGCTGCATTGAACCCCAGCAACACCAGTTCTGCCGCCATCGGCCCGTAATGCGTGCCCACGGACGCAATGATGACGGGCGCCACGCCATAACGGTTCAGGGGGATCTTGTCACGGTACTTGCCGCGATAACCCTGGATCGCCCCACCCGTGACCTTCAGGTACACCGGGTACTCGGCCATGTCATAGCGCTTGCCGGCGTACGCGTAGTAGGCGCGTTGCCTGAACGAGTTGCGAAAGGTCGCCGCGCCATAGACCAGGCCCGACGCTTCGTTGCGCTCCAGTCCCAGCAGGTTTTGCTGGTTGTTGTGCTCGGGGTCGGGCGCGAAATGCCGGGTGTAGACGCTGGTCTGCGCGTACCAGAAGCCTTTGTCGTCGTTTGCCGGTGGGGTTTCAGCTGCCAGTGCAGTGGTGGCCTGGGCCAGGAACAACAGGCCAGGCAAGCGGATTTTGTGCATGGGCGGCCTCGATAGTCGATTGGGTGAGCGGCTAAGTGGGTCGTGATGTGTGCGGCATTTTGGCGGATTGCCCGCTGCTCAGGCTGAACCTGGGCTGAAAGCGCTCGGATTGCCGTCGCGGTGGCTGATGAGCGGGGGAGGGTGCTTATGCCTTCGCTTATTCTTTTAAGGTATTTATTTTATTCGATGAATATCTTTAGGCTATATGTCAACGGACTACCGACTTCATCCACAGCCACCAATCACTGACCGCTACCGCCCGCCAGCCGGATCGATCGTACGAACTCAGAGCGTTGAAGTTCTATTAATTGATTCATAGGGAGCGGTATGGGGAGCTACAGAAAACACGCGTTATACACGGCGATTTTGTCGGCCAATTTGCTGACCACCGTGGGATTCAATCCCGTTCTTGCGGATGAAACGTCCGCCGTCGATGCGCCCCAACTGGATACGGTCATCGTGACCGGCACCCGCGCCCAGGAGCGCACCGCCAGTGCTTCGCTCTCGCCAATCGATGTGATCTCCGGCGAAACCCTACGCAGTACCGGCTCCGACGAGCTGGGCGCGGTGCTGGCGCGCCTGATCCCATCGATCAACTTTCCACGGCCGAGCCTGGTGGATGGCGCCGAATTGGTACGCCCGGCGCAGTTGCGCGGTTTGTCACCGGACCAGGTGTTGGTACTGGTCAACGGCAAGCGCCGTCATACCAGTGCTTTCGTCAACCTCGGCGGTGCGGTCGGTCGCGGTTCGGCACCGGCGGACCTGAATGCAATCCCACTGTCGGCGGTGGACCACATCGAAGTGCTGCGCGATGGCGCGTCGGCACGTTACGGCTCCGACGCGATCGCCGGCGTGATCAACGTGATCCTCAAGCACGACGACCAGGGCGGTTCGATCTCCACTCGGTTCGGCGGGTACAAAAAAGGTGACGGCATCCAGCGTAATGTCAGCGGCAATACGGGCCTGGCATTGGGCGAAAACGGCTTTATCAATCTGTCGGCCGAAGGTGCCGACAACGATTACACCAACCGTGCCGGCAATGATTACCGTCCAGGCAGCGTCGGTTCCACCACCTACGGCCAGCGTGTATTCCGTCAAGGCGAGCCGGCCACCAATGAGGGCAAATTCCAGTTCAACTCGGAATATTCCTTCAACGATGCCGCCGAGTTCTACAGTTTCGGTGGCTACAGCAAGCGCCGCGGCGAGACGGCAGCGTTCTACCGCGCCAGCAACGCTTCCAACAATATTGCGGCACTCAACCCCAACGGCTACCTGCCGCTGATCAAGGGCAACCTGGAAGACACCTCGCTGGTGGTGGGCCTGCGCGGGCTGCTCGCCTACGACTGGCATTACGACCTGTCGGCCAACTACGGCAAGAATCAGTACGAGCTCGGCACCGAAACCATCAACACCTCCCTGGGCCTGGCGACGCCGCGCAAATTCAACAACGGCACCCTGAGCAACGAGCAGAAGCAAGTCAGCCTGGACCTGTCCCGCGAGTTTGACCTGGGCTGGCTGCCGTACCCGGTCTCCGTGGCGTTCGGCGGTGAATACTTGCATCAGGGCTATGACATCCAGGCAGGTGAGCCCGCGTCCTACTACCAGACCGGCAGTTCTGGCCTTGGCGGGTTCCGCGATGCCGATGCCGGCACCAGTACGCGGCATAATTGGGCGCAATACCTGGATTTGGAAACCCACTTCACCGAACAACTCAGCGCCTCGGCCGCCGTGCGCCATGAGGACTACAGCGATTTTGGCTCCAACCTCAGCGGTTCGCTGTCGGCGCGTTACGACTTCACCCCGCAAGTGGCGTTGCGCGGCAGCATTTCCAATGGCTTTCGCGCGCCGTCCCTGGCCCAGCAGAACTTCGCCTATACCTCATCACAATTGATCGGTAATACGATCCAGGAGGCCGGCACGTTCCCGGCCAACAGCCAGGTGGCGCGCCTGCTCGGTGCCGAAGACCTCAAGGCTGAAAAGTCGCGTAACTACAGCCTTGGCCTGGTGCTGGAGCCTGCCGACGACCTGACGGTGACACTGGATGTGTACCGCATCGACATACGCGACCGCATCAGCCTGTCGTCCAACCTGAATCTCAATCCGGCGACGGTGGCCTACCTGCAAGCCAACGGTGTCGGCAATATCAATTACACCACGGCGCGTTATTTCACCAACGCCACCGACACCAGCACCGACGGTATCGACCTGGTGGCCAACTATCGCTATCAGTTCGATAACGGTATCCGCTGGAACAGCACCGTGGGCTACAACTACAACCACACCAAGGTCACCGATGTGAAGGCCAACCCGGCCGTCCTCGACAGCCTGGGCGCCAACCTGGTGCGGGTGGACCGTCGCGAGCGCATCGGCTTGCTCGGCGATACCACGCCCCAGCACAAGCTGAGCCTGGGCAACGACTTCACCTTCGGCAATTGGGCGCTGCACAGCAACCTGGTGCGCTATGGTGAGTTCACCAGCTACCAGGCGGACAAGGTCAACGACCAGACCTTCAAGGCAGCCTGGGTGCTGGACCTGTCGGCGGACTACAAGTTGAAGAACTGGACCTTCACCCTCGGCGGCGACAACGTCACCGACAAATACCCCGAGAAGGTCAATGCCTACGCCAGCAGCGGCGGCAACCTGTCCTACAGCACTTTTTCGCCGTACGGTTACAGCGGCGCGTTTTATTACGGTAAAGTCGCTTACAACTGGTAGCACACAGGAGGCGCAACGCTTTTCGCCATGACCGCCATTGAAACCGATCTTTTGCAGTTGGCTTACCCTCCGCGGCTCGATCTTGGGCCGCAACTCACTCACGAACAATTAATGAGCTCCATGCAGGCCACCATGGCCAGGCATAAGGGTGGGCCGGTCTGGCTGTTTGCCTATGGTTCGTTGATCTGGCGTCCTGAATGTTCGTCGAGCGAACGGGTGCGCGCGCGGGTTCACGGTTATCACCGTGGCCTGTACCTGTGGTCCCACGAGCACCGGGGTACGCCGGAGTTGCCGGGCCTGGTCTTCGGGCTGGATCGGGGCGGTTCGTGCAGCGGGTTTGCCTACCGCTTGCCGGAAGATCAGTTGGAGGCTTCGCTGTATGCATTATGGCAACGCGAAATGCCTTACCCCTCCTACAAGCCGCACTGGCTCAGTTGCCGCCTCGAAGATGGCAGTCAGGTGCAGGCGTTGGGATTTGTGCTGGAGCGGCACTTGCCCAGCTATGCCGGCAACTTGCCCGATATCGTACTGAACCATGTACTGCAAAGCGCTTGCGGGCGCTACGGCACCACTCGCGATTATGTCGAGCAGACCGTGAACGCCCTGCGTAGCCACGCCATGCCAGATAAAAACCTGGAGGCGCGGCTCAAGCGTTGTGCGAAGGATTGCCCGGGCAGTTAGCGCGCCGAGCTGACGCTGTTGGTGTGCCACAGCGTCGGGATCAGGAAGGCGATCGCCAACACGCACGCGCCGATCAGCAGCACGAAACCACCGTCCCAACCGAAGTGGTCCACGGTGTAGCCCATCGCCGCGCTCGCCGCCACCGAGCCGCCCAGGTAGCCGAACAGGCCGGTGAAGCCAGCCGCGGTGCCTGCGGCTTTCTTCGGTGCCAGTTCCAGCGCCTGCAGGCCGATCAGCATCACCGGGCCGTAGATCAAAAAGCCGATGGAGACCAGCGCGATCATGTCGACCATCGGGTTGCCCGGCGGGTTGAGCCAGTAAACCAGAGTCGCCACGGTCACCAGCGCCATGAACACGATGCCGGTCAGGCCGCGATTGCCACGGAAGATCTTGTCCGACATCCAGCCACACAGCAGCGTGCCCGGGATACCTGCCCACTCGTAAAAGAAATACGCCCAGGACGACTTGTCGACCGTGAAATGCTTGGCTTCTTTCAGGTAGGTCGGCGCCCAGTCCAGTACGCCGTAGCGCAGCAGGTAGACGAACACGTTGGCGAGGGCGATGTACCACAGCATTTTGTTGCGCAGCACGTACTTGACGAAGATTTCCTTGGCGCTGAATTCGTCTTCGTGGCTGGCGTCGTAGCCTTCCGGGTAGTCGTTCTTGTACTGCTCGATCGGCGGCAGGCCAACCGATTGCGGCGTGTCGCGCATGGTGATGAAGGCAAACGCCGCCACTGCCAGCGCCACCGTGGCCGGGACGTAGAACGCCGCATGCCAGTCATTGAACCAGGCCATGCCCAGCAGGAACAGCGGACCGATCAGGCCGCCGCCGACGTTGTGCGCCACGTTCCACACCGAGACCACGCCGCCGCGTTCTTTCTGCGACCACCAGTGCACCATGGTCCGCCCACTTGGCGGCCAGCCCATGCCTTGGGCCCAACCGTTGATGAACAGCAAAATGAACATCATGGTCACGCTGGACGTCGCCCAAGGCGCGAAACCGAAAATGAACATCACCCCCGCTGACACCAGCAGGCCGAAGGGCAGGAAGTAACGCGGGTTGGAGCGGTCGGACACCAGGCCCATGAGGAACTTGGACAGGCCGTAGGCAATCGCGATGGCCGACATCGCCAGGCCCAGCTCACCGCGGGTGTAGCCCTCGTCGATCAGGTACGGCATGGCCAGGGAGAAGTTTTTGCGCAGCAGGTAATAGCCGGCGTAACCGAAGAAAATACCGGCGAAGATCTGCCAGCGCAGGCGTCGGTAGGTGCTGTCTATTTTTTCTTCAGGCAGGGGCGCCTGGTGTGCGGCAGGTCGGAAGAAAGCAAACATTCAAGGGCTCCAAATTTCTTGTTTTGACTGCGGATGCGAATGTTACAGTTTCGTTACCGAAAATAGCATCGCCTCTTATCCGCAAACACAGGAAATGGGAGCAATTGCATGTTCTCTTATGAACATGTCGCGAATAGGTAAGTGTGGGTCGTTGAGGATCAAATGTGGGAGGGGGCAAGCCCCCTCCCACATTAGGGCTGCATTCCACTTCGGTCAGCGGATTAGCACCACAACCTTACCCACCGCCTTGCGCTGCCCCAGGTCATTGATTGCCTGGGCCGCCTGTTCCAGCGGGTACACCTGCGACACCAACGGCTTCAACTTGCCCTCGGCATACCAGGTGAACAGTTGCTGAAAATTGGCCGCATTGTCCTGCGGCTGACGCTGGGCAAACGAGCCCCAGAATACGCCCACCACCGCCGCGCCCTTGAGCAGTGCCAGGTTCACCGGCAATTCGGGGATGCGCCCGCTGGCAAAGCCCACTACCAACAGACGGCCATTCCAGGCGATCGAACGGATCGCCTGGTCAAACAGGTCACCGCCCACCGGATCGTAGATCACATCGGCGCCGTTGCCGTCGGTGAGGCGTTTGACCTCGTCCTTGAGGTTGGCTTCGCTGTAATTGATCAACTCATCGGCGCCGGCCGCCTTGGCCACCGCGAGTTTGTCGGCGCTGCTGGCGGCGGCGATCACCCGGGCGCCCATGGCCTTGCCGATTTCCACGGCGGCCAGGCCCACGCCACCGGAAGCGCCGAGCACCAGCAGGGTTTCGCCGGGTTGCAGGTTGGCCCGCTGTTTCAGCGCGTGCATCGAGGTGCCGTAGGTCATGCTGAAGGCGGCGGCGGTGTTGAAGTCCATGCTCGGCGGGATCGGCAGCACGTTATAGCCCGGCACCGCCACCTGCTCGGCAAAACTGCCCCAGCCGGTCAGGGCCATCACGCGATCACCGACTTTCAAGTGGCTGACCTTCTCCCCGACATCGCTCACCACGCCCGCCGCTTCGCCACCCGGGGAAAACGGGAAGGGCGGCTTGAACTGGTATTTACCCTCGATGATCAGGGTGTCCGGAAAATTCACCCCGGCCGCGTGCACGTCCAGCAGGACTTCGTTCTTCTTGATCGCGGGGCTGGCGATCTCGTCCAGCACCAGGGTTTCGGCGGGGCCGAAGGCTTTGCACAGCACAGCTTTCATCTGACTATTCCTTTTGGCGTCGTGGCCGATAAGTGTAGGAGGGTACGCCCGTGGGTCAACAAGCATGCCCGCGCCTGATAAGCCCCCATAAGCTTGTGCTCAGCCTTGCTAGCGTTATGCTACCCGGCAATCGAATTCGAGGAATGAACTGTGAAAGCGTGGATCCTGTTGATGCTGGCCCTGACCTTGCCGATGGCCGCCCAGGCCGAAGAAGCCAAAGAGGCCAAAGAGGGCGAGGCGCCGAAGGTCAGCTATATCAGCCTGACGCCGCCGTTCGTGGGCAACTACGGCCTGGATGGCACGGCAAAACTCAAGGTATTCAAGGCCGACATCGCTCTGCGCGTCACCGGCACCGAAGCCGCCGCAGCGGTCAAAGCCAATGATGCGTTGATTCGCAACCAACTGGTGGCACTGTTTACCCAGCAGACCAACGAAGCCATGAGCACGGTTGAAGGCAAGGAAAAGCTGCGCCAGGAAGCGTTGAAACAGACGCAGCAGGTGATGAACGATGAGACCGGCAAGCCGATGGTGGAAGACCTGTTGTTCAACAACCTGATCATTCAGTAACCCTTCAACGCAACGCCAGGACTGCCGCCCACTGTTCGGCGGTGACCGGCATCACCGAGAGCCGGCTGCCTTTTTGCACCAGAGGCAGTTCGGCCAGCGCGGCCTGCTGTTTCAGGTAGCCCAGGCCCAGCACCTTGGCAAAGGTCTGCATGTGCGCGACGTCAATTGCGCTCCACGGGTTTTTTTCCGGGGTGGCCTTGGCATCGAAGTAGTGGCTTTCTGGCTCCAGCGCGGTCGGGTCGGGATAGGCGGCCTTGACGATTTTGCCGATGCCGGCAATGCCTGGCTCGGGGCAGCTGGAGTGGTAGAAGAAGAATTCGTCGCCCACCGCCATGGCCCGCAAAAAGTTGCGCGCCTGGTAATTGCGCACCCCGTCCCAGCGGGCTTCACCGAGCGTTTCCAGGCCTTTGATCGAGAGTTCGTCGGGCTCGGATTTCATCAACCAGTAGGCCATTTTTGCGCTCCTGAAAAAGGCATTGGGCAAGTTGTCGGGCAATCCCGTGACAAACCGACAGTCGGTTGGCGTCAAGGTTTGCGTGTTGGTTCACGTTACCGCAGAATGCCGGGCTTCAAGCTTGGCGCAGCTGCAACGGACTACTTTGGAACGTTGTTGTCATCGTGTACGAGATGCCTGAAGGGGGGCAATCGATGCAACGTAAACCGGATTTACTATGGATATTGGTTATTTTGTTTGGTCTGGGTGTCGTGACCACCGGGTATGCCCAGAGCTTGTGGTCGAACAAGACCGATGCACCGGTTGAGCTTTCGCCTGTGCAGCAGCAATTCAAGCGTTAACGCGATTTAAAGCGTCGCTGGTTCCGGCGGCGTTTCTGCTACATACCATTGCTTTTCGGTGACAGTGCCCTCCAGCGGCACGTCCCAACTCGCCTGCGCCAAGCGATCGACTTGCTGACATTCATGGGCCAACCCCAGCAGCGTCGGCTTGCGCCACGTGTTGCGCCTGGCGAGGTAAGCCAGGCTGCGGTCATAGAAGCCGCCACCCATGCCCAATCGCCCACCCTCATTATCGAACCCCACCAGCGGCAGCAGCACCAGATCCAGCGCCCACACTTTGCGTTGGCGCTGGGCATCGGCCCGAGGTTCGAGAATGCGAAAGCGGTTGGGCAGCAACTTATCCCCAGGCCGCACGCGCTGGAACACCATTTTGGTACGCGGCCACGCACTCAGTACGGGCAGGTAGGTGGCCTTGCCCCGGCGCTGGGCAGCGCGCAGCAGCAGACGCGGATCGATTTCACCGTCCGTCGGTAGATACAGGGAAATATGTCTGGCCCGGCGAAACAGCGGGTGCTGTGCCAGTTGCCGGTAAAGACCTTGCGCGGCCTGACGCTGCTCGCTCGGTGTCAGAGCGCGGCGTGCTTTGCGCAACAGGCGTCGAAGTTGCGGACGGGAAAGCGGCGCAGGTTCGGTCATGGCTGTTCGGCTCATAAAACAATGCCAGTCCGAAGACTGGCATTGAGTTTGGGAATTCAGGCTCCCCGGCAGAGCCGCTGTCGACTAAGCCCTTGAACCCGAAAGTTCAAGGTGGAAGAAGCAGTAGGCTTTAAGGCTTTCCGTCTAGCGGACATGCACACCAGCCCAACGTGCAACTTCCAGGGTAGTGCGAATCGGCTCCGGGACATCGCCGACTGGCAAACACGCCAGGGAGTGAGGCGAGTATACCTTAAACAGACTCGGCAATCAGCCCTTGGGTGCGTCGGAATCGGTGGAAAGCGCCAGGTCGACGCGTTCGAGCAGGTCACGCACCTGCTCGCGGGTCGAGCCGCTGGCCTGCGCGTCAGGGCGTTCCTGCTTGTGCAGCAGGTCGTGGGTAATGTTCAGCGCAGCCATCACGGCGATGCGGTCGGCGCCGATCACTTTGCCGCTGCTGCGGATTTCACGCATCTTGCCATCCAGGTAGCGGGCAGCGCTCACCAGGTTGCTGCGCTCCTCCTGGGGGCAGATGATCGAATACTCTTTGTCGAGGATCTGCACGGTAACGCTATTGCTTGAACTCATGAGTCTTGCTCCAGGGCCTTCAGGCGCGAAATCATCGATTCGACCTTACGCCGGGCGATTTCGTTTTTTTCAATGAGGTGAGCGCGTTCCTCGCGCCAGGTCTTTTCCTGAGCTAATAGGAGTCCGTTTTGACTCTTAAGTTGCTCGACCCGATCAATTAGCAGTTCGAGTCTGGCCATCAGCGCTTGCAGGTCGGTGTCTTCCATTGGGTTCCACTGGATTTTGTCTGATGAATGGCAACTTCAGGATAAACGATCTGACGCCCTCGATAGTCTTGGTGCGTCTGCCGGTGCTAGGATACAGCGCTCCATTCTAGACATTGCGCCGTCTGGCGCCTAGCTCACCATGCCCATTCAGAACTCCCCGTACGACGCTTTTTCCAAACTGCTGAGCACCAGCGGTCATCCTTGCTCGCCTGCCGAACTGCACGGCGTGCTGTTGGGCCGCAGTTGCACCGGCGTGGGCTTCGATGCCGACAACTGGCTGGCCGATGTGGCCGAGCTGCTGGAAACCGAACCGACCGAGAACGTGCGTAACGCGCTGATCGGCCTGCAAGAGATGGTCAAGGGCGAGCTGACCGGTGATGACGTCACCGTGGTCCTGCTGCTGCCGACCGACGACGCACCGCTCGCCGAGCGCGCCGCTGCACTGGGCCAATGGTGCCAGGGCTTCCTCCACGGTTTCGGCGTGAATGCCGGCGGCCTGGAACTGAGCACCGACGCCAAGGAAGTGTTGCAGGACCTGGCAGCCATCTCTCAGGTGCAAGACGCCCTGGAAGAATCCGAAGACGGCGAGGGTGACTACATGGAAGTCATGGAATACCTGCGCGTTGCGCCGTTGCTGCTGTTCACCGAGACCAGGAAGTCCGCTGAACCTGCGGCGCCCAAGCCGTCGCTGCACTGAAAAAGGAAGCCCATCTGCCCATGATCCATATCCCCAAAGCGGAATACACCCGTCGCCGCAAGGCGCTCATGGCGCAGATGGAACCCAACAGCATCGCGATCCTGCCGGCCGCCGCCGTGGCGATTCGCAACCGTGATGTAGAGCATGTCTACCGCCAGGACAGCGACTTCCAGTACCTGAGCGGCTTCCCCGAACCGCAGGCGGTGATCGTGCTGATGCCCGGTCGCCAGCATGGCGAGTACATAATGTTCTGCCGCGAACGCAATGCCGAACGCGAATTGTGGGACGGCCTGCGCGCCGGTACCGAAGGCGCGATCCGCGATTTTGGCGCTGACGACGCGTTTCCCATTACCGATATCGACGACATCCTGCCCGGCCTGATTGAAGGCCGCGACCGGGTGTATTCGGCCATGGGCAGCAATGCCGAATTCGACCGGCATGTGATGGAGTGGATCAACGTGATCCGCTCCAAGGCGCACCTTGGGGCCCAGCCGCCGAACGAATTCGTTGCCCTGGATCATTTGCTGCACGACATGCGCCTGTATAAATCGGCGGCGGAAGTGAAGGTGATGCGCGAGGCGGCGCGAATTTCCTGCGCCGCCCATGTGCGCGCGATGCAGGCCAGCCGTGCCGGCCTGCATGAGTTCAGCCTGGAAGCCGAACTGGATTACGAGTTCCGCAAGGGCGGCGCGAAAATGCCGGCGTATGGCTCCATTGTGGCGGCCGGGCGCAACAGCTGCATCCTGCATTACCAGCAGAATGACGCGCTGCTCAAGGACGGTGACCTGGTATTGATCGACGCCGGTTGCGAGATCGACTGCTACGCCAGTGACATCACTCGCACCTGGCCGGTCAACGGCAGGTTTTCGCCCGAGCAAAAGGCGATCTACGAGATCGTGCTGGCCTCCCAGGAAGCCGCCTTCGCGCAGATTGCGCCGAACAAGCATTGGAACCAGGCGCATGAGGCGACCGTGCAGGTCATCACGGCCGGGCTGGTCAGGCTGGGGTTGCTGCAGGGCGAGGTTGACGAACTGATCGCCAGCGAGGCCTACCGCGCCTTTTATATGCATCGCGCCGGCCATTGGCTGGGCATGGATGTGCATGATGTGGGCGAGTACAAAGTCGGCGGTGAATGGCGCGTGCTGGAAGTCGGCATGGCCTTGACCGTGGAGCCGGGGATCTATATTTCACCGGATAACCAGAACGTAGCGAAGAAGTGGCGTGGCATTGGCGTACGCATCGAGGACGACGTGATAGTGACCAAGCAAGGCTGTGAGATTCTGACCGGTGCGGTGCCCAAGACGGTGGCCGAGATCGAAGCGCTGATGGCGGCTGCCCGATGAGCCGGGTCAACCTGGCGATCATCGGCGGTGGCCTGGTGGGCGCCAGCCTGGCGCTGGCGTTGCAGGCCGGGGCCAAGGCGCGAGGGTGGAAAATCGCACTGATCGAGCCCTTCGCGCCCGGCGACAGTTATCAGCCGAGCTACGATGCGCGCTCCTCGGCGCTGTCCTTTGGTGCCCGGCAGATCTATCAGCGCCTGGGCGTGTGGCAGGACATTTCCCGTCGCGCCGAGCCGATCAAGCAGATTCATGTGTCCGACCGTGGACGTTTCTCCACCGCACGTCTGTCAGCCCTGGAAGAGGGTGTGCCGGCCCTCGGTTACGTGGTGGAAAACGCCTGGCTGGGCCAATGCCTGTGGCAAGGCCTGGATAAAGAGGTGGTCAGCTGGCGCTGCCCGGCGGAAGTCACGCGCATGGAGCCGCTGCCTGATGGCTACCGCCTGACCCTCAACGATGAAACCGTGCTCGAATGCGACCTCGCGGTACTGGCCGACGGCGGCCGCTCGGGCCTGCGCGAACAACTGGGCATCGGCGTCAAGACGCGCCCGTACAACCAGAGCGCGCTGATCGCCAACATTACCCCGAGCGAAGCCCATAATGGCGAAGCGTTCGAGCGCTTCACCGATGAAGGACCGATGGCCTTGCTGCCGCTGCCCGACAACCGCTGCGCACTGGTCTGGACCCGCATGGGCATGGACGCCGAGCGCCTGGCGGGCCTTGACGAGCGCAGTTTCCTCAGCGAATTGCAGGGCGTGTTCGGCTATCGCCTGGGCACCCTGAAGCAGGTAGGCGCGCGGCATCTGTATCCGCTGACGCTGGTGGAAGCGGAAGAACAGGTCCGCTCGCACCTGGTGGTCCTCGGCAATGCGGCGCACAGCCTGCATCCGATCGCCGGGCAGGGTTTCAACCTGTCCCTGCGCGACGCCAACGCCCTGGCCGAAGCCTTGCTGGCCGGCCCTGCCGTGCCGGGCGACCTGGCGACGCTGCAGCGCTACCGCGAGCGCCAGCGCCTGGACCAGCAACTGACGGTGGGTTTCTCCGACCAGGTCACGCGCCTGTTCGGCAGCGGCCAACCGTTGGTGGCGCTGGGGCGCAACATGGGTCTGCTCGGCCTGGACCTGCTGCCGCCAGCCAAGCGCTGGTTCGCCCGCCAGGCCATGGGCCTGGGTACGCGCCCCGATGCGTAAGTGGCTGATCCAGCGCCTGGGCAAGGCGCGGCTGCTGCGCTGGGTGATGACGCTCTATCCGCCCTACCTGGGCGCCGGGGTCAGCGTGCAGCAGATGAGCGCCGACTTTCGTCACGTCAAGGTGCGCATGGGCCTGGGCTGGTATAACCGCAACTATGTGGGCACCCAGTTCGGCGGCAGCCTGTATTCGATGGTCGACCCGTTCTACATGCTGATGCTGATGGAGAACCTGGGCCGTGATTACATAGTGTGGGACAAGGCCGCCAGCATCGACTTCATCTCGCCGGGCAAAGGCCCGGTGTATGCCGAGTTTTCCATCGACGACGCCCTGCTCGATGAGGTTCGTCGACAGACCGCCGATGGCGAGAAATATTTGCCTCGGCTCAAGGTCCAGATTCATGACGGCTCCGGCACCCTGGTGGCGCGGGTCGACAAAACCCTTTACGTGCGGCGCAAGCCGCCAGCGAGACAGGCTTGACTATGGACATGCGCGCAGATGTGCTGATTGTCGGGGCCGGAATGGTCGGAAGCGCCCTGGCGCTGGCGTTGCAGGGCAGTGGCCTGCAGGTATTGCTGCTTGACGGCAGCCCGTTGAGCGTCAAGCCGTTCGAATCGGCGGCGGCGTTTGAACCGCGGGTGAGTGCGCTGTCCGCCGCCAGCCAGCGCATTCTCGAACGCCTTGGCGTGTGGGACGGCATCGTCGAGCGCCGCGCCAGCCCCTATGGCCAGATGCAAGTGTGGGACGGCAGCGGCACCGGGCAGATCCACTTCTCGGCGGCCAGCGTGCATGCCGAGGTGCTGGGGCATATCGTCGAGAACCGTGTGATCCAGGATGCCTTGCTGGACCGCCTGCATGATTGTGACCTGGGGCTGCTGGCCCATGCGCGCCTGGAGCAGATGCGCCGTTCCGGCGATGAGTGGCTGCTGACCCTGGCCGATGGGCGCAAGCTGCGCGCGCCGCTGGTGGTCGCCGCCGACGGCGCCAACTCCGCAGTGCGCCGCCTGACCGGCACCCCCACCCGTGAATGGGACTACCTGCACAACGCCATCGTGACCAGCGTGCGCAGCAGCCAGCCGCACCAGCGCACGGCGTGGCAACGCTTCACCGACACGGGCCCGCTGGCATTCCTGCCGCTGGTGCGTGATGGGCAAGAGGACTGGTGCTCGATCGTATGGTCGACCACGCCGGCGGAGTCCGAGCGTTTGATGGCCCTGGACGATGAGCGCTTCTGCCGTGAACTGGAGCGGGCCTTCGAAGGGCGCCTCGGCAACGTGATCAGCGCCGACCCGCGCGTCTGCGTGCCGTTGCGTCAGCGCCACGCCAAACGCTACGTGGCCGAGGGCCTGGCGTTGATTGGCGATGCGGCCCACGTCATCCATCCCTTGGCGGGGCAGGGCGTGAACCTGGGGTTCCTCGATGCCGCAGTGCTGGCCGAAGTGTTGCTGGCGGCGACCGGGCGTGGCGAGCGTCTGGCGGATGTGAAGGTGCTGAGCCGCTACGAGCGTCGGCGCATGCCGCATAACCTGGCGCTGATGGCGGCAATGGAGGGCTTCGAGCGCCTGTTTCAGGCCGATCAACTGCCGCTGCGCTGGTTGCGCAATGCCGGGTTGAAGATCGTCGACCAGATGCCCGAAGCCAAGGCACTCTTTGTACGCCAGGCCTTGGGCCTGACCGGCGACCTCCCGGACCTCGCCAAACTGTAAACCGAAGTGCGGCCCCCTGTGGGAGGGGGCTTGCCCCCGATGAGCATAGGTATCTACACAATTTTGGTGCGACACCGCACCTGTGGCGAGGGAGCTAACGCGTATCTACCTGACGCTCCGAGGTTCAAATGTGGGAGGGGGCTTGCCCCCGATGGCGGCCTCAGGGCCGACCAGGATGTTGGATCGGACCGAGTACATATCCGTTTCTGCGATAACGGCTGCTAATGGTTCCGCTTTTACAGCGGCTCACTTTTGAAAAGCGCAAAAGTAAGCAAAACGCTCTTGCCCCACCACTCGGCACCTCGCTTAGGCTCGGTGTGCCCTCTCTCCGGCTTGAATCCGTGGGCCGCCGCAATGGGCCATCCCTGGCCCAGTGCGGCTAACCCGGCGTCCTGCCGGGTTGCCCACGGATTCAAGCCTGCGTTCGGCCAGCGTGGTTTAACGGGGCGCCTAGGATCAAAAGCAGATCAAGATCAAAAGCCAGATCAAGAGCGACTCGCTTCGCATCGTGGTTACGGTTGGGCGCTGCTGGGTTGTGCTGGGTTGTGTAGATACCTATGCCCCGATGAGGACGCCAGCCTTCACGCATGTCTCCGACCGTGCAACATCTGGTAACGCCTCCACCAAGCGTTACCAAATGTGAGTCCTTATCATTTGCGCACTTTTTGCAAATGAGAGACCGCCCCCATGTTGGCATCCAAGCGCCTCCTGACTGCCCTGGCACTCACCCTGATCGGCAGCGCCACCGCGCAGGCTGCCGACGAAGTGGTGGTCTACTCCTCGCGCATCGACGAACTGATCAAGCCGGTGTTCGACGCCTATACCCGCAAGACCGGCGTACAGGTGAAGTTCATCACCGACAAGGAAGCCCCGCTGATGCAGCGCATCAAGGCCGAGGGCGAAAATGCCACCGCTGACCTGCTGCTCACAGTCGACGCCGGCAACCTCTGGCAGGCCGAGCAGATGGGCATCCTGCAGCCGTTCACCTCCGAGGTGATCGACAAGAATATCCCGCTGCAATACCGCTCCTCGGCCCATGCGTGGACCGGTTTGAGCCTGCGCGCGCGCACCATCGCCTACTCCACCGACCGGGTAAAACCGGGCGACCTGACTACCTACGAAGCCCTGGCCGATAAACAGTGGGAAGGCCGCCTGTGCCTGCGCACGGCGAAAAAGGTCTATAACCAGTCCCTGACCGCCACGCTGATCGAGACCCACGGCGCGGCCAAGACCGAAGAAATCGTCAAAGGCTGGGTGAATAACCTGTCCACCGACGTGTTCTCCGACGATATCGCCGTGCTGGAGGCGATCAACGCCGGGCAGTGCGACGTGGGTATCGTCAACACTTACTACTACGGTCGCCTGCACAAGCAGAAGCCGGACCTGGCGGTGAAGCTGTTCTGGCCGAACCAGGGCGACCGTGGCGTGCATGTGAACCTGTCGGGCATTGGCTTGACCAAACACGCGCCACACCCGGCAGCGGCCAAGGCCCTGGTGGAATGGATGACCACGCCCGAGGCGCAGAAGATCTTCGCCGACGTGAACCAGGAGTTCCCGGCCAACCCGGCGGTACCGCCGTCGGCCGAAGTGGCGACCTGGGGCAAATTCGTGGCCGATACCTTGCCGGTGGAAGTGGCGGGCAAGCGTCAGGCCGAGGCGATCCGCTTGATGGACCGCGCCGGTTGGAACTGAGTTTTTAAACCGTTAAAGCTTTTTGTAGGAGCGAGCTTGCTCGCGAAAAACTCACAGGCACCGCGTTCATTCAGGAAGCGCGCGTTATCGTTGACGTTTTTCGCGAGCAAGCTCGCTCCTACAGACGGCCTCCTCCCACACTGTTTTGTGTCTGCTGTCAGACAGTCCATTCCCAGGGAATTTGCTCTTGGCCCACCCCGCCCAACGCCGCTGGTACCTGCCGGTCTTCACCGTCGCCGCCCTGGTGCTGCTGCCGCTGAGCGTGCTGTTGCTGTCCTGGCAAAGCATCGATCAACAAATCTGGTCCCACCTGTGGGACACCCAGATGCCTCGCTTACTGGGCAACACCTTGACCCTGGTACTCGGCGTCGGCGTTGGCGTGACCTTGCTGGGGGTGAGCCTGGCCTGGCTGACCAGCCTTTGCGAGTTCCCGGGGCGGCGCTGGCTGGATTGGGCGTTGATGCTGCCCTTTGCGATTCCGGCCTATGTGCTGGCCTTCGTGTTTGTAGGACTGCTGGACTTTGCAGGCCCGGTGCAGACCCTGCTGCGCGACTGGTTCGGTACAGGGTTGCGCTTGCCCCGCGTGCGCTCCACCAGCGGCGTGATCATCGTCCTGGTGCTGGTGTTCTACCCCTATGTCTATCTGCTGGCGCGTTCGGCATTCCTGGCCCAGGGCAAGGGCTTGATGGAAGCGGCACGGGTGCTGGGCCAGTCGCCGTGGCAGGCGTTCTGGCGCGTGGCGCTGCCCATGGCGCGGCCGGCGATTGGTGCCGGTGTCGCCTTGGCCCTGATGGAAACCCTGGCGGATTTTGGTGCGGTCTCGGTATTCAATTTCGACACATTCACCACCGCCATCTATAAAACCTGGTACGGCTTTTTCAGCCTGTCCAGCGCCGCCCAACTGGCCAGCCTGTTGTTGCTGGTGGTGATGCTGGTGCTGTATGGCGAGCGGCGCGCGCGGGGAGCGAGCCGGCCCGGCAACGAGCGCCCGCGCAGCAAGGCGCTGTATCACCTGCGCGGGGTCAAGGCGGCCGCGGCCAGCGGTTGGTGTGGCCTGGTGTTCGCCTGCGCGTTTGTGATCCCGATGCTGCAACTGGTGGCCTGGTTCTGGCAGCGCGGCCGCTTCGATCTGGATGAGCGCTACACCGGCCTGATCGTGCATACGCTGTACCTGGGTGGGATCGCGGCGCTGGTGACTGTCAGCGTGGCGCTGATACTGGCGTTCGCCAACCGCCTGGCGCC
This sequence comes from Pseudomonas sp. 31 R 17, assembly GCF_900004915.1. NCBI lineage: Bacteria > Pseudomonadati > Pseudomonadota > Gammaproteobacteria > Pseudomonadales > Pseudomonadaceae > Pseudomonas > Pseudomonas sp. 31 R 17. The sequence continues at coordinate 139,680 of NZ_CVTN01000075.1, forward strand.
GACGCGGGCGATCCGCTCCGGCATCAGCCTGGCGAATGTCGGTTATGCCTTGCCCGGGTCGGTGTTGGCGGTGTCGATCATGTTGGCCTTCAGCTATCTGGACCGCGAACTGGTGGTGCCGCTGTCGGGCTGGCTGGGCGGCGCGGGCAAGCCGTTGCTGCTGGGCAGCCTGTCGGCGCTGGTGCTGGCGTATCTGGTGCGATTCCTGGCGGTCGCCTACGGGCCTCTGGAAAACAGCCTGGGGCGTATTCGCCCATCGTTGCCCGAGGCCGCACGCAGCCTGGGCGTGAGTGGGCCACAACTGTTTTGCAAGGTGTATCTGCCGCTGCTGCTGCCCGGCACCCTGAGCGCGGCGCTGCTGGTGTTTGTCGATGTGCTCAAGGAAATGCCCGCCACCTTGCTGATGCGCCCGTTTGGCTGGGACACCCTGGCGGTGCGCATCTTTGAAATGACCAGTGAAGGGGAATGGGCGCGGGCCTCGCTGCCGGCGCTGACCCTGGTGCTGGTCGGGTTGCTGCCGGTCATCGGGTTGATCCGACGCTCCGCACGACAAATCGGCTAGGTGCCAGTCCTACAGCTTGCGGCTACAATGCGCGGCATTCGGTGTGCTCCGTCTTTCGGATCGACCTGCTGTATGTGGCTGCGGGCCTTGTCGTTCAAGGTGTTCGGCGCAAGTGGCAGCTCTGCGCACCTTCGCCAAGCCCGGAAGGAGAAACCCATGGGACAGCGTACGCCTCTGTATGACCTGCATCTCGCCCTCGGCGCGAAAATGGTCGATTTTGGCGGTTGGGATATGCCTTTGCATTACGGCTCGCAAGTCGAGGAGCACCATCAGGTGCGGCGCGACTGCGGGGTGTTCGATGTATCTCATATGACCGTGATCGATGTCACCGGCCCCCAGGCCAAGGAATGGCTCCAGCACCTGCTGGCCAATGATGTCGATCGATTGCACGGCTGCGGCCGTGCGTTGTACAGCGCCATGCTCAACGAGCAGGGCGGGGTGGTGGACGACATGATCGTCTACCGTACCGAAACCGGTTACCGACTGGTGGTCAACGCCGCCACCCGTGACCAGGACATGGCCTGGATGCAGGCGCAACTGGGCAGCTATCAGGTGCAGTTGCAGGAGCGTTCCGAGCTGGCCATGCTCGCCATTCAAGGTCCCCATGCGCGGCAGAAGATCGCCGAACTGGTGACCCAGTCCCGTGGCACCCTGATCCATCAGCTCAAACCTTTCGAAGGCCAGGCCGACGGCGACTGGTTTATCGCCCGCACCGGTTACACCGGCGAAGACGGCCTGGAAATTGTCCTGCCTGCGGACCAGGCGCCGGGGTTTTTCAACGACCTGGTGGGCGCCGGCATTTCCCCCATCGGCCTCGGCGCGCGCGATACCTTGCGCCTGGAGGCCGGCATGAACCTGTATGGCCAGGATATCCACCAGCAGGTGTCGCCCCTGGCTGCCAATATGGCCTGGAGCATCTCCTGGGAACCGGCAGGGCGCAATTTTATCGGCCGCGCCGCGCTGGAAGCGGAAAAAGCGGCCGGTGTGCAGTTCAAATTGGTCGGGCTGGTCCTGGAAGAACGTGGGGTTCTGCGTGCTCACCAGGTGGTTCGTATCGCCAATGTTGGCGAAGGGGAGATCACCAGTGGTAGTTTCTCTCCTACGCTTAGCAAATCCATTGCCCTGGCGCGTGTACCGACGGCGACCGCCGACCGGGCCGAAGTGGAAATCCGCGGCAAGTGGTACCCGGTTCGAGTGGTCAAGCCGACCTTCGTCCGCCATGGCAAAACCTTGATCTAACTATCTTCCGGCGGGCCACTGGCCGCTGACATTTCTTCTTGAGGACACAGACTATGAGCAATATCCCTGCCGACCTGCGTTTTGCCGAAAGTCATGAGTGGGCCCGTCTGGAAGCCGACGGCAGCGTGACCGTCGGGATTTCCGACCATGCCCAGGAAGCGTTGGGCGATGTGGTGTTTGTTGAGCTGGCCGAGGTGGGTGCCACATTTGAAGCCCAAGGCCAGGCGGGTGTGGTTGAGTCGGTGAAGGCGGCTTCGGACATCTATGCCCCGGTTGCAGGCGAGGTGATTGCGGTCAACGAAGAGTTGAGCGGCAGTCCTGAGCTGTTGAACTCCGACCCTTACGGCGCCTGGATCTTCAAGCTCAAGCCAAGCAACGCAGCTGATCTGGAGAAACTGCTGGACGCTGCCGGCTACAAAGCCGCTATCGGCGAGTAAACACAGAACCCAATGTGGGAGGGGGCTTGCCCCCGATGGCGGAGTGTCAGTCTCCTCATCAGTGGCTGACCCACCTCAATCGGGGGCAAGCCCCCTCCCACATTAAGTGATCAGCCTGCTTTCAATACCGTTTTGACCGCCGCCACAGCCCGCTCCACATCCGCCTCCGTCATCGCCGTGAACATCGGCAACGACACGATCAATCGCCCAACACGCTCCGCCACCGGGAACATCCCTTCCTTGAAACCCTGTGCCCGATACAGGCTCAGCAGGTGGATGGGCGGGTAGTGATAGCCAATGCCGACGCCAAGGGCCTGCATCTGCTCCATAAACGTAGCGCGGGCGGGCAGACCATCCTGACGCTCCGGCAATACCAGTTGGAACAGGTGCCAGTTGCTGTTTTCGAAGTCCGCCGGCGGCAGTTGCGCGCCGTACTGCTGTTCGAAATCACTGCCGAAGCATTCGAAGTAGTGGCGTGCCAGGTTCTGGCGATGGGCGGTGATCTTCTCGATGTGGGCAAATTGCCCGAGGCCGATGGCAGCGGCGATATCGGTCATGTTGAACTTGCCGCCCAGCACGTCCACATCCAGGCCATCGAAACCGCTGCGGGTCACACCTTGCAGGCGGTATTTCTCGGCCAGGCGGGCTTCTTCGGCGTTGTTCAGCACCAGGCAGCCGCCTTCGGATGAGGTGATGTTCTTGTTCGCCTGGAAGCTGAACGACACGAAGTCGCCGGTAGCGCCGATGCGTTCCCCGTCCCAGCTGGACCCCAGCGCCTGGGCGGCATCCTCGACAATGCGCAGCTTGTACTTGTTGGCCAGCGCATAGAGCATCGGCATATCCAGGGGCAAACCGGCCAGGTAGACCGGGATGATTGCCTTGGTGCGTGGAGTGATCGCCGCTTCAACCTGAGCCAGATCGATGTTGCGGGTTACCGGGTCGATATCGGCAAAGACCGGGGTGGCGCCCACCTCGAGGATGACGTTGGCCGTGGCGACCCAGGAGATTGGCGTCGTGATGACTTCATCCCCAGGCCCGATGCCGGCGATGCGCAAGGCAATCTCCATGGTGCAGGTGCCGGAGTTGAAGGTGCGCACCGGGCGACCGCCAAAGTACTCCGACAACTGCGCTTCGAATGCCTGCACCTTCGGCCCACTGGTGATCCAGCCGGAACGCAGGACATCGCCGACCGCCGAGATCGTGGCTTCGTCAATGGTAGGTTTGGAGAACGGCAGGAAGGGCTGTTGGCTCATGACGAAGAAGGCATCCGGTAGGCGATGAGTGATGGACGTGTGAGTCCTGCATGGTTGCACGGCTCGACTGAATATAGCCTGTCGCCCGTGAACGATTCGTCATGTTGCAGGCAAAAAAATGCCGCTTGAAAAAGCGGCATTTTTTACGCTGTATGCATTACTCGGTAACAGCGTTCTTCGCGAGGATGGCGTTGGCCAGTTCCATGTCCGTGGCCTGCAGGCCAGGGTTGTCGGCGCGCACTTTCTGCATGGCCGCTTCCAGGTACGGGCCGCGGATGCCGCCGTCGCTGGCGACGAAGCTGCCGGCGTCGTCCTGGGCGGCGACGACCATTTTGTGGTCCTTGAAGGTCAGGTAGGTCGAGCCGGTGGTGGCGCCCGACGAGATGACATTACGCCAGAAGCTGTCGGCCATGGCTGAGCCGACAGGGAGGGAGAGCACAGCGAGGGTTGCTACAGCATATTTAAGACGCATGATGGGTGACTCCGGTGGGTTATCTGTACGTTTTGATTGTAGTTAACCTTATCCAGTTCCATCACTGACTAAACAGTTTCAACCTTTAAAACCACGCCATCCTGCCCAATCACGCGGACTTGAGCGCCTACAGGGGCATCGGTACCGGTGACCATCCATACGCCATCGCCGACCTTGACCTTGCCCCTGCCGTCCACTATCGCCTGATGCACCACGAACGTGCGCCCGACCAGCTCTGAGCCGCGCTCGTTCAAGCCGGGCTGGTCGCTGGCCTTGGCACTGCTGCGTTGGCGTCGCCACCAGTACACGGCCGTCAATATCGACAACAGGGCGAACAGCAGCAGTTGCCACTCAAGTCCAAGGGGCGGGACGATAAACTTGATCACGCCCACGGCCGCTGCGGCGATACCCATCCACAACAGGTAGCCTCCGGCACCGAACACCTCGAGAATCAACAACACGGTGCCCAGCGCCAACCAGTCCCAGAACGAAAGATGCTGCAGGAAATCCCACATGGTGGCGACCTCAGCCTTTCTTGTTGTCGAAAGTGGCTTTGACGATCTCGCCGATACCGCCCACGGCACCAATCACCTGGCTGGCTTCCAGCGGCATCAGGATGACTTTGCTGTTGTTGGCCGATGCCAGCTTGCCCAGGGCATCGATGTATTTCTGCGCGACGAAGTAGTTCACCGCCTGCACGTTGCCGGAGGCGATCGCTTCCGAGACCACCTGGGTCGCGCGGGCTTCAGCCTCGGCCTGACGTTCACGGGCTTCGGATTCGAGGAAGGCGGCCTGGCGGCTACCCTCTGCCTCGAGGATCTGCGCCTGTTTCTTGCCCTCGGCGGTAAGGATCGCCGAGGCTCGCAGGCCTTCGGCTTCGAGGATCTGCGCACGCTTGATCCGCTCGGCTTTCATTTGCCCGGACATGGCCGCCATGAGGTCGGCGGGCGGGCTGATGTCCTTGATTTCGATACGGGTGATCTTGATGCCCCACGGCGCCGTGGCTTCGTCGACGGTGCGCAGCAGCTTTTCGTTGATACCGTCGCGCTGGCTGAGCATGGCATCCAGCTCCATGGAGCCGAGCACCGTACGGATATTGGTTTGCAGCAGGTTGCGAATGGCATGTTCGAGGTTGTTCACCTCATACGCGGCCTGGGCAGTGTTGACCACCTGGAAGAAGCACACGGCGTCAATCTGCACGGTGGCGTTGTCGGCGGTAATCACTTCCTGGGGCGGGATATCCAGCACGCTTTCCATCACGTTGATCTTGCGGCCGATGCGGTCCATGACCGGGATGATGATGTTCAGGCCGGGCTTGAGGGTGTTGGTATAGCGGCCGAAACGTTCGACGGTCCACTGGTAGCCCTGGGGCACCACCTTGAAACCCATGAACAGGATGGCAATGGCCAATCCCACGAAAAGAAGCAGTACGGTTCCGATCTGCATTGCGATTCCCTATCTGATGATGTCAGTGACACGACGTTCGGTCGATTGTAACGGTGTCGTCACGGATAAGGACGGTTTCATTGCCCAATGCTCAAAGGATTTGTTTCTGAATCCCCAGGGGTAACCCTGAGGACCTCCGCCAGCGTCGTCAGCCCCGCCTTCACCTTTTGCAGGCCGGCCATCCGCAGGCTGTGCATGCCTTGCCCGAGTGCGGCATGGCGCAAGGCCTGAACGTCGGCGCCGGGGGTGATCAGCGCCTTGAGGGTTTCATCCAGGACCATGATCTCGTAAAGCCCGGCCCTGCCCCGATAGCCACTGTCGCGGCACTCTCCACACCCGACCGCTGCGTAGACGTCGGCCACGGCGCGTTTGCAATGGGGGCACAGCACGCGCACCAGGCGCTGTGCCATGACGCCTATCAGTGTCGCCTTGATCAAATAATGAGCGATGCCCAACTCCTGCAAGCGGCTGATGGCGCTCGGCGCATCGTTGGTGTGCAGGGTCGACAGCACCAGGTGCCCGGTCAGCGCGGCCTGGATCGCCATTTCGGCGGTCTCCTGGTCGCGAATCTCGCCGATCATGATGATGTCCGGGTCCTGACGCAGCAACGCACGGATACCGCTGGCGAAGGTCAGGTCGATGTTGTGCTGCACCTGCATCTGGTTGAACGCCGGCTCGACCATTTCGATGGGGTCCTCCACCGTGCACAGGTTGACCTCCCGGGTCGCCAGTTGCCTGAGGGTGCTGTAGAGCGTGCTGGTCTTGCCCGAGCCGGTAGGGCCGGTGACCAGAATGATGCCGTTGGCCTGTCGGGTCATGATCTGCCAGCGCTGCTGATCGTCGGCGGACAGCCCCAGTTGATCGAAATCCTTGAGCAGCACCTGGGGATCAAAAATGCGCATGACCAGCTTTTCGCCGAAGGCGATGGGCAAGGTCGACAGGCGCAGTTCCACTTCAACGCCCGCCGTTTTCATGTTGATGCGCCCATCCTGGGGCTTGCGCTTCTCTGCCACATTCATACGCCCAAGGCTTTTCAGCCGGCTGACGACAGCGGTGGTGACCTGGGGCGGAAATTGGTAGACGTCATGCAACAGCCCGTCAATGCGAAAGCGCACACGCCCCTGTTCGCGGCAGGGCTCGATATGGATATCGCTGGCCCGTTGATCAAAGGCGTACTGCAACAGCCAGTCGACGATATTGACGATATGCGCGTCATCGGCATGCGGTTCGCTATCGCCGGCGCCCAGGCTGAGCCGTTCGACAGTACCGGGGGGCGCCATTTGCTGGTCGGCGCCGCTGACCGATTTGGCCAGACGGTAAAATTCATTGATACAGCGCTGGAGGGTTTGAGGGTTGGCCACCACGCGCTTGATCGAGCGTTTGAGTACCTGGGAAAGCCCGGCCTCCCAGCCGCTGACATGGGGCTGGGCGCTGGCAACCGTCACGCTGCGCGCATCCACGGCCACTGCCAGGATGGCGTGGCGCTGGGCGAAGGCGTGGGACATCAGCGGCACCACCGTCGCCACGTCGATCTTCAACGGGTCGATGCGCAGATAAGGCTGATCGACGTGCCGGGCCAGCCACTGCGTCAGTGTTTCCAGGCACGGTCCTTGTGCGGCGATCAATTCCAGGGGGTGCCGGGCGCTGGCGGGCGCGGACGACAACTGCCGCGCCGTCGCTGGCGTAATCAGTTGCTGCTCGAGCAATGCAGGCAGCAACTGTTGCAGTTCCAGAGGGCGATCTTGCAGGACGGGAGACATGGAGGTTCCTGGCGTCGGGGTGTAATCCCAGGCTAGCCAGCTTCTGAACATTCTCCCTGGGCGTGTGTTGCAGGCTTTTGCCGAGAGGCTGCCACCACGGCGTGAGGCCGTGTGCTACCTGCCGGCCACAGCTCGACGGAACACACGCTGATCAGGTTTCGAAACTTTTCACCGATCACCTTGGCGCGATGCCAGCTCAGGCCGTCCATCACGATGTCGATATGCAGCAGGTCGTCTTGCCTGTTCACGATCACCTGTCTGGGCGTGAGAAATTGCAGCGCGAAGTAATTCAGTACCCGGCACAGCACGTCCGGTTCAGCCTCTGCGGCAATCCGATAATGGGCCTCGCACTGAAGGCTATCGACAGCCCACGCATCGGCGCGGGTGACAGGGTGGACGGTTTCGACGGCGTGCATGCTGACTCTCCAGATTCGACTGAAGAAATTTTTACATTCGCCTTGGGAGATTTCTTATCTAAGATGCGCATGAATCGCTGAAAATTGAATCAGATAATTCAATATAAGCGCCATAGAAGGTATTTTTATGCACGGTGAGTTGGACGTCTATGACCGCCGTATCCTGGCCCTGCTGCAAGAGGACGCCTCGCTCTCCAGCGCGCAGATCGCCGAACAGGTCGGCCTGTCCCAGTCGCCCTGCTGGCGGCGCATCCAGCGGCTGAAGGAAGAGGGCGTGATTCGCGGCCAGGTGACGCTGCTGGACCGCAAGAAAATCGGCCTCAACACGCAGATTTTCGCCGAGGTCAAACTCAATGCCCACGGTCGCTCCAACTTCACCGAGTTTACCGAGGCAATTCGTGGCTTTCCGGAAGTGCTGGAGTGTTACGTGCTGATGGGGGCGGTGGATTTTTTATTGCGCATTGTTGCGTCGGACATCGAGGCGTACGAGCGGTTTTTCTTTGACAAGTTGTCGATGGTGCCGGGGATTCAGGAGGTCAATTCGATTGTGGCTTTGTCGGAGATCAAGTCCACCACCAGCCTGCCAGTATTGCGCTGACAGGGAGGGCCTCATCGGGGGCAAGCCCCCTCCCACATTGGATTGCATTCCCCTGTGGGAGGGGGCTTGCCCCCGATGGCGATATTACAGGCGCAGAAGCGTCTTCCAGGCCCGATTCTGATACACCGCAATCGCCTGGTGCATCCGCGCATCCAGCGACTCATCGGTAATCGGCTGGTTGGCCAGGTGCGCCAGCTTGTTCAGCTCGCCGTACAAGCGGTCCAGTTCCGGGATGTCCACCACGTGGCGCGCATGGTGCAGCCAGGCCTGGATGCGTTCGATGCGCGGCAATTGCTCGGCCAGGTCTTCGGGCTGCTGCTGGTAACGCGGCAGTTGCAGGGCAACGGCGTCATCGGCCAGCAGGCGCGGTAGCCAGTTGGTGATCTGCGCGGCGCCCTGACGGTTGCCACGCACGTTGCGCGCTTCGGTCCAGGTGCGGGCCAGCAGCCAGCGCGAGGTGTTCAGGGAGAACAGGCCCCAGCGCACATCCTGCAATTCTTCAACGAACTGCTCCGGTGCGGCTTTGCGAATGTCTTCGTCGTCGTCACCGGCCTGGACCAGCGGGCGCCAGTCTTCCAGCAACGCATCGAGGGCACTGCGCAGCTCACTGGTGGATTGACGCGGCGCGGCCTGGCCGAGGCTGCCGATCAGGGCGCGCAATTCGCCCAGGTTCTCGACCCAATCCTGCAGCAGACGCCAGTGGCCATTGAAGCGATATTGCTCGGCCAGGCGCTGGCTGCTGCCCAGCAGGTGCCACATGATTGCGGCGAAGGCATCGTCCAACGGCATTTCGGCGTGAATCTGCGGTGCCGGCAGGCTCAGTGAATAGCTGCTGGCGTCGTACAGGCGATAGCCACGTTCGGCCTTGCTGATGTCACACGGCATCAGCGCCAGGGTCGCCGCCAGTTCGGCGGCCAGCTCCAGCAGGGCTGCGGGCTCGCCTTCGCGCAGTTCCAGTTCCAGCTCGCAGATTTCTTCCTTCTGCTTGCCGACGACCACATGGCCCAGGTCCAGGGCGGCTTCGATCACCACCTTGGCCTTGCCGCGACCCCAGGCGATTTCGGCGCGTTCGCGCACGAAGTCGGTGGTAAAAATCGGCTTGAGGGTCTTTTTGTCCAGCTCGGCCAGTTGCTCGGGCCAGCACTCGCCGTCGAGCTTCTTCACGTCGAGCTTGGCTTTGGGCAGGTCCCAGTTGTATTCGTTGCGTTCCGACAAGCCGGCAACACTCTGGCCGCGGGTCTTGAGGGTCTGGATGATGTCGTCACCGTCCTTGCGCAGGCGCAGGGCCACCTTGGCCTGGGCCAGGTCGCGTTCGGGGGTGTCGAAGTACTGATTCATCAACTCACGGCGTTCCCAGCCACTTTTGTTGCGTTTTTTCAGTAGCGGGTGCTCACGCAGCGCGGCGAGTGTCTCGCGGCTGACGCGGAGCTTGATTTCGGTTTCTTTCTGCATGGCCGGAAAATCCAGGATCGGGAGCGCAGCCGGGGAAAAGTGTGGCTGCCAAGGTCGTGCAGTGTACAGGACTGAGCCCGGCAACGTGCCGCAACGGTTTATTGTGTCGTGCAGATGGCTCTATAGTGGGGCTCATCCGGGAAGTTGGAGACCGCGCATGCCGTTACCGTCCATGAAAGAGCAGTTCGCCGCGTTGATTGCCGCGCCGTCGGTCAGTTGCACTCAAGCGTCGCTGGACCAGACCAACCGCCCGGTGATCGATCTGCTCGCCACCTGGCTGGGCGACCTGGGCTTTGCCATCGACATCCAGCACGTCAGCCCCGGCAAATTCAACCTGCTGGCCAGCTTTGGCAGCGGCCCCGGCGGCCTGGTGCTGGCCGGTCACAGCGACACGGTGCCCTACGACGCGGCATTGTGGAAAACCGATCCGCTCAAGCTGACGGAAGTCGACGGCCGCTGGGTAGGACTGGGCAGTTGCGACATGAAGGGCTTCTTTGCCCTGGTCATCGAAGCCGTGTTGCCGCTGCTCGATCAACCGTTCAAGCAACCGCTGCTGATCCTCGCCACGTGCGATGAGGAAAGCTCCATGTCCGGCGCTCGGGCGTTGACCGAAGCCGGACGCCCGCTGGGCCGTGCGGCGGTGATCGGCGAGCCGACCGGTCTCAAGCCGGTCCGCCTGCACAAAGGCGTGATGATGGAGCGCATCGACATTCTTGGCCAAAGCGGCCATTCATCGGACCCGAGCCTGGGCCACAGCGCCCTGGAAGCCATGCACGACGCCATCGGCGAACTGCGCGGCCTGCGCCTGGCCTGGCAACGCGAATACCGCAACCCGCAGTTCAGCGTGCCGCAGCCGACCATGAACTTTGGCTGTATCCATGGCGGCGACAACCCCAACCGCATCTGTGGCCAATGCTCCCTGGAATTCGACCTGCGGCCGTTGCCGGGCATGGACCCGCAGGTCCTGCGCGCCGCCATCCGGCAGAAGCTGCAACCCCTGGCCGAGCGTCATCAGGTCAAGATCGACTACGCGCCGCTGTTCCCCGAAGTGCCGCCGTTCGAACAGCCGGAAGACGCCGAACTGGTAAGGGTCGCAGAGCGTTTAACCGGTCATCGCGCCGAAGCGGTGGCGTTCGGCACCGAAGCGCCTTATCTTCAGCGCCTTGGTTGCGAAACCCTGGTGCTAGGCCCTGGCGATATCGCCTGTGCGCACCAGCCGGGCGAATACCTCGAAATGTCACGCTTGACGCCTACAGTGCGTCTATTGCGGGAACTGATCGAACATTACTGCCTGAAACCTGCATAAATTAACCCCTGCCTGTTCGTACATAGAAGGAGAGTGAGCGTGTCGCCAAGCCTGTTCCGACGATAACCATCAGCCCGCTGTGCGCTTTCACGATTGATCCCTTTTTGGCTGCTTTTTATTACAGGCCCAGGTGTTATGCCCGACTACGTTAATTGGCTTCGTCACGCTTCGCCCTACATCAACGCTCACCGCGACTGCACCTTTGTGGTCATGCTGCCCGGCGATGGTGTGGAACACCCGAATTTCGGCAATATCGTCCACGACCTGGTGCTGTTGCACAGCCTGGGTGTGCGACTGGTGCTGGTCCACGGCTCGCGTCCGCAAATCGAAGCCCGCCTTGAAGCGCGTGGCCTGGTTCCTGCCTACCACGAAGGCTTGCGCATTACCGATGCGGCAACCCTGGAGTGCGTGATCGACGCCGTGGGGCACCTGCGTATCGCCATCGAAGCGCGTCTGTCCATGGACATGGCCTCATCGCCCATGCAGGGCTCGCGCCTGCGGGTGGCCAGCGGCAACCTGGTGACTGCGCGGCCAATCGGTGTGCTCGAAGGCGTGGACTATCACCACACCGGCGAAGTGCGCCGGGTCGACCGCAAAGGCATCGGCCGCCTGCTGGACGAGCGCTCCATCGTGCTGCTGTCGCCGTTGGGTTATTCGCCCACCGGTGAAATCTTCAACCTGGCCTGCGAAGACGTCGCCACCCGCGCCGCCATCGACCTGGGTGCCGACAAATTGCTGCTGTTCGGCGCCGATCTCGGTCTTATCGATGAAAACGGCCGCCTGGTGCGCGAGCTGCGACCGCAGCAAGTGCCGGCCCACCTGCAACGCCTGGGCAGCAACTACCAGGCCGAGCTGCTCGATGCCGCCGCCGAGGCCTGCCGTGGCGGAGTAGGGCGCAGCCATATTGTCAGCTATGTCGAAGACGGCGCCTTGCTCACCGAACTGTTCACCCGCGATGGCGGCGGTACGCTGGTCGCCCAGGAGCAATTCGAACTGGTGCGCGAAGCGGCGATCGAGGACGTCGGCGGTTTGCTCGACCTGATCAGCCCGCTGGAAGAGCAGGGCATCCTGGTGCGTCGCTCGCGCGAAGTGCTGGAGCGCGAGATCGAGCAGTTCAGCGTGGTCGAGCGCGAAGGGATGATCATCGCTTGCGCGGCGTTGTATCAGATCGCGGATTCGGATGCGGGTGAATTGGCGTGCCTGGCGGTGAATCCGGAATACCGCCATGGCGCGCGCGGCGATGTGTTGCTTGAGCGCATCCAGACCCGTGCCCGGGCCCAGGGCCTGAAGACCTTGTTCGTCCTCACCACCCGCACCGCCCATTGGTTCCGTGAACGCGGCTTTGTGACGAGCAGCGTAGACCGCCTGCCGTCGGCGCGGGCATCGCTGTACAACTATCAGCGCAACTCGAAGATCTTCGAGAAGGCTTTGTAAACCAATACCTATCCAAATGTGGGAGGGGGCTTGCCCCTCCCACATTGGACCGCGTTTATGCAACGCTTGATGCCCCTTCAGAAGCGTTGATGTGTGCCGATAGCGTGTTCGTAGAGGCCGTCAGCCGTTGACATCAAAAGAAACTAATACCGATACAAAAACTGTAACAAATTGACGGAATGATGTGCCTTTGGCCATGATGGCGTCGCCTTTTTGATGATCAGTGACGTATGCAATGGAACGTCAAGACTAATCGATCTAAAAAAGCATAAAAAAATACCCTTTAGGAATTAGCTTGTGGACGGGTCGTCTATCCTGACCAGCCTGTTTCACGAATTCGCTTATTCCTGGATCGTATGAAAAAGAATGAAACAATTCTTTTTGGGTGTATGAAAAACTCATTACCCTGCAGGGACCAAATCAACTGCTATTAGACGAAGGTAGTAGACACACAAGGTTACGATTGACTTGGTGGTCACTATCCGGCGCTAATCGCGCATCTGTTGGATCAAGGGCGTCAGACCCGAGACCAAAGAAATACAAAAATTAGAAATGAGAGGAGCGGTACATGAAGAAGTCCACCTTGGCTGTGGCTGTAGCGTTGGGCGCAATCGCCCAGCAAGCAGGCGCTGCCGGTTTCATCGAAGACAGCAAGGCCACACTGGGTCTGCGTAACTTCTATATCAACACCGATAACCGCGAAGGCACGGCTAACCCGAGCAAGAACGAAGAATGGGGCCAAGGCTTCGATCTGCGTTTCATCTCCGGTTATACCCAAGGCACCGTTGGCTTCGGTCTTGACGCTATCGGCCTGTTGGGTGTTCGCCTGGATTCCGGCGGCGGCACCAACGGCGCGACCGCTACGTCCTACGGCGGCACCATCTTCCCGAGCAAGTCCAATGGCGAAGCCGTTGATAACTACTCGAGCCTGGGCCTGACTGCCAAAGCCAAGATTTCCCAGACTGAATTGAAGCTGGGTACCTTGCAGCCCAAGCTGCCGGTTATCGTGACCAATGATGGTCGTCTGCTGCCGCAGACCTTCCAGGGTGGCCAGATCACCTCCAGCGACATCAAGGACCTGACCCTGGTTGCCGGCCAGATCGAAAAAGCCAAGGGCCGTAACTCCAGCAACAACGAAAGCCTGTCCATCTCCGGCGCCAACAGCCGTGGCGTGAACTGGCGTTCGAGCAACAAGTTCTACTACGCCGGTGGCGACTACAAGATCACCAAGGATCTGACCGCCCAGTACTACTACGGCAACCTGGAAGATTTCTACAAGCAGCACTTCCTGGGCCTGACCCACAACTGGGCCATCGGTCCGGGCGTGTTGAAGTCTGACCTGCGTTATTTCAACAGCTCCGACGACGGTAACAACGGCAACCAGTCCGCCTACTTCTCCACAGGCAACTACGGTGGCGTCAACTCCGGTCGCGGCAAAGTCGACAACAACCTGTACAGCGGCCTGTTCCTGTACTCGGTTGCCGGTCACACCTTCGGTGGCGGTTACCAGGTCAGCAATGGCAGCAGCGACTTCCCTTGGCTGAACCAGGGCGACGGTTCGTCGGCCTACATCACCACTGACATGCAGATCCAGAAGTTCGCGCGTGCCGGCGAGCGTACCTGGCAAGCACGCTACTCCTATGACTTTGCCAAAGTCGGCGTACCTGGCCTGACCGCGGGTGTGGTTTACCTCAAAGGCGACCATATCGACACCGTTGCCAGCAACCGTACCGAGTTCACCGGCCAGTCCGAGTGGGAACGTGACATCACTGTTGCCTACGTCGTACCGGAAGGTCCGCTGAAAAACGTCGGCGTGGCATGGAAGAATGCTATGTGGCGCAGCGATATCGCCAACGCGCGTAACCAGGACGAAAACCGCTTGATCGTCAGCTACTCGATCCCGCTGTTGTAAGACTGTAAAACCTTGCCCGGCGCAATGCCGGGCAAGGTGTCTTGCTTTTCAAGTCGGGCTCAACCCCCGCAAGCCCTTCCTGAACCCTCTTTGTACAGCGTCTCAAGGCCTTCTCGAACCTTGAAGAAGATGGTGCTCTTCAGCGCTGATCACGTCCAATGAACAGATTTTTAATATTCCTTTATCATCTAGATAAATCGATATTTATTCTTTTTAAAATTTCCCCTATGCATGCACAGTGGGCTCCATAAGCACTCATCAGGAGCCACACCATGAGCCTAAGACTGGGCGATATCGCCCCCGACTTCGAACAGGATTCCAGCGCCGGCAAGATTCGTTTCCACGAATGGCTGGGCGATAGCTGGGGTGTGCTGTTTTCCCACCCGGCGGACTTTACGCCGGTGTGCACCACGGAATTGGGCTTCACCGCCAAGCTCAAGGATGAATTCGCCCAGCGCGGCGTCAAGGCCATCGCGCTGTCGGTCGACCCGGTGGACTCGCACCACAAGTGGATCGAAGACATCAACGAAACCCAGGACACCGTCGTCAATTTCCCGATCCTGGCCGATGCCGACCGCAAGGTATCCGACCTCTACGACCTGATCCACCCCAACGCCAGCGACACCCTCACCGTGCGCTCACTGTTCGTGATCGACCCGAACAAGAAGATCCGCCTGACCATCACCTACCCGGCGAGCACCGGCCGTAACTTCCACGAAATCCTGCGGGTGATCGACTCGCTGCAGTTGACCGACAACCATAAGGTCGCCACACCGGCCAACTGGCAGGACGGCGATGACGTGGTGATCGTACCGTCGCTCAAGGACGAGGAAGAGATCAAGCAACGCTTTCCCAAGGGCTACCGTGCAGTGAAGCCATACCTGCGCCTCACCCCTCAGCCCAACCGTTAACACAGCTCAAACCTGGAAACAGGGACCCATGTGGGAGGGGGCTCGCCCCCGATAGCGGTGGATCAGGTAAAAATTTGGTAACTGACACACCGTAATCGGGGGCAAGCCCCCTCCCACATGTTGAGCGCATTTCAAGCAGGGGTTTTCAGGCCATTTCGATGGCCTTTTTTTTCGCGCGGCGATCTGTTTTCCGTATATGTTTTTATGGAATAAACAAATGAATAAATAAGATTTAAAGATATATGAATCTGCTGCTAAGGTCTGTTCCACCTTGGCGTCATCGCTGCACAGCGAACCGCCGACACTTGCGTAAGGAATTCCCTACATGCTGGTCGTAACACTTGGAGGCAGTCCCAGTCAGCGTTCCCGATCCGGGGTTTTGCTGGAGAAAACCCGCCAATGGCTGCAGGACCAGGGCGTGGAAGTGGTGAGTTACCAGATTCGTGACTTCCCGGCCGAAGACCTGCTGCATGCGCGGTTCGACAGCCCCAAGGTCATCGACCTGTTGCAGCAGGTAGCGAATGCCGATGGCCTGGTGATCGCCACGCCGGTGTACAAGGCCTCGTTCTCCGGTGCGCTGAAGACGGTACTCGACTTGCTGCCCGAGCGTGCCCTGGCCCACAAGGTGGTGTTGCCGATGGCCACCGGCGGCAGCATCGCGCACATGCTGGCGGTGGATTACGCCCTCAAGCCGGTGTTGTCGGCGCTGAAGGCGCAGGAATTGCTCCACGGGATTTTTGCCGAAGACAGCCAGATCGCCTACGGCGAAGGCAGTGCCCAGGCGCAGTTGGTGCCGGTGCTTGAACAGCGTCTGCAGGAAGCCCTGGAGCAGTTTTACAGCGCCATGGCCCGCCGCCCGAAACCGCTGGACCCGCATGTACTGAATGAACGCTTGTTGAGTGCTCGCTGGAGCATTTGAGCCTTACCCCGACATCTGGAAACACTCACCTTACTCAGCCGCCAACGGCCAAGCAGGTGCAGCCAATACCCCACTCGCATATTTGGAGAGAGCGCCATGCGCACTGTCATTTTGCGTCGCGGTCTGGTCGCACTGTTTGCTGCGGCTGTGTCCTTCGGCGCCATCGTTCAAGCCCACGCCGCAGACACCCTGCGGATCGGTTATCAGAAGTACGGCACGCTGGTGCTGCTCAAGGCCAAGGGCTCGCTGGAAAAGCGCCTGGCTGCGCAGGGCGTGCAGGTGCAATGGACCGAGTTCCCCGGTGGCCCGCAACTGCTTGAGGGCCTGAATGTCGGCTCCATCGACTTTGGCGTCACCGGCGAAACCCCACCGGTGTTCGCCCAGGCCGCCGGTGCGGATCTGCTTTACGTGGCCTATGAACCACCGGCGCCGACCAGTGAAGCGATCCTGGTACCGAAAGACTCTACGATCAAGTCGGTGGCTGAGCTCAAGGGCAAAACCGTTGTCCTGAACAAAGGCTCGAACGTGCATTACCTGCTGGTGCGTGCCCTGCAAGACGCCGGCCTCAACTACACCGACGTGAAAACCGTATTCCTGCCGCCCGCCGATGCCCGCGCCGCCTTCGAGCGCGGCAGCGTGGACGCCTGGGTGATCTGGGACCCGTACCAGGCCGCCGCCGAGAAACAGCTGCAAGCGCGCACCCTGCGCGACGGCACCGGCATTGCCGACAACCACCAGTTCTACCTGGCCACCAAGCCTTACGCCGAACAGCATCCCGAGGTGATCAAGGCGCTGGTGGAAGAAGTGCGCGCCGTGGGCGAATGGTCCAAGGCCAACCCGCAGCAAGTGACTGACCAGGTCGCGCCGCTGCTCGGCCTGCCGGCTGATATCACCCTGACCTCGGTGAAACGCCAGGGCTACGGCGCACTGTTCCTGACGCCGGAAGTGGTCGCGGCCCAGCAGAAAATCGCCGACACCTTCTACCAGCTCAAATTGATTCCCAAGCCCTTGAGTATCAAGGACGTGATCTGGACCCCACCCGCCGCTGTTGCCAAAGCGCCGTAATCCGATTTCTTCAGGAGACAACTCCATGAGCCTCAATATTTTCTGGTTCCTGCCTACCCATGGCGACGGTCATTACCTCGGCACCGCCGAAGGCGCTCGCGCCGTCGATCACGGTTACCTGCAACAAGTGGCACAGGCCGCCGACCGCCTGGGCTTCGGCGGGGTGCTGATCCCGACCGGGCGCTCCTGCGAAGACTCCTGGCTGGTGGCGGCCTCGCTGATCCCCGTGACCCAGCGTCTGAAATTTCTTGTCGCGCTGCGCCCCGGGATCATTTCCCCGACGGTAGCCGCGCGTCAGGCCGCGACCCTGGATCGCCTGTCCGGCGGCCGCGCACTGTTCAACCTGGTCACCGGCGGTGACCCGGAGGAGCTGGCCGGCGACGGCTTGTTCCTCAGTCACGAAGAGCGCTACCAGGCCTCGGTGGAATTCACCCGCATCTGGCGCCGCGTGCTTGAAGGCGAAACCGTGGATTACGACGGCGAGCACATCAGCGTCAAGGGCGCCAAATTGCTCTACCCGCCGGTCCAGCAGCCACGCCCGCCGCTGTATTTTGGCGGATCGTCCGAGGCGGCCCAGGACCTGGCGGCCGAACAAGTGGAAATGGTGCTGACCTGGGGCGAACCACCGGCAGCGGTGGCGGAAAAGATCGCGCAGGTGCGGGCCAAGGCCGACAAGCTCGGGCGCACCCTGCGCTTCGGCATTCGCTTGCATGTGATCGTGCGTGAAACCAACGAGGAGGCCTGGAAAGCCGCCGATAAACTGATCTCCCACTTGGACGACGACACCATCGCCCGCGCCCAGGCGTCCCTGGCGCGCTTCGACTCGGTGGGCCAGCAGCGCATGGCGGCCTTGCACGGCGGCAGTCGCGACAACCTGGAAGTCAGCCCCAACCTGTGGGCCGGGGTCGGCCTGGTGCGCGGCGGCGCGGGCACGGCGCTGGTGGGCGATGGCCCAACGGTTGCGGCGCGGGTCAAGGAATACGCGGACTTGGGCATCGACACCTTTATCTTCTCCGGTTATCCGCACCTGGAAGAGTCGTATCGGGTCGCCGAGTTACTGTTCCCGCACCTGGATATCGAACGTCCCGAACTGCCGAAAGGCGCCGGCTATGTCAGCCCGTTCGGCGAGATGGTGGCCAACGACATCCTTCCCAAAGCTGCATCACAGAGCTGAGGGGCGCCATGAACCTTGAGAAACTCAGCCATCGCGTGGCGCCCTGGGTGCTGCCGATTCTATTGCTGGCGGTGTGGCAGTTGTCGGTGACGGCAGGTTGGTTGTCCACGCGTATTCTGCCGGCGCCCAGTGCCGTTATCGAGGCAGGCGTCAACCTGGTCCGCAGCGGCGAAATCTGGACGCACCTGGCTATCAGCGGCTGGCGCGCGGGCCTGGGCTTTGTGATCGGTGGCAGCATCGGCCTGGCCCTGGGCTTTATCACCGGCCTGTCGAAGTGGGGCGAACGTCTGCTCGACAGCTCGGTGCAGATGATCCGCAACGTGCCGCACCTGGCGCTGATTCCATTGGTGATCCTGTGGTTCGGGATTGACGAGACCGCGAAGATTTTCCTGGTGGCCCTGGGCACGTTGTTTCCGATCTACCTGAACACCTACCACGGCATCCGCAACGTCGACCCGGCGCTGGTGGAAATGTCGCGCAGCTACGGTTTGTCCGGCTTCAGCCTGTTCTGGCAAGTGATCCTGCCGGGCGCGTTGCCGTCGATCCTGGTGGGCGTGCGCTTTGCCCTGGGCTTCATGTGGTTGACGTTGATCGTGGCGGAAACCATCTCGGCCAGTTCCGGCATCGGTTACCTGGCGATGAATGCCCGCGAATTCCTGCAAACCGACGTGGTGGTGCTGGCGATCGTGATGTACGCGATCCTCGGCAAGCTGGCCGACCTGGCGGCGCGTGGCCTGGAACGGGTATGGCTGCGCTGGCACCCGGCGTATCAAGTGAGCAAGGGAGGTGCGGCATGACGGCTCAACAACCCCCGCGCCTGCTTAAGGGTATCCCCCTGGCGGTGCGCAAGTTGCGCAAGTCTTTTGGCGCTCGCGAAGTGCTCAAGGACATCGACCTGCATATTCCTGCCGGCCAGTTCGTGGCCGTGGTCGGCCGCAGCGGTTGCGGCAAGAGCACCTTGCTGCGCCTGCTGGCGGGCCTGGACAACGCCAGTGGCGGCGAACTGCTGGCGGGCTCCGCGCCGCTGCACGAGGCGATCGAAGACACGCGGCTGATGTTCCAGGAAGCGCGCCTGCTGCCGTGGAAAAAGATCATCGACAACGTCGGCCTGGGCCTCAAGGGCAACTGGCGCCCCAGGGCGTTGCAAGCGCTGGAGGCGGTGGGCCTGGCCGAGCGTGCCGATGAGTGGCCGGCGGCTTTGTCCGGTGGGCAGAAGCAGCGTGTCGCCCTGGCGCGCGCCTTGATTCACCAGCCGCGCCTGTTGCTGCTCGACGAACCGCTGGGCGCGCTGGATGCCCTGACCCGGATCGAGATGCAGCAACTGATCGAAAACCTCTGGCAAAAGCACGGCTTTACCGTGCTGCTGGTCACCCATGACGTCAGCGAAGCCGTGGCGATTGCCGACCGGGTGATCCTGATCGAAGACGGCGAAATCGGCCTCGACCTGAGCATCGACCTGCCACGCCCGCGCGCCCGTGGCTCACATCGCCTGGCCGCGCTGGAGGCCGAAGTGCTCAACCGCGTGCTGTCGCTGCCCGGCTCACCGCCGGAACCCGAACCTGTTTCACCGCTGCCGACGCAATTGCGTTGGGCTCAATAACCTGTACAGGAAAACCACCATGACTATTAAAGCCATCAACGTGCGTAACCAATTCAAAGGCACCATCAAGGAAATCGTGGTCGGCGACGTGTTGTCGGAGATCGACGTGCAGACGGCCTCGGGCATTGTCACGTCTGTAATCACCACGCGCTCGGTGAAAGAGCTGGAGCTGGTGATTGGCAGCGAGGTGATTGCCTTTGTGAAATCGACTGAGGTGTCGATCGCAAAATTATGATTGCTTCAGGCCGCTATCGGGGACAAGCCCCCTCCCACACTTTGAATGTATTCACAGATCTAAATGTGGGAGGGGGCTTGCCCCCGATGGCGGCCTCAGGGCCGACCAGGATGTTGGGTCAGACCGAGTGCATATCCGTTTCTGCGGTAACGGCTGCTAATGGTTCCGCTTTTACAGCGGCTCACTTTTGAAAAGCGCAAAAGTAAGCAAAACGCTCTTGCCCC